>MPNG01000010.1 GCA_002238905.1 Alphaproteobacteria bacterium bin98 | reverse complement strand
CCCCTAGGCACACCATCCATATACTCAAACACTCTCGCTCCCCAATCTTTGATTTTTCTGTGTGTTTGCGCAAAATCATGCAAAACCACAACCATATGCTCACTCTCTTTTTTCGCCACAGCCAGATCTTCAAACAACCGTTCGAGATAAGAGCCTAACATAAACAGATAGTCAAAATATCTTCCAAGGTCAAAACAACATGATAAATCACCCTCAAACTTTGCGGTTAAAGCAGTGACGTGCTGTCTCTGCTTTGCTTGCAAGCCATTCAACTTTTGGATATATGGAGCAACATTGAATTCTTGCCCAACATCAGGCACAACGCAACCATCTTGAGGAGCGCTTTTTTCTTCTTCGTGAACAGCCGCACATTCCTGAATGAGTGACGGAAATTTTTTAACTATTTCCCCTAATTCAGATAATTCACAATCACAAAGCGGCCTCAATCTTTGCGCAGCCCGCATCACTAGGTAATTTTCAGATGAAGATACACTCTTAAACACGACTGACACACACTCTGATAGTGCGGCATGTGTTTGAATAAAACACTTAGAATCCTGCACAATCTCAGCCATACGATCACTCTTTTGTTTCGCCACAGCCAGATCGTCCAACAACCCTTGAAAATACTCCCCCAACCTAGCAACACCTTCAAGGTAGCCTGCAAGCTTACTACTATACAGCTGACCGTCAACAAGATCTCTCGTTGCAAAAACATTCATTAAAGCAGTGCCATGCTCTTTCTGCTTTGCTTGCAAGGCCTCCCACTCTTTGAAGTTTGGCATAACACTGACACCCTCTGCAGCAGCAGGTTCAACGTATTTATACTGTTGAAAGTCGCCCTCTTCTTCGTGAACAAGAAAATATTGCTGAACGAATGGCTGCACTTCTTCCACTAGGTTTAGGCAGTAAGACAATTCTCTATCACAAAATTCCCTAAACATTTGCACACTGCTTTTCACTGTGTCATCTTCAGATAAACGCACATTGTCAATCACAACGGATACAAATCTTGAGCATGCGGCGTGTGTTTGCACAAAACCCTTAAGATGTTGTTCTATAATGGGATCGTCGATTTTTATTACTGCGCTTTGCGCCTGTGACGAAATCAGCGCACATATGAGTATTATATTTTTCATATCTCTTCCTTACTGGTTAAATAGTGACAAAAAGCCATTGAGACAGTGTAGCACTTTTTTAAAAAAACAAAAATTCTATCGTCAAGAATGCAAACTATGAAAACTTTTTTATCAGTGAAGCGGTAATTCACAACACCAAAGCGCGTGCACATGCACAAAACAAGGACAATAAAATAAAGGATGGGTATAACCTTATTTTTTTGCACTACAGTATAGTGCAGCAATATCTTTTCTGCCTCTTTGCTCTCCAACGTTCTTCATCTATAGAGCACCTCTCTTCATAAGGCTTCTCTATACCAAAATATTTTTGAGCAAAGGTATTCTCGAATTGCAAATATTTTTTAAAGTTATGGCGATATAGTGCCATCCTCTCTTCTCGCTCCTCTACATGAATCTTATACTTGAGCAGGTTTTGGTTGATGATATTAAACACGGCCGTATCATCTGGAGAAAGATACAATATGCCATTAATAAATTTTTCTAAATTATCGAGATGTTGCATCTGTTTTTCTGCCCAAACCACATGCTCACTCAATCCTTGATTCAAACGTTCCAAAGCATATTGCACACCAGTAAATATACAGTCCTGAGACACAGCCCACTCTCGACCAACGGATCGCATAGCGCTCACATCTTCTCCTTGCTCACTCAATCCTTGATTTAAACATTCCAAAGCATCTTGCACACCAGTAAATATACAACCCTGAGACACAGCCTCTTTTTTGTGATCAACTTTCCACTCTCGATCAATGGATCTCATAGCGATAACGTTTTCTTCCTCTTTTTTATGCGTTTCGTGCAAAAAATTTGCAAACCAAACTATATATTTTTGCAGCTCTTTTCTTTTATCTTTATATTCAGAAGCGCCATCCTGAGTTAATCGTGAAATAATATTTTCATGATCATTGTGTTGAGCTAAGAAATCCCCGCAGGTTATCAATCTACCTCTCATAACACATATTGCATCATGGGCTTCCAAAAAACCTCTAAGATATACGTGCAAACTTAATTTGTATTGACTGCATTCTGTACAAACCTCCTCTTCAAACATCTCTATGCTCCCTGCAGAATCAGATGTCTCTACGCACAAAGATTTTCTAAAAAAAGTCTTCTCGAGTTGCAAATATTTTTGAAAGTTATCGTGATATAGTTCCAGATCTCTTTCTTGCTTCTCTACACATATCCTATATGGGCGAACATTTCTCTTGATGATAGCAAACTCTGCTAGATCATCTGGAGCAAGAGGGAATGTGGAATCACTAAAGTGTTCTAAATGATCGACGTGTACCAGATGTTTTTTTACACAAGCCACATGCTCACTAAATCCTTGATTCAAAATCTCCAAAGCATCTTTTACATCAATAAGTCTATACTTCTGAGACACAGATTCTTTTGTGTGATCAGCATGCCACTTTCGATCAACGGCTCGCATAGCGCTAACATTTTTTGCTACTTTTTTATGAATTTTGTGTAAAAAATCTGTAAACCAAACTGTATATCTTTGCAGCGATTTTATGTGATAGTGATATTCAGCATCACGATTCTGACTTAATCTTGAAGTAATATATTCATGCTCTTTGTGTTGAGCTAAGAAATCCCCGCAGGTTATCCATCTACTCCTCACAGCACATAGTGCATCATATTCTGCCAAAAAACCTCTCAGATATACGTGCAAACTTACTCTGTGTGCTCCGTATTCTGCAGAACCTTCCGATTCAGAAAAAAACATCTCTACGCGCAAAGATTTTTTAATAAAAATATTCTCGTGTTTCAAATATTTTTTAAAGTTCTGGTGATATAATTGCATCCTCTTTTCTCGCTCCTCTACATGGTGCCTATACGGGAAAAGATGGTGCTTAATGATATCAAAAATTTCTCGCTCACCTGGCAAAATATACAAACCAGTCATAAATGTTTCTAAATCATTGAGGTATTGCATCTGTTTTTTTGCCAAAGATACATGTTGCCTAAATCCTTGATTCAAACTTTTCAGAGCATCTTTCACATCAGTAAATAGATACTCCTGAAACACGGCCTCTTTTTCTTGATCGCCATTCCACTCTCGTTCCACGGATCGCATAGCGCTAATATTTTCTTCTCCTTCTTCATGCACTTGGTTCAAAAAATTTATAAAGTGCTCTGTGTATCCTTGCAGATTGTCTCTTTTCTTTATACAGTCATCAGCACTATCCCGACTTAATCTTGAAGTAATATTTTTATGATCATTG
Source organism: Alphaproteobacteria bacterium bin98 (assembly GCA_002238905.1). GTDB lineage: Bacteria > Pseudomonadota > Alphaproteobacteria > Bin98 > Bin98 > Bin98. The sequence goes on along the minus strand of MPNG01000010.1, from coordinate 47,587 downwards.
TGTTTAGATAAGAAATCCGCGCAGTCTATCAATCTATCCCTCACAGAACATATTGCATCATGTCCTGCCAGAACACCTCTAAGATATACATGCAAATTTTCTATATTTGGTCCACCTACTGCACCTTGCGCCTGCAAAACAGTGAGATTCCATAGAATGATTATCCTTTTTATTTTTTTTATCATATGTACTTACTGCATTAAAAAATCATCAACAGTAATTGATAAATTTTAAAAACTTAAAAAAATACTAAATGATTTTATCATCAATAAATGTAAAAAAGGAGAGAGCTCACATAATCACTACCTCTCATGCACATTGATCACACAGAAAAACATAGGGTGAAACTGAATTCTTATGCTGCGCGATAAAAGATCTCATTCATAACACGTGTGCCTTCAACCATACAACACGTTTTTCGCTTCAGACAAAGGATGAAAATTGATTCAATGTTTGCGACAACAAACTTTCTTTTTCAGCGATGAGCGATCTCTAAAGGTCAATGTGTGCAACAATCTTGGATGTGTAGCGCGCAACGCAACTCGCATCTTCGCCAATTTCAGACAGCGCGTTTTCCAAATAAAAGAGACGTTCTGGCTGCGCTAGAGGATGATCCCGGACATTATTCTTGCTTAATATTGAAAAACTATCTTCAGATTGTCTTGTGTTTAAAAAAGAAAAAATGTCACAATTCCATCTATCTTTCAAATTTCATATTTCTTCATAGATTTGCCAAACGCGCCTCAGAAGTTTGGAAGTACTTGCGTTATCTTCGCCGCCCAATTGTAGAATGCGTGCGCTTGGCACCTGGGCACAAAACCTCATTCAGCCAACCTACCAAACAGCATATTTCTTCTTGCATTTGCGAAACGTGCCTCAGAGGGTTGGCAATACTGGTGCATTGATCCAATCTTTCTCTTGGCGCCTGGATCACAACCTCACCCAACCAATCCATCAAGACGCATACTTCTTCTTGCATTTGAACAACGTGTGTGCGAACAACACGCTCAATAGTTTTGGAAAATCTTGTATCTTTGTCGCCCAATTGCGTAAGTCTTTCTCTTGGTTCCTGGAGCAGAATTTCATCCGACAAAACAGTTGAGACCATACCTTTTTTACCAATATTGGCACGATCTTTGTCATCTAATCGCAGCACTTCTGCGCTTTTCGCGTGAAACACAGTCAGCACACATATAATCATTAGACTTTTCATTATTTGCATCGTTCATCCTTAGTTATACTTAAATCAGTGATTATTCATAATCACTTACAAAGGCTAGCACATTTTTCCCCTTTCTGCAGCTAGAGTCGATTAAAAATCATGTGAGTATAAAACTGTGATGTTCGTTGTATTCCAGTCAAGAAAAAAGGATGCGGGATCAATGCCTCATTTTGTCATACATTCTCTCATTGTGGATGGTCGTATTCATCATCTTTTCTGCATCAGAAAAATCCTTCACCTTCTTCAACTCTTCTTTCAATAAAGTTAATGCGTTACTCAACAGACCCTCTCTATAAGCGATGCATCCCCTGTAAGCGGCAATGTAGCTAGGGATCATCATTTCGTAGGTCTGCACAACGCAATTCTCACCTATGCCCATTCCAGTCGTCGCGCTTTTCAAAGAAGAGAAATGTTGTTCATTCTGTGTTTGAATAGTCTGCAACAGATTTAAGCTTGCTATCACACCCTTCATAGCGGATAACACAGACTTACAATTATCGCGGGGAGTCACAAAAATCCTGTATAAATAAGTACAGAAACTGGTAATCTTTTTAGGCTCAGGTATGGTAGGATCAGGAAAGGTTCCCCAATTTACTTGACTATGATAGTAAAACGGTGAAAAGGCTAGTTTTTCTGCTTCACTGAATTCTTGGAAAGATCTTAAAAATTCTTTTAGTTTTTCTCTCATACCGTGCATAAAATCTATATATGGATTTAACTGCTTTAACTCATCCTGATCGAAAATTTCAGAAAGACCAAAATTATCATCAAGCCATATAATGTCATCATCGGCTTTAAACAAAAAATGTATGTTTTGCGCCAATGCATCCCCAAACTGACAGCTTAATTGATAGGATCTCTGAAGACGTTTTAACTCTTGGGCAATCCTCCTACTCTTTTCTAATTTTTCTAATTGTTGATCAGACTCTGCACTTTGCACTTGGCTCACAAGCAGCGCACATATGATCATTAGACGTTTCATTATTTGCATCGTTCATCCTTAGTTATCTTTCAATCAATGATTATTCATAAGCGTCTATAAATGCTAGCACATTCACCCCCTTTTTTCACTACAAATGGTGCATAAATGATATGCAATAAGATCTCATATCCATTTGCACACTCTTGAAAAACCATACAGAACTTTTGCTTCATCATGCAAAGGAAGCAATGCGTTATTCAAAAGGATACCGCTTCAAGCCTCCATTGGTTTACCTTCTTCAGAATATTTTCTCCATGAAACAAAGACCTTCTTTGAGTACCTTTTTCCAATTCCGCCAATATGGCTTGCCAGATCGCACCGCTAGGATTGATATTTTCCCTGTAAACGGTAATGTGTTTAGTGGTCATCGTTTCGTAGGTCTGCACATAGCGATTCGCACCTACGCCAATTCCAGCTATCGCGCTTTCCAAAGAAGAGAAGGCGTGTTCTTTCTTTTTTTGCAAAGACTCAAACGATTCTAAACTTATCTTCAGATAGTGCAGAGCGACGCACACGCTATCAAAATTATAGCGAGGAGTCACAAAAAGCCTGTATAAATAAGTACAGAAATTAGTACTCTGCGGTCTGGTGGGGTTAGGAAAAGTGCCCCAATCTGCTTGACTATGATAGTAAAACGGTGAAAAGGCTAGTTTTTCTGCTGCACTGAATTCTTGGAAAGACCTTAAAAAACTTTTTAGTTTTTCTGTCATATCGTGCATAAAATCTATATATGACTGTACATAATCAAAATCCTGCTTTTTTAATATTTCAGAAAGATTAAAACGCTTAGCAATCCCGCAAATATCATCATTTTCTTTAGCCAAAAAATGTATGGCTTGCGTCAATTGCTCTCCACAATCACAACTGTTTTGATAATTTTTCTGCAGATCGAGCAAACATCTAGTAATCTCCTGACTCTTTGCTAATGCTTCTGGTGGTTGATTATACTCTGCACTTTTTGCCTGGCACACAAGTATCGCATACATGAGTATTAGACGTTTAATTATTTGCACTGTTCATCCTTAGTAATATTTGTCGATGATTATCATAATCATCTACAAATATTAGCACATCCCCCCCCCTTTCTATAGCCATAATCGCCTCATATGGAACACAAAAAAACATATGAGTGCTTTTATTCTAGTCAATTAATTCATAAGATTTTTCATGCAGAACAAATGGTAAAAACAGGTATATTTCATGTTTAATCTAGATTAAAAAATATCTTTTTTCACATTTCCTTATTTTTGGCATAACCGTGTAGCATACCTCTGTTTTGAAGCGCAGTCTGCAGCAGTCATCTTGAATTTTCCCAAATATTCTTGACATTTCTGGAAGCATTGATTTATCAGAGTTTTTCTACTATCGAGATATTGCGTATAAGCGCCAATATTTTCAATAACTTTATCCTAGCAAACCCTATCACTCCCATCACCAAACTTCTGATCAACAAGCGTTTTGATGAGTGAACGCTTTCTGAAGATCGTTTTGCACATCAACATGCGCCTGTAAGTGCCCTAAAAAGTTCCACCTGTTCCTGCGTAGTCGCACCATCAGCGGAGAGGCTGTTCCTCCATATAGTTTTGCTTTGTGATTTCCAAAATCAACACTGGCATACTTGCTACACGCCGAAGCAAGTTGATACCTATTAGATTACCCGCTTCAATGTAATTTTTCCAAATTGTTCAGAGGAAAATCTTCGCTTTCAAGAATACTCCTTAGACTCTCTGCTTAGAAAATGATTCCACCCTCCCAATTATATGTATCATAATGCATTCTGATAAAATTATTCAAAGGTTTATCTATCAAAGGCGGTCTATTTGTTGCCTCTACTGCCTCATGGCCTGAACTTTGCACCTGTATTGCAGTTAGTTCCAATATGATCATAATATTTTTATGCATCTCCCTCCCGCACAATCTTTATTGAAGCAATGATACACAAAGAGCAATAGTAATCAAAGCTGTTGACGCTACAGTATGATACATTGCCATCTTTGATTTTCTGCACTTGCTAACGCAAAAAATCTCTCTTTCTCAATTTTTGTCTGCCACACCATTGCTTCCACATCAGAAAAATTCTCCGCTGATTCCGAAAACTTGCGAAATTTCGTGAGAAAATCTTGCATCTTTTTTGCTTCTTCATCGCAAAACAGCTGACAAATATCAAGATTCTTAAAATCATCAGTGGCATCACGCTTAGCAAGATTAGTAGGCGCAGCAGCAGACTGAGGGCTGCAAACAATAAAGCTTCGTAAATACTCGATATGTGTTTGCTGCTGTTGGTACAAAGCTAAAATATTTTCGCAGTATTGACAAATATCATCCAAAACTCCTTTCACACTGTGACAATCATCGTATCTACACACGGCCACACTAGAATCTCTTATTGCATAAATCTGGTCAATTTCGAGAAACATTGCTATCACCATCCAGACAAATGGAGCAAAGCATATGTCTCTTTTTGTACGCAAGTCTGTGCAATAATTGTAAACGCTTGTTGCTTCTTTACGCACCTCTTCTCTAAAATCAATATATCCTCTATCATTCTGCCTTAACTCTTCAGGGAGGTCAGCCGGTTGAAACCCTTGAGATAAAAAAAGAACGCCGGCCATCATTTCTTTCTCGATATTGCATATTTTATCTTTCTTTTGCACCAACAAATACATATCGACGGTACATTGGATAAATTCATCGTTTGCGCTTTGCGCCTGTGCCGCAATCAGCGCACAGATGAGGACTAGATTTTTCATCGTTCATCATTATTTTCAATCAAAAAGGTAGGCACTCCCTCCCTTGTTTGCACTACAAAATAGTGGTGCAAATGCAGTGCACTAAGAAATCTCATACAGGACTTTGCGGCTTTCCACCATACAGACCTTTTACAACAGACAAATGCACACTGTTGTTAAAGCCTAACAATCGAAACATTTCTCTCCCCAACATATTTTTTTTATCATCAATGAGTGCCATGTAACTCTTAATTTGCACAGTGGCATTGTGTGTATAGGTCTGCGCAACGCCACTCTCAGCTTCACCAATTGCCACATCGTCTTCCAACCAAAAAAGGCAAAATTGCTGCTCTGGTTGCAAAAGCCTCAAGTTTTTTAAGCATTCCAGCACACCGGAAAAAATGTCTTGCACAGTCAAACAATTCAAAAAGAGTAGCTTAACACTCCTGCATAAAAAATTCCTGTGTAAATAAGTGCAGAAATTAAGAGCCCTACCCTTAGTGGGATGAGGAAAGTCGCCCAAACATTCTTTGATATGGGAGCAGATATTTGAAAAAATCATTTCTTCTTTTTCAGTCAATGCATCGTAAGAGGTTAAAAACTTTTGTGTGCCTTCGATCATCTTATGAACCAATTGTAGAGGGTTCTCCACCTCTTGCTCACACTTGATTGAGTTGTTTGCAAGCAAACCTTTCAACTCTGCCTCGCGCTGAATAAAAGCTTGCATGCATAGCTTCAATTGATCATCCAAAACACAACCGTCTTGATAATTGTCCTGCAGACCCCACAGCCTTATGCTAATCGCTCTACTATTTTCTAATTTTTCTGCTTGTGCATCGTGGGAGGCACTTTTCGCCTGACACATAAGCATCGCACATATGATCATTAGACGTTTCATTATTTGCATCGTTCATCCCGTAATATTTTAATCAATGACTATGCATAATCATCAATAAATATTAGCACATCCTGCCATTTTCTGCAGCCATAATCGCATCATATGTAACACAAAAACCATATGTACTTTTATTCCAGCCAATTAATTTATAAGATTTTTTATGCAGAAAAAATGGAAAAAACAGGTATATTGCATGTTCAATTTAGATTCAAAAATATCTTTTTTCACATTTCCTTTCTCAAAATATATTCCAACGAATAGAGAGCTATTCATTCCTCCTATACAGCGCATAGCAAAAGGATTTCTAGTTAAAATATCCACAACAATCAATATTTTTATCGACTGTCATCATTGATTGAGTGGCACAAATGCTGCGCGCTAAGAGATCTCATTCATACCTTACACATGCCTTGCTCCATACAGCACTTTTTCTACAGAAGCCAAGTTTACCCTTTTTCTCAAGTCTAAAAATCGAATCACTGTTTCCTGCAACAGAACTTTTTTTTCATCGAGAATCCTATAATGGTTAATGTGTGCAATAGTCAGTTTTTTATAGGTCTGAGTAACGATATTCTCATCTTCACCAATTGCAACCACCGCTTTTTCCAAGAGACTTAGGTGAGATTGTTGATCTTTTTGCAAATTACTCAATTCTTTTAATCTTGTTATCACACCGTCAAAAACGCATTGCACAGTCTGACAACCCAAAAAGAGTCTCTTAACACTCCTGCATAAAAAATTCCTGTGTAAATAAGTGCAGCAATTAAGAGCCATAGCCTTAGTGGGATTAGGAAAAGCACCCCAATCTTCTTTGCTATGGTAGCAGAGATTTTCAACAATCATTTCTTCTGCTGCAATCCATTCATTGTAAGAGGTTAAAAACTCTTGTGTGTGCTTGATCATATCGCGCATCCATTGTGTATAGTTTTGCACCTCTTGCACACACTTTCTTGAGGTTTGTTCACAAAAAACATCAAAATTATCCTCGCACTGAATCAACGCTTGCATGTATAGCTTCAATTCATCACCAAAACCACAACATTCTTGATAATTATCCTGAACATGCCTCAGCCGCACGCTAATCCTTCTACTTTTTTTAATCTTTTCTAATTTTGCTGATTGTTCATCGCAATCTGCACTGTGCGCCTGGCACACAAGCAGCGCACATATGATCATGATAGTTTTCATTATTGGCATCGTTCATCCTTAATTATATTTTAATCAATGATTGTTCATAATCATCAAAAAATATTAGCATAGCTCCTTCCTCTTGATCGATAATCGTTGCATATGTAACACAAAAAGCATATGAGCGTCAGGATTTTTGTATTGTATTCCCAGTCATTTTCATGCAGAAAAACCGGTGTACTGCCTATTAGGATGAGTTGAGTCATGGCGATGTGCTTATTGATGTTTAAACCGACGACCCATCGCGATAAATTGCTCAATAAGATTGCTGACACCCGCATCAGCGCGCCTTTTTTGGCACTACGGTAGTAATATTTACTGACTGGATCAATCGCACTCTCTCCAGAATTTTTCTATAATGTCACTATTTTCAAACATTACCGCACAATCAGAATCGCATGGTAGCTACGGGGAGGTATCACAACAAATTCGGGGACAAACCAACTACGCTTTGCGCCTGGAACACAAACAGCACACATATTATCATGAGCGTTTTTATTATTTTTCTCATTTCACTTTTCTGAAAATTTAACTCCCACAGATATTATAAAGAAGTGTTTTCATTGCGAGAATCTCTTGCTCAAAAAAACATAAGTGTAGAACGTTTTTCTTATGTTTTTTTCATTTTTTCAATAAAAAAGGGAAATCTTGCCCCTCTTTTTTTCACTACAAAGTGAAAAAGATACAGCTTCACGCTCTCATTCATAATTCTTTCATTCTGAATCTGGCTTACCTTCTTCAGCATTTTTTCTGCATCAGAAAATTTCACCCGCGGCCAATCTCTTTCAACTGAAGCTGTACGTTATTCAAAAAGGGTACGGATTCAAACCCTCTTGCATAAATCTCTCACTCTGAATCTGGATTGCCTGCTGCAACATCTTTTCTTCAGCAGAAAAACGACTTGCCTTTTCCGCTACTTCTTTCAATTGCCACAATGTGCCCACCAACAGACCGACTATAGGAGCGATGGCCTTCTTATAAATGGGAGTGTATCCAGAAATCATCTTTTCATAGGTCTGTACAAAGCTATTCGCGCCCTCACCAATTCCAGCTGTCGCTCTGTTCAAAGAAGAGCAATGGTTTTTCTTTATGCGGAGAATAGACTGCAGATTTTTTAAGGTTCTCACAATATCGTTTATAGCGACGCTCACACTCTCATAATTACCAACAGGAGTCTTAAAAAGACTGTATAAATAAGTGCAGAAATTAGTAGTTTTCGGAGGTATGGTGGGGTTAGTACAATCACCCCAACCTTCTTTGCTATAGTAGTCGAACGGTGAAAAGGCTAGTTTTTCTGCTGCACTGCATTCTTGGAAAGAGCTATAAAAATGTTCTAATTTTGCGCGCATATCGTGCATAAAATTTATATATGGCCTTAACCGATCACAGTCCTTCTCTGCGAACATTACATCAAGATTAAAATTATCAACAAACCACAGAATATCATCATCGGCTTTAGTCAAAAAATGTACGGGTTGCGCTAATTTATCCACACAATCACAGTGTGTTTGAGAGTCTGCACGAAGACGCATCAACGCTTTGGCAATCCTCTGACTCGTTACTAGTTTTAAGTCTTGCTCACCCTCTGCACTGTACACCTGTAGCACCATCAGGGAGCATATCATCATTATTTTTTTTATTACTTTCATTGTTCTCCTTAATTATCACAAAGCAGAATGATCCATAATCAATTTCTAGAGGATATCAATCTTTTGCTCTTTACAGAATCATTGCACTGAGCATAAGATCCCTCAGCCCAACCACAAAAGCGGGGACCAGACCTTTTTTCCAGTACTTGCTCATCTTTGTCGTCTAATTGCAACACTTCTAATCCTTGTGTTTAACACACAGTCATCGCATATATTATCATGATGATTTTCATCGTGCGCCCTGCTTGCATTCAACAGTCATTATCATCTGTATATACTGGCACATTAAAAAAAATAATCAAAAATGAACCCTTTTTTATCACATAATCACTACATTTCATGCACATTGAGATTAGTAATCATAAGTGTGTGTTATCTTCACTTCATTATTTTCAATAAAAAGGAAAGTCTCTGTTTTTTTCACGACAAAGTAGTGCGCAAATGCTGCGCGCTAACGCATCTCATTAAGCATTGTCTCTACCTGAATTAAATCCTGTAGAGCGCATTCTACCACAGAAAAAGTATTGCGGAACTTGGTAGAATCTAACGTAAATTTACTCTCTACTTCCCCCAACCTACAGTCTACATCCATTAGATATTTGTCGTACTTTTTAATACTGGCAATCATCATACTTTTGTAGGTCTTTAGCAAGCAATTCGTACTTTCATCAATTCCATCGACCTCTTCTTCCAAAGCAGAGAGAGTAGTGCTCTGTCTGCAGTTAATATTATGCACGTCTGATAATGCGCGCAGCACAGCGTCCAGCGCTCCCTTACAATCCAAGGTAGGGAAAGCCCACCTACGGAAAGCACTGTAGAGATCTTGGGCCTTCTGACATAAATAAGTGGCCCCACCAGCAGTCTTCCTAGGTCTGGTAGGATTCGGAAAATTGCCCCAACCTTCTTGGCCCTTATGATGGACGCATAAACCTGAAAATATCATTTCTCCTGAGTCAGTAAAGCCTTTGTACTCTTCTAAAAAACTAGTTGTGTATGTGGATAACTGGCGCGCAAAACCCATATACTCCTCTACCTTCGCACGCTTATTTTGTCCGAATCTTGTAGAAAGATCAGAATATCGCTTACACCTTGCCGCAAGTTCAACCAACACATTTAGGGATTTTCTCAATGCATGATCAGCATCACAGCCTTCTAGATAAATGCTCTGAAGATTATCCACATATCTAACAATAGTCTGACTCTTTTCTAATTGTTCAGCACTGTGCGCCTGGCAAACAAGCATCGCACATGCGATGATGATACTTTTCATTATTTTCATCTTCTATCCTTCATTAGTACACAAAGCACATAATTATCGCTACATGTTATCACACTTTGCTCTTTATAGTCCTTACATTTCATCAATGTGTTGAGGGGATTGGGCTACCTCCTCTTTGGGCGCTACAGTATGGCACAAAATATTTTTCTTCCTAGCTCAATCACAGATTCATCTTCGCTCAAAGCGTTTCGAAATCTCCAGAGGCATTTTCCGCTCAACTCTCTTCTATGAAATGCCTCTAACATATAGCTATGCACAAGTATGGTGATAGAAGTGTTGAACCCTTCCTCATATGGAGTACGACTCCTCTCTTGAGAAATGCATTTTTGTAAATCAACTAAGTGTTGATACGGTTTTGCAAGCAAACCCTCATACCAATTCATGAATTTTGTCTCAAACTTGTTTAATTGATCGAGCACACCTGGAAAATCAATGTGTCGACGCAGCCTAGAGATACTCTCTGTTTTATAAATTTCAGGCCATTTTTTACCAATGTCGTCAAAGAATATATCAAGCTCTTTGCCAGCAGCACTCAATTTACAGATAGCGGTCTTCAATTTTTTTGCATAAAGTGAAGCAGGCCGTGTATATGGGTTTTGAGCAATAAAATAATTAATAAATTGAATCAATGCATTCTCTAAAACACATATCTTAGCATTCGTTCGCATCACCAAATCAAGAAATGCAAGAAATGTGGCATTGGCTGGGCTGTAATATTCATTATCTATTGTAGGGTCCTCCCTAAGAAATGCAAGAAATGTATCATTGGCTGGGCTGTAATATTCATTATCTATTGTAGGGTCCTCCCTAAGAAATGTATCATTGGCTGGGCTGTAATCTTCATCATCTATTGTAGGATCCTCCCTAAGAAATGTATCATTGGCTGGGCGGTAATCTTCATTATCTATTGTAGGATCAGCGCTATGCACCTGTGGTGCCATCAGCGCACATATGATAATTATACTTTTCATTATTTGCATCCTCCATTCTTGTTATGAAAAAATAATGATTATCCATAATCATTTCTTTTTAACACACTTTTCTCTCTATCTACATCTGTTCCCCCCCTTGTGTTTTCAACACAAAAAAAATCGCAAATGTATAATATTTTATTATGTTTACTTCATTGTTTTAAATAAAAAGGGAGGCCATACCCCCCTTTTTGCATTACAGTATAGTACAGTACCAGATTTGATTGGCTCGTTCAAAAAACTGCTCTGATTGCAAATGTGTTGAAAACTTACCAAAAAAAATTGCCGTATCCTTTTTTCTATTGTTGGAAAATTGTTCATACAAACCAATAGCGCCAGCGATCAGAGCAAGCTTTTTCTTATCCTGTGGAAAAATACCACAGTTGTCATCGTCGCTCATCAATGCTTTTAAATTAGTGATGGCTGTCATCTCTTCTTGCTCCAAAGCCACACTCTGGGTAAATCCTGCAACCAAATGCTGCAAAGCGCCTTTAACATTCTGCACGCTACGCAAAACACACACAGGCTTTTCGCTATAGACATCCCATTGTCGAGCATACATTCGGAGATAAGCAGCGTGTTTGTATACTTGGTGATACGATTTCCTGAAAACAGTGACACAATCTTTTATATCTTTCTGAAGTTTGTTTCTAAAATTTATATACGCATCAACATTATCCCAGCCTACTCTTAAAGAAACCTCTCCCCTTAACGCAAGCCTTAAAGTAAAATCGTCATCGCAAAAATTGCCTTGCCGCCAAATAAAAGTCGCATATGATGCCATATTCTCTCTCAAAGCGAATATGTGATGATGCGCTTTCAACAACAAAGCTAGAGATCTTCGAAATTTTTGAATATCTTTGGGACCTGTTTGACTGTATGCCTGTCGTGCAATCTGATTACCCACACCATTCTCTTTTTGCACCTGCATCAGCGTGTACAACAGCTGATTGAGATGCTTTCCTAGCATATAAACACAGGCACGATACTCGTCAATATTTCTGCTCTCAGTCTGCCACAAAGCCCAATCAACCGACAATAGGGTAAGCAGCAATTTTTTTAAATCATTGGTGTGTTGATTCTGCTTTTCTAGCCAATACTTATAGTCTGCACAGCATTGGAACAGATCATCACCTTGCAAAACATGTTGCGAAACATGCCTCGCAACGATTCCATAATCTTGAGAAGCGACGCTTTCTTCTGCGCAACAAGGCCACTGTTGCGTAACGCATTTCTCCACTTTGTTAGCTAATAGTTTTGATTTAAGCAGGCTGTGTTTAATGCATAATTCCAAAAATGCCGCATCCCGAAATGCAACACTTTCTTTTTTTGTGATGCCTTCATGAAAAACAGCCATACACTGAGAAACTCTCAACTCAAAAACTGCGCCGTCTCTTTGCGTTTTGATAAAATCTCTAAACACTAAGGCCACACTCTGACGCTCTTTTTGCACCCGAATCAGATTGCACGGCAGACTTGTGAGAAGACCTTCGATCTTCTCAATACAGCCAAGATACCCGTCAATATTTTCAAGAGCATCCTGACATATAGTCTCAAAATCTGGTGGCTTTGGCGGAAAATGTTTAATCATCAATTCTTTGAAATGAGTAACGTGTGCATACTGCTTTTTTGCAAAGTCTACATACTTTTGAAAGCATCGCAAAAAATCTGCAAGATCGTCTTGCTCTCTATAAGGCACAACATCGCTACACTCTTGAAAAGCGCCCTTGTTTTTTTCGCGCCACTGACAATCTTGCGTAACGGCAAGCATCATCTCTTGAAACATTTGCTCTGCTTCAGAAAATGCTTCCAAAAAAGACGTTTGAAAATTTTTCATATAATCACGCACTTTGTAGTTTTCAAAAAAACATAAACGGTCAGTCACGATCGACGCACAATTTCTGAATGCTTCATGTGTGATCAAAAAATCATCAAAAGATTCATCGGCATGTGTGCGCAAAAAATCATCGAGACGCTCTGCACTGTGTGCCTGTAATGCAATCAGCGCACATAGTAGGATTATACTTTTCATTATTCGTCCTTACTGAATTCAACAGTATCTGATACACTTTTACACATTTTAAAACAAAATACTAAACAATGCTATCGTCAATAAATTTGAAAAGTGCAAACTTTTTTCAGTACAGTGGTTCTCCATAACCACATCTCTCTTACACAGTGAAACACTGCAATAAAAAAGGGAAGTACACCATTACTTTTTGGCACATCAACACCGGGATCCTGGCTTACTTCTCATCTTTCAGAAGTGCTGCTTCATCCCGCACCTGCCGCAACATGGCTAATTGACATCTTTGCGGATTCCTCCAGAACTCTCTGAAACACTTCTGATTCAACTACTAATTCATCAGAAAAACCACCCTCTTTATACACAATTTCTGTAATCGAACTTGGACCTAATTTATTCAATTGATACATGAGGATGGTTAGAGAAACTGTGAGATCCCGTAGACAACGAGCATACAAGTCAAGATGTGCAGTTTGCTCCTCCCAACAATCAAAACTAATTAACCGCGAACACAGAAATATTCTGAAATCTGCCATATTTTGCTTCTGCTGGTTTTTAAAACACAAATATTCCCTGAAGCATTGAACATAATCGCACAAACCGTCTTGATCAATAGGGCCTTCAACGCTTCCACACTCTTGAGACGCACCCTTTTCTTGGTCAACAGTCCACTGATTGAATCTATTTATTTTTAAAGCTACTGAGTCTAAGGCATGCAATTTTTCTCTAAATAATACTCGCAAACTTTTTCCCTTATCATTCATCAACGCACTTTCTGTTTTTTTTATGCGCACAAGCAGAGCATCCACAAACCTAGACACTCTCAACTCTAAACATCTAAAGTCTTTATGTGTTTTCACAAAACCCTCCAAGGCTTTGGACATTTGCTGCAATCCTTCCACAGATGTTTCCTGACAACGACGCCTTTTCTCTCTTTCTTTTTGCTCCTGTAACTCAATCATATGATCCGATAGCTCTTGGACACACTCTCCTACAGTGCCTACAAGTGAAAGATAGTGTTCAAGGTTTGCAATATAATCCTGATCTGACGGCAATTTTGCAGCGATCACGTTTTTTAAATCACTGACATGTTGGCGCTGCTGTTTGTGCAAGACTGCCCACGCTTGAAGGGGTGGCTGCAAATCTATGCCCAAACCATAATCTGCATTAAATTTATACTTTTGAGAAGCGACCGTTTTTTCACGAACAGTCAAATGTATCTGGTCGAAGCGACTCACTTCTTCAGCTATTTTTTCTGCTGAATGCCATTTTGTAAAAAAAGACCGGTGAAAATTGTCCGCATACTCCATCGCTTTGGCGTTTCTAGAGGAAGAGATCTGTATCATTACGCTATATACAAGCGATGAGAATTCTACGTGTATTTTGAGAAAATCCTGAAGAGATACGCCCACGATATCTTCTCTTTGTTCTGCTTGTTCTGCACTGCGCGCCTGCCACGAAAGCAATACACATATGAGCATGATATTATTTAAAGCAATACACATATGAGCATGATATTATTTATTGTTTTCATGATTGAATTTACCATTTTATTAAAAAATTCACAATCATCGACCAATGCTATCCCCCCCCTTTTTTTACTACATGCAAAAAAGGATGCGGGCTCAGCGGGCTCAAGAGATCATTCAGAATTTCCTATGCTTGCATGATATCTCTTAGCGTTTTTTCCACATCACAAAACTGCTTTGCCTGAATGTAATATTTGAAAAATGGCAACCATACTGTCGTCAACATCTGGTCTGTATCAGAGCAGAGAGACCTGCAAATATCAATTTGTGCAACTGTCTTTGTTTTGTAGGCCCGCGCAACGCAACTATCATCTTCGCCAATTCTGGCCACCGCTTCTGCTAAACTATTGAGATGTCCTTGCTGCTTTTCTTGCAAAAACCGCAATTGTGATAGGTGTTCCACCACATAGAACAAAGATTCTTTCACACCCCTAAAACTAACGAAAAGTCTCTCAAAAACCCTGCTCACATAAGTGCAGGAATAAGTGAAAAAATCAGTAGCCGTCCTAAGCTTGGTGGGATTAGGAAACGCGCCCCAATCTTCTGTACTATGGCGGAGGAGCGCTGACCAAGCCATTGTGCCTGCTGCACTTAATGGATGGTAAGATGTTAAAAAACCTTCTATGCTTGTGCGCACCTTGTGCATCAACTCTATATATTCAAATACCTCAGCATGATTGCCATTTTGCCATTGTGTCCAAAGGTAAGAAAAGCGGTTAATCTCATCATCCATTTGAATAAAACGCTTCATGCAGTGCTTCAGTTTATAATCACAATAACAGAATGCTTGATAATCTTCCTGAATCTCCATCAAACAGATGGTAATCTCCTGACTCTTTGCTAATTTTGCCAATTGTTTTGATCGCAGATCATGACCTGCATATTGCGCCGGGCACACACGCGGCGCACACAGGCATTTCCTATTCTTGAATGCAATCTGAAGCCTTGCTTCCGAATCACACAGCTTCAACATCTGATCGCTATATCTTGAAAATTGAAAATATGTTTCATGCAATAGCCAGCCTACCTTAGTGCAGAACAACATGCAACGGTCAATGTGTGCACGGGTATCTTCTTTGTATTGCTGCGCAACGAAATTCGCATCTTTGCCAATTACAGTCAGCGATTGTGCCAAATCAAAGAGAACGTTATTGGTGTTTAGCGCTTGACGATCCTTCAATTTTTGCAAGCATTCCGTCACACCGCACAAAGCTTTCAGCGCAACATTAACCCCATAGACAGTGATCCTTAAATCCCTGCATTCATTAGTGTAGCAATAAATGTCGCCAGCCAGAGTCTTCATAGGACTGGTGGGATTAGGAAAATCACCCCAATCTTCTTTGCTAGGGCGGAGAAGATCTGACCAGGCCGTTTGTTCTGATTCACGCAATGTATGGTAAGATGTTAAAAAACCTCCTATGCTTTTGCGTATCTTGTGCATCAACTCTATATATTCAAACACCTTAGGATGCTTGTCATTTGGGCAGTGTGCAACAAGATCAGAAAAGTGGTAAATCTTATCATCCATCTGAATCAGAGCAGTCATCCAATACTTCAAGTCATACTCAAAACCACTGTGTGCTGAATCCTTTTTCTGAAGATTCCTCAAACATCTGGTAATCTCCTGACTCTTTGCCAATGTTTTCAATTGTTCTGATTGTAACTCATGGCCTGCACTTTGCGCCTGGAACACAAGAAGCGCACCTATGATCATGATCGTTTTCATTATTTTTCTCATTTCACTTTTCTGAAAATTTAACTCCCACAGATATTATAAAGAAGTTTTTTCATTGCGAGAATCTCTTGCTCAAAAAAACATAAGTGTAGAACGTTTTTCTTATGTTTGTTTCATTTTTTCAATAAAAAAGGGAAGGCTGGTCTCACCCTTTACTTCGCCAATGTGCATCCCAGAGAGTGTGCCAAGTTCTGCGCCCACTCTTTCTTAGTGATCACTCCACTTTCAAAAGCCGCCCTGTTCCAAACGACAAAACACGACATCGACATATCCTGCGAAGACTTTTCTGCTTGTATGATTTTTTGCTTGTAAACGCTAATTTTTTGCGCCATCTCCTTTGAGACACTCGTATCTTTCCCCTTTTCGCCTTCCAAACACAAGAGGGTAATCTGCTGCAATTGTTGAACACAACACAATGCTTGGAATTCTTGCCACACATTGTGCAGCGCACGTTCACAATTGAAGGAGCTCTTCCTCTTATTGGGATCCCTGCAGGCATCAGCAGTCTTCCAAAGACTGGCAGGATTAGGCACATCCTCCCAATCTTTTGTGATATATTTGCCAAGATCTGAAAAGGCTTCTGCTTCTGCTTCTATCAAATTTTTGTAATCTCTTAAAAATTTTCTTAGATCAGCGATCAGATCTTGCATTGACTTTTTGCTAAATTTGGCATGAAGCTCAGAAAACCGCTCAATCTCACCATCGAGTTCAACCACAAATTGTATGCTCTGATTCAATTTACAAACTATATCACAACCTTCTTTATATCCTGCCTTCAGGGTCTCAAAACATCTAGCAACCTGACTTTGCTTTTGTAACTGTTCTAATGTTTGGTCATTGCATGCACTGTGCATTTGGCACACAAGCAGCACACATATGATCACAAGACTTTTTATTATGTTCATCTTTCCTACCTTATTGCATGTCTTTCATCTTAGCACACTTTTGTACATCCATATTATCTCTCAAAGCATTCTTTTTCTCAAAATCCATATTACATCTTCCTCTTTCACAAGATCTACAGCTTTTTTCACAGAATCCTCAAGAGGCTCGTTTCTACTCATTGCGCTTTGCGCCTGTCACACAATTACAGCACATAGAATAGCTATCCTTTTCATCTATTTATCCATTGTTGCGCCAATAAATCTTTATATGGTTTTAAACAAAATAGAAAAAACGTGAATCGGTAAAGAAATTTTTTATATTCTCACTTTATTCTTCACATTCATCTATAGATATTCAAATGTCTTCATCTTATTACGACTCTCAGTCGTCCACTACTTACGACTCTCAGTCGTCCACTACCTTTCATCTTTTCGGATCATCAAAAAAAATAAAACGCTGTCTTTGAAATATTATTCAGCTTTAAAAAAAGTTTCGCATTACGCATTGGTGTTGTATGGCAACCCACAACAACACTCTGGCAAAAAATTTTTTGAAAGGGATGTCTTTTGAAAAGAATTGTTTTATGAATACATGAATTCTGTCTGCTCTGTCACAACACCCTTTTAACTCAAAGACTATACAAATTTTTTGCCACTACAGTATGACACACTCTATTTTTTCACTTACTAACTTCTGCGCTTCATCATACTTTCTCTTCGCAGCCAATCGTCTCTCATCAGCAACTTGTTTCTCAATAGAAGCAAAATATTTAGATTCCGGAAAAGATCTATCAAGTGCAGCATGGAGCCGCATCACACCATGTGTCTCTTTGCAACAAACATAATAAGGTTCAAATTCTGTCATTATGTCTGTGATAAGACAAATAGCGTCCGTATCAAAAGCAACAGAAAATGTTCCTTCTTTAAATTTTTGTAAATCATCGCCCCATTCCGTTAGCTTTCTGTGAAACTGTATATACTCTTGGAGGATTCCTTCAAACTGTCTCCATATTGAGTCAAACTCAGTTTCTCGCACAACAGGACGGTCAATCTTTTCAACAAAATCATCAATATTACATGTTTGTTCGCCATAATAATTTTTCACAATCATGCGCAGCGGACGACGCAAGTTATATCGTTTACTTTCTATGTATGGAAAAAAATCCATAAATTTGTTTGTGTGGGATTGCAGATCTTTCCAAAAACACTTATATTCGTTAACTTGTTTCCCCTCACCTAACCTTTTAGCAATTTCTTCATCTTGAGGACAGTTTTCAGTCAAAGGTAATACACACTTTCGCAATTTACACACCGTAACAGATACTGCCTCGTCCATGTACAGAAAACCTCTAAACGCTCCGTATAAATCTGAAACACAAATAGGCGCTTCTTGCAAACGTTTTTCAAATTCATCGTTAAATTTCTGCATCAGCTCTTCTGCCTTCTTTCTATGTGAGCGATAAGAAGACAGCTCTTTACTGACATTAGTTAAAAAACTCTGAACAGTCGTATCACGGCTACCAAGATCTTCTAATTCATCTAAAAAGAGCGTCTGAAAGCCTTCCCAAGCTATGTGATCATCGCATTTCTTCCGCAAAAGTCTAAAATCGCTCCTCATGGTATCACAACCATCATCAAGCTCGTAACTCTCAACCTCCTTTGCTTTATTATCAGGATGAAATTTGACACTCTCATTGCACGCCTTGGAAAATTGCTTCCAAACCTCCTCTCCTTCTGCGCTCAACTTCCGTAAATCATCACGAAAATTGAGAATTTCCTCACACAAAGAGGATCTAAAGGTTTGATAATCATCAGGCAAACCTTCAACTTTAGGTTGGAGACGATCACCCATGTATCTATGGATCCATTCCTCCATATCACATAATTGATGATGGTTGTCAGACAATCTCTTAAGCATCAATAATAAACCTTTGGCACTGCTCTCATCTGCCTCCTGAAGGTGTGCACCTTTCACATATGACATAATTAGCACACATATGATCATAATTATTGTCATCTCTTACCCGCCTTTCTCTAGAATTCATATTTTTTAATGTGTTATTTTTTTTAGGATAATAGCCCTGCCTTTCAGCGGTAACACAATCATCGCTCACAGCTTTATTCACTGTAACACTTTTTTTTAGATATAACAGAAATATCTAACATCTCCATTGGCTACATAGAGATTAATGCTAAAAACAGCTGCATAGAATCCAACAATATGACGGCTTGTTTTGAGCTGAAGCGGACCTTTTGCAACCAGATCATTCTTATCTCACAGTATCATGTACAAATTTTTACAGTATTGAGCTGTTTCTTCAGAACAAAATTCTCTTGTTTCTCTACCTTCAGCCACACTTCTAAAAAAAGGAGGCTGTAATTTCCTTTTTTCTCCTGAATGTATCGACAGGACCATCAAACAAAATCGCACTTTTACTTTCTCAGTGCTAAGATTCCAAAAAATCACTCAAAACACATTTTTGCAAATTTTCCGGCAAGTTTGTTTATCAAACTTTATCTCTCTCTTGTATGCTGCTATACCTGTGCGACCTAAAGCAACAACACAAAAGAAAAACACACTTGGAGCACCAAGAAATCTCTAGGGAATTCTGATTGCTATTGGGGATTCGTTTTACCACCAAAGGAGACTCCTCATTTGGCGGAAAATTGGCCGACCAAGAAATCTCTCGGGAATCCTGACTGCTTAGGGTCCGTTTTGGCATCAAACGATATGCCTTATTTTTCGGAAAAAATTCTGCAAATTTACCGAGGTTGTTGTCTATCATTTGTTTTCTCTCGGTCCTATATTTCTGATAAGAAGAAAAAACATGCTTGCCTCCGCAAGAATCTATCACACTAACAAACTTTTGGTCAGTAGCACACTGGGTTTGCACAGGATCCCAGTACCTCGCCTCGCGGTTGTGAAGCAACTGATAATTATTGAGTGTTTGATACAACTCGCCCAAAGCACCCTCCACAGTGCCATCCATCTCGACGCAACGCGACTTAAACTCATGTTCTTTTGCGTCAAATGTGTCACACAAAGCTGTATGGATTTTGGCAAGTGAAGAGGAAAACTTAGCTCTTTTTTTTTGTAATATCTGAAAACAATACCACAAGTTGTCTGTTAGGGTTTTCAAACTCATCTGTTCTTCCATACCTTCCTGTAATATACCAGCAGCAGCAAGATCTTCTGATGTGAATGTTTTTTTAGCCAAAAATTTCAAGATGTGAGTGATGTTATCTTCATCCCTGTGTAAGTAATAATCCAATTGCATAAACGTCTGAAAAGCTATCAAAACATGAGATCTATCTATCTCGCCTGATTCCAGATCACTTGCGATCACCTGTAACGAAATAACCGCACAGATTATTGCTATATTTTTAATTATTTTTATTGTTTTTTTCCTTTATGGATATTTTATAACATAAAAAAAATAAATCTTAAAACTGAAAGAATGAAAGAGATAAAATTCTTTTCTCATTGCAAACAATGATCATATAGATCAAGATGTTCAACAGGGGTCCTCTTCAGCGCTAGTAAGGCATCAGCATTCTGGGTACAGGCAGAAAGATATGTGCGTAATTTATCGATGTATATTTTCTGTTTTTTGTACAAATCTAAAATCTTTGTGCAGTCTTGACAAAAATCTTGCAAAACTCCTTTTATACTCTGACAGTCATCGTATCTACACTCTGCATCAGCAGACTGTTTTGTATAACACACACCTGTTTTGGTAACCCACCTTACCACGCTCCTTTCAAATGGAACAAAGTGTGCACCCCTTGAGATCAGATGGCCAGAAAGACCTCAAAACACATCTGTGAAAATTTATCGAAGCGTTTGTTGATCAGACTTTCTCTCTCTATTATATGCTTCATACCGGTGAGACCTAAAACAACAACTCAAAAGAGAAGCAATCTTAACACGCCAAGGGAGCCTGCGAGGTTCGCTTTGATGCCTCTCGATTCTCTCGCATCCATCAGCCTCCCACACCTTTTTCAGTTTTGCATTCACAAAAGGGTCAGTAAGCATCCTGTTTTCATCTGGTAATTTATCAGAACCTTGCTTCATCACTTCTTTGGCACTAATTGAAACGCCAATAATTCTCGCTACCTCCTGCAGAGGTGAGCAGAATGCTTCTGCAGAAGACTCCACAACAAAACAGCAGTCAAACATATAAGCACACGGAGAAATCCAAGGGGACCCTCGAAATTCTCTTTGATTCTGCCTCTGTTCTCTGTGTTCTCTTCTGGCATCCATTATAGCAGTTAGCCTCTGTTGCCTCTTTATCGCTTCGGCAAACCGTATCGCGCTCAGTTTTGCACTCACATCACGGCAATCAAGCATCCAGCTCTCATCTTGCAAATATATCAAAAATTTATCGGAGTATTTCTTTATCAAGCTTGCCATACTTTCATAACTGAATGAAACAACATAAGAGCATTTGCAAGGTTTCGCATTAACACAATATTGGTCCATGACCTGGAGATGAAAATCAGAGAAACACTGCATATGCATTTCTTTCAAAGATTTATATTTCTCAAGATTTTCCATTAACGCCTCCAGAGTCTCTCTGAAAAAATGTGTAGAAGGCATTATTTCACACGATCCTACATCAAGTGTGCCACACAAATCATCACATCTTTTGGAAACTGAAGACAAATCTTTCTTTGCTCTTTGACACAAACGCTTGAAGTCAGCATGAAAATCTTTGATATTTTTGCGCACCTTTTTTCTCAAAACTACATATTTTGACATACCTTCCTTTTTAAATACTCTGTAATCACGAGATTCTTTCTTTAAGACTTGATCCAAATAACTCAAAGTCTCATCAATGTATTCCTCGTAAGCGCATAATTTAGTATTCCGTTGCATAAACTGCTCCAAATGCATCAAAGATGGTTCGTGTATATCATCTAGCCCCGGATCACTTGCTTGCGTCTGTAACGCCAACACCACAAATAGGATCATCATATTTTTCATTATTTTCCTCTCTATATCATAACAGTGAACATACAAATGCTAAATCTAAAAAATCAGTAGTCTGCCTAAGCTTGATAGGCTTCGAAACACCATCCCCATTATGGTCGAATAAGGATGAAAGTATCGTTTCTCCTTTTGCAATCAGATCTTTATACTGTTAAAAAACATGTTGCGTTTACAAACAACCCGCGCATAAACGCTACACACTGATCTACCCTCTCACGATCCTTTAGTGTGATCTGATGTTTGCATATATTTTTATGCCAACACTCTTTTATTCAAAAACACAATGCGTGTGGGCACAACAGGACTAGTTAAAAACTAAAAAAATAATAAAATAAAGGATGGGTAGGTATTAATTTTTTTGGCACGACAACGCTACAGTTTGCAATGACTCAATCAGGTTGATATCTCTGGATCCTTCCACCCCATTTTCTCTACATCAGCAAAATCCTCATGCAAATCCTGCATGCATCCGTTCAGAAACATTTGTTTTCTTTCTGCATAGGAACAATACTCCGCCCTAATCTTATTGAGTTTGATACAAGAAGGATTTAAAAGATCCGGAAGTGTGGCTTTTGTTAAATCAGTGATGTGTTTGCTCAGCCTCTCTTGCAAACTCACACCTTGCTCTCTTATTGCACAAGCTTTGCAACATTTTGTATCATTATCATGATCGGCAAGAGCTCTCTCTCGCACACCCTCATCTTGGAAGCTTATGAGACAATCTTTGCAGTATCCTGAATCATTACCAGAATCGCCTCCCTGCAGAAAGGTGTGAAACTCAAACACACTCTGTTTGCCTTCTGTACACAATTTCTCCCAAGAAAAAGCAAAATAATTTTTATAGGCTATCAGACCTGATCCACTTTCAAATCCACTGTCTAAACGATCAATCACCAATACCACCAATTTATCCTCCAAAGCACATATAGTTTTATGCAGTTGCAGAAAACACTTAATAGTTGGGAAAATATTTGTTGGGAAAATATTTTCGCCACCTTCATCTGCTGATCCAAAATCATTTACGGATGCACCTTGAGCCGGCAATATAATCAGCGCGCATATTATCAAGAGAGTGTTCATTATTTGCATCGTTTATCCTTACTATTTGTCAAGATTATTCATAATCATTCATCAATGATAGCGCCACCCATCTATCCTTTCTGCAGCATGTTTTCTGCTTCAGAAAAATTCTTGGGTTGGAGCCAGGCTTTTGCAAAATTTCTTCCTCTTGTTTACCCACCCTCTCAAAAAACATCTAAAGTTCCCTGCTAATTCTTTAAGATCTTCTCTGATATATAAAGTATCTCAGTAAATCCAGACAGCCTATCAATCAACGCTCTTCATTGATAATGTCATCATCGAGATGCGATCATTTGCATGACTTGCTCGCTCCTGAATAAATCAGAAAGCATTTTTTCTGCATCAGAAAATTCCAACATCTGTGTGTCAGATGGTCCAAATTGACGCAATGCCTGCACTAGGGAGTCTTGATTTTGGAGGCATTCTTCGTAACTGCTAATTGCTTTCAAAGCACCTTCTTTGTAGGACTGCGCAATGCAACCATCATCGTCGCTAATTGCATTTATCGCTTTTTGCAAAGAAGGGAGCAAGTTTTTCTGCCCTTCTTGCCAATCCCGCAATTTTGCTAAGTGTGTCATCACACCGCTAAAAGCTTCTAGATGACTCTTACAAGAAAAGGCGGGTCTCTTAAAAATTCTACAGAAATAAATGTATAAATTAATAGGCTTCCTACGCCTGGTGGGATTAGGAAAAGCGCCCCAATCTGCTTTTCTATGGTAGCAGATCGTTGAAAAGCATTTTTCTTCTTCATCATTCAATACACAGTACTGTTTGAAAAAACTTTGTGTGTCTGTGCGCAGACGGTACATCCAATCTATATATGAAATTATATGATCACACTGGATATCTGGGTATGCCGCAGCAAAACTGGCAAGCCGCAAAACATTAACATCGAGCTGATGGATGTATTGTCTTAATGCATAATTAAAATCACAACCTTCTTGATAATTTTTCTGCAGACAGCGCAAACATCTGGTAATCTCCTGACTCTTTTCCAATTTTTCTGATTGTGGATCATAGCTTGCACTCTGCACCTGGCACACAAGCAGCGCACATATGATCATAAGGCTTTTCATTATACTCATCTTTCACTCTCCCTATCTTTGGAATAAATGATTATTCCTCGTCTATGTTAGCACAATTTTTTGCACCCATAATTACCCCATCTTTTAAAAAAACTTATAATTATTAAACGTTTATTCCTGTCAATAAGGAGGCATAGACTCCCTTTGTTAGCCTACAGTATGGACTAATCACATGTGGTATTTGCGATAATTTATCTAGATAAGTGCCTCAGCCGCTCTTATTTAACACTGCACACATATTGTCATTACTTTACTTTATTTATTCAAGACACAGCAAAAGATGAGATCATCCCCCTCTTGTCTATTGGCTACATAGTTCAATACTGAAATTATGGCAGCAGAACCTTTGCAACCCGATCATTCTTGTCTATAAATTTTTACAGTATTGAGATGTTTCTGCATCACAAAATTCACTTTTTCCTCTGACTGCAGCCCATTCCCCTTACAAAAAGGGGGCTGTCATTACCCCTTTTTTTGCATAAACATCAACTTTTTCATTATTTTTGCGTCATGTTTCTCAAATGATGCGCACTAAGATCTCTCAGTTACTAGTACACTTCACCTCGATACACACAAAGAGACTCTTTATCAAATCCGACTTCGTTTTTGTATCAATGATCTTTTCCCTATAAACGCCAATTTGTTCAGTGATCTGCTTTGCATAGGCCTTTGCAGAGGCACTCTCACCTTTGCCAATTACAGCTATTAATTCTTTCAAACAAAAGAGATTAACTTTCTGCGATGCTTGAAAACTATGCAAGTTTCTGAGGTTCGGAAGCACATTGCGCAGCACACTCTCACAATCGAAGGGGGTAATCCACCTGTATACATAAGTGCAGCAATCAGCAGTCTTCCTAAGAGCGGTAGGGTTAGGCACAGCACTCCAACCTTCTGTGCTACAATCACAAAGAGCTGAAGCTGAAAAGGCTACTGCTTCTTCTTTAGTCGAGTCTTGGTAATCGATTAAAAACTCTCTTATCATTACGATCAGATCATGCATTAGCTTTTTTCGTATGTCATAAAAAGCACAAAACTGATCAATCTCATCATCTAATTCAGCCACCAAATGTAAGGACTTCTTCAATGCATACCCTACATCACAACCTTCTTGATATCCTTTCTGAAGACACTTAAAAAATTTGACAACCTCCTGTCTCTGTCTCTCTTCGAATGTTGGCTTATCGTATGCACTTTGCGCGGGTAACGTAAGCAGCGCACATATGAGAATAATCTTTGTATGCGTATTCCTAAATCACTCTTATTATAGACATAAAAACGTGTTGTCGCTACAGTATGATACAGGGCAAGTGATTTGCGGATCTTACTCGCGCAGCCACTCTCTCTTCTTCATTTTTTTGCTTCAGCACAACTGCTTCCACATCATCAGAAAGATCCTCTTCTAATTTCAAAAGATGTTCAAATTTCTGGATCCATTCTTCCATATTATCTTTTTCTATCTTGCAACATTCATCATACAGTCGAAGATTATACATGGTTTGAATCTTATCATCACGAGTGAGTATGAGAGCATCAGAATGCTCGAAACGGTCAAAAAGTGCGCATAAATGATCGATGTGTGTTTTCTGCTGTTCGTAAAAATCTGAAATCTTTCTACAGTCTTGACAAAAATCGTCCAAAACGACTCTCACACTCTGACAATCATCGTATCTACACGCTGCATCACTAGACTGTGTTGTATAAGGACTCTCTTTTGCAAGAACCCACGTTCTCACGATCATTGCAACTGAAGCAAAGTGTTTCGCCCTTTGTGCACGAAAAGGGTTGGTCTTTAAACAATACTGAACGGATTCTGCGTTTCGGCGCACTCGTTTTCGAAAATCAATATAGGCTTTAGCTTGTTCTCTTAATTTTTTAGAGAGATATACAGGTTGACACTCTTTAGATAAAAAAATCATACGGGCAATTATTTCATTCTCAACATTGCATATTTGAGAGTGATTTTGCATAAAAAAATGCATATGCTGAGTACATGAGAGCAATGCATCATTGGCTAATTGCTGATTGCTCAACCAATCATCAGCTTTATCTAATTGAGCGCTTGTACTGTATGCTGGTAACGCAGTCAGAACACATATTATCATGATATTTTTCATTATTTGCATTTTTTCATCTCTGTGCTAATCTTACAATAAAAACAATACAAAGACAAAGATGAACAATACTTCATATTCACTTTCCCTCTTTCACAAGATCTACAACTTTTCTCACAAAACCCTAAGATGCTCATCGCTACTCATTAAAAAGGGAAGGCATGCCTTCCCTTTTTGCCACCACAAAATGTTGCTCAAATGATGCGTGCTAAGCGCTCTCATTCAGCATTTGGATCAGTCATCGTTTCATGGCAAGAGCGGCCTGGATCCAAATTATCCCACACATAAAGCCCTACGACATTCAACCACTCTTCTATATGCATGATATGTTTCCTGTAAACGCCAATTTTTTTAGTCATCATCTCTACGCAGGCCTTTGCAGAGGCACTCTCATCTTCGCAAATTCTGGCTATTACGTCTTCCAAATAAAAGAGATGAGATTTCTTCTCGTCTTGAACCCAACGCAAGCTTTTGAAGTGTGGCAGAACATCGCGCAGCGCACTCTCACAATCGAAGGGGTTAATCCACCTGATACATAAGTACAGCAATCAGTAGTCTTCCTATATACATAAGTACAGCAATCAGAAGGATTCCTAAGAGCGGCACAATGAGGAACATCACCCCAATATTCTGTGCTACAGTCACAAAGATCTAAAAAGGCTACTGCTACTGCTTCAGTCGAATTTTTGTAAGCGATTAAAAAACCTCTTATCCCTGAGATCAGATCATGCATGCTCTTTTTTGGAAATGTGTCATAAGAGCACAAAACCGCTCAATCTCATCACCGAGTTCAGCCACAAAATGTAATGTAAGGATTTCTTCAATTCATACTCTACATCGCAACCTTCTTGGCACCCTTTTTGAAGACGCTCCAAACAGCTCAACCTCCCGTCTATGTCTCTGTCTATGCTCTAATTTTTGATCATCGGATGCACTTTGTGCGGGTAACGCAATCAGCCACCTATGATCATTAAACTTTTCATTATTTGCATCGTTCCCTTTCAATCAATATTATTCATATTACCACCCTTTGCTGCCTCTATAATCGTTTCATCTGTAACAGTGTGTAATTTTATGTTCTTTATCCAATCAATAAAAAGGGATATCGTAGCCCTTTTTTAGCTCCGTTGGTCATTTGAAGATCAGGCACATTATTCCTCTTAAAAAAAATATTATGAGGTGTGGAGTGCAAAACAAGCACAGAATAAAAACACTTCCCCAACATATATGAAATCAGATTTCCAGATATCAATGCATTCAATCGAGTACGTTATTATGAATTGAGTAATGGCAGTATTGGCTATTTCAAACCTCCAGCCTATTCTTGATGTCAAATGCAAAAGTACCGCATTACTTGTGTGTGATGTATGTTTAAAAACAAACAAATATAGTTGATTTTCAAAAACGACTACCCGCCGTGATCTAAATCCTCTTCTAAGATTTCTTTCACCCGTCTTAAAGCTCCTTTTTTTCCATATTTAGAAACAATATCTTCAAACGAATATGTTTCGTATAAAAGTATTTTTTCCAACAGTCCTGCAATAGGGCTTTGAGGGTCGACGGTTTTTAGGTGCTGCACAAGGCCGCGCAGTTGTTTATAAAGGGTGTGACGGGTTTCACCTGAAACTACTTCCACAACAGGATCCTCTGTCACTGGTGGCGCTTTTTTCAACTCTTGTTCCACTTGATCTTGACTTGATGGCTCTTGAGATGGCTCTTGAGGAGGGGGAGGTGGAGCACTCTGCTCTTCTTCCACAATCTCAGAAGATGTTTCTTTTTTTACCGCTTTAATATGCTCAACAGCGTCACGCAGCCTCTCCAGTTCTTTATAAAAATAATTGAAGGTTACTTGCTCATGAACAAAATTTTCATCAAGCCAATCAGACAGGTCATGCAACGCCACTTCTACTTTTTCAACAGTTTTGATAAGCGGTGCATACGAGCTGGCTTGCACAGCCAAAATACCATCTTGCCAATCTTTGGTAATGTGGTGATGATTCTCTGGTATATTATGTGCTCCAGACAAAACGTTTTGAGCGATGTTGAAGTAGTGAGCTGGAAGAGAGAAGTCCAGCGTTTTAGAAGAAAAAAACATAGGAATCATTCGAATTTGCGGAGCAATTTTGACGTTCATCCACTCAAAAACACGAGCTCTAAAATCCTCTTCTTCTTCGATGGTTGGGTAAACGGTATCCCAGAATTTTTCACAAATCTTCTTCATTAAATCAATGCCACCCAGCAGCCCTTCCAGGCCGTATTGCTGAAGCCAGCACTGCGTAAGCCACCCAACAATTTGGATATCTTTTGTTCTTTTAAGTAAAGCTTCCTCACAAATCCGCTCAGCTTTTTTCCAATCAGAAGATTTTTCATTAAACGACCACATACCTTTAGGCAAAGAGTCGTCCTGATGTAGAGCCTCTTTAATGTTGAGATAAGTATCCTCGTAAAAAAGATATTCTCCCGAAGGTTTATCAGCGCTAATAGGCTCACATAAATTCTGGATTCTTAAGTCTTTCATTCATCTCCTTTTGTAAAATAAGGCGCACGCACTGGGAATGGCGGTATACGGAATGCGCGCTTTGCTTTTCCATTAGTTTGACGAGGTATAATGCGCAAAAAGACTTTTGTTTTATCAGCTAATTGCCCTGTGGTTTTTTCCGCCATAGGAATTTCTAATTTCAGAAGTGTATCGCCACCCACATTACCATCAGCTGCGGTAGCTTGCATATTTTGCAGCAGTCGTAACCAAGACCAGAATCCCTCATAAACAAAAAGTGCCCTGTCCCCTAACACCACCAAGTTGGGCATATCTCGAGAGGCTACTGGGGCAAGGGGGGATTGAACCACAAACTGAACACCGACAGTAAAAGGTTGACCCATACGCCAGTATCCTTCTGTTTTTCCTCCTTGGAGGCCAATTTCTTCCTCACCAGAAATCACAGCCCAATCGATAATATGTTCTCCGAAGACATCACGTGCTTTGTTGGCGCGGTACTCTGTAAGGAAGGAAATTCCTGGATCTTCTCCTTCTTTACTAGGCGCAAAGAAGGTATCCAAAAATTCTTTCAAACGCCACATATCTGCTAAAAACTTTTTAACATCTTTAAAGGATCCTTTATACGCTGGGTGGTCACGTAGACTTTTCAACTTATCGGTGGAGAGCTTTGAAAACTTTTCAAAGAAATCTTTCATACTGTCTGGATCCACCTCTGATTCCAAGCGCATTCCTGGCATATTCTCCTTCACAAACGGATAGACTCCTGCCATATGATTATTAAAATAGCGCGCAAGGACTGTGTAGTCACGCATAGCCACTTCAGCGGTTAATTCGCGGCAACGCTCGTAAATAGATCTTTTAATACTCACCGCAATGTTCAAGAAAAAATCACTGTGACGCTTTGCAATGATGCTTTCGTGGATATGTTCTTTGTAGTTCTCGAAGGTAATCATATTACCTTCTTCCATCACAAAAGCCTCCAAAATCTTGATGGTGGAGTCCTTGCCTTCCTCATAAGAAGCCAATTGTTCACTGATATGCGCCCAGCGATCAACAATTTTTGCTTCTTTTGTTTCCATATGCATCAGAGGCGAAGTCAACAAATCCAGAACAGGCGACACATGCAAAGCCATCATTTCTTTAAATCGCTTCACGTGGTTTCCCCATAAAGAGCGCATATCCAGGCGGTCATCTGCGCCGTACAATTGGTACACAACCCCTTTTTCGCCTTTCCACCAACGAATGTTTGCAACATCTGGATAAAAGAATGCTCCCTTTTGCACAAGCTCTTCCAGTTCTTTAAGGTGCGTGTACATTTGCTTAAACAAAGCGTCACGCACCGTTACAAACAAGGTGTGTGCACCCAGTTCATTTAGGTGGGTAATAATATCGGCAAACAGCGGCGCCACCTCTTGCAGGTTATCAGCGTACGCGCGAGAAACCTCCTCCGCGTGATTACTCCAGCGCGTTACCGGTATCTGGAAAAACGTTTGAGCTCTTGCCAAAACACCCTCTACATTTGCCTCCAGTTGCTTTCTACTCATCAAGCGCATAGTTTCTTGTATAGCTTCTGGGAATGTCTGCAACTCTTGCTCCATAAAGACTCTGTATTCTTTTATAATGGCCAACGCCTTAATAAGCATTTGCTTATCCCAGTGCAGAATTTGCCCTTTTGGTATGATGGTGGTCATTTTTTCATGGCTGGCGCGCTGCATAAATCCTTTTTTCAAAGAAAGCACAATGGCTTTACGAAGCGCCGACAAACCCATACTGGGAACAAGGACGCCTAACTCTTGAGAACGCACAAAGAAGTGTCCCGTCATCATAGAACCAAAACTTTCTAAGAAGGTTGTGGTTTTATGAAAGATTTTGGTTAAGGAGTTTGTGCAGTGATCCACTACTTTTACTCCCAAAAACCCTGTTTTTTGAATCGTTTCCAACACCTGCTCAAGATCCGATGAAGGAACAAAATGCTCCCGCGCTAACCACGCACCTCCATCTTGCATAAGCATATTGGTTGTAGCGTCAATTTTTTCAAGCAAACCATAGACTTCTTCTACGCCTGCAATCCCTGAGCGATCAATTTTTTCTAAGGCATTTTGTAGCGCACGCGGCGCTGAAAACAATCGATCAACGTGAAATGATGAAACCAAGAAAGCGTTAAAAACATCAAAGAACCTTTCACGAGCTCGTTCAACATAATCGGATAGATAAAAAGGACTGTACTGTATATTTTTCAGAATTTTTTCTTGCAAGAGCGTTTTTTGTGTAAAAAACGACTCTCCAAGGTTAAAATCATACAGATATTGGATAATCATTTGGAAGCTTTTCACATCTTGTGTTTTTGGTAAAGAATTATAAAGGTTTACGTGATCTTCTAAATCTTCTACACCTATTAGGTAATCTTTAAGTCGGCAAAAGCTGGTCACATCGGTCATACTCAACGATTCTGTCCACTGCTCTTTGCGCGCATCAGTTTCTATAATAAGTTTTTCTGCACGCCCCTGAAAGCATCTATACATAGGTTGCGCAACAAAGACATCGTACAGTTTAAAAACCTGATCATCCAGATCTCCCTCTAATCCGCTCATCCACGATGCAGGCATAAACCAACTAAACAAATCATATTTTGCGCTTTGAGATAAGAGCTTCAAGGTATTTTTTGTTGCGTTTTTAAAGGTTTGTTTTTGAAGTTCTTCTTCTCCCACCTCGGCCATTTCTCGACCACTGATATTCGTCACCGTTTTCTGCATTAATGGGCGTAGGGCAAAGACTGTATTCTGCAAGCGTTTATGATCCAAAAACAATCCAACACCCCATACTAAGCTCAGCAAAACAATAGCGCTTCTTATCCAAACAAATAAGCGATTATGACCGCCAAAAATCTTCTGAAGCGGACGAGCCACCCCTCGTTCTTGAAAGACTTTTTTAGAAATAAGATCATCTCCAAAAAACACCTGAGATTGTTCTACCTCTTGCCCAACAAACGATAGACCTCTTACATAAAAATTATCTTTATACCCTCCCATACCGAGAAGAGTTTTCAAGTTTCTTTGCAAAGGGGCAATAACTCCACCCAAGCGCTCAATAAACACCATAATATCATCGCGATATTGGGCACTCACACCTTCAGAAAAACAGTGCAGCGTCCAATTATGCAAGTCACTTTGAACACTTTCCACAGCTTCTTTAATTTCTGACCCATCAAAACGCTTATCGGCATCGTAAGGGTTGGTCCACCCCAATATTTCTCCTGATTTTCCCGCCTGTTTTGCAACATGTGCAAGACCTTGAAATCCTGGTAAAAAATCCGTCTTTGTCACCACAATATGCAAAGGAAGAGACACGCCCAACACGCTCTCCAGCATCAACAAAGGTTTGGCTATTTTTTCGGCCAATGCCTGCTGAACATCTTCTGCTGCCTGCATAATTTCTTCTAAAGAAATAGTCAAAACAACGGAATCAACGGGGTTACGAGGTCGCCAATGTTGAAGGTTTCGCAAAAAAGTAAACCATCCGGTTTCATCTGTTGATTGTGATAAAAAGCAGCGGCTATCGACATTTAAAACAACACCTTCTTCAAGAAACCACCAATCCAAAGATCCGGGAGCAGAAGCGGCGGGACTTTTAATAGGCTGTGGCAATTGCAATCCTGAAAGCATATTACTTTTTCCAGAAACGCGCCCTCCCACCACAATGGTCCAAGGAAGCGCGTATTTAGGGTTGCGCAATAAGGATCGCTTTTTTAACAAAGTGGTTGCTTCTTTAAAAGATGCGTAAAGAGGTCCCGCCGGAGCCAGACGAGAAATACGTAACAATTTATAAAAAATGCTTTTTACTGAACTCCAAAAGGGAAAAATTCTTTTTTCTCTTTCTGGCTGTGGTGTTTCAGCAGGAAGAACAGATTCTGTCATCTGCGGTTGTTTTTTTCCATGACTTGGTCGCATCATCCTCACCATGATACGGCTCACAACAAAAAAGGTGAGCAACCCTCCACCCAAAAACATGAAGAGCAACATCATCATTAAATCGATCTCCGGATAGTGCTATTCAACAGGGTATTCAATTCATTGATATCAATCTTCCACACAATAAACGAAATCACAAAAAACAAACCTATTGTTCCGTAAAGGCAGCGGTACCAGAACTGCAAAGAAGGGATATGTGAGGGCAAAGATCCTCGCACAATACCATCATACGCCTGCTCACACAAAGAAACGCTGTCTTGCGAGACAAAGGCATCCTTTGATCCATGAACAACAAAGGCGCGCAAACTCTTTTTATAACGAGCCACCCTCACCTCTCAAAGCACCCTGAAACCCTAATCCCAAAGACCACAAATACAACACTCCCAAATCTTTATGAGCCGCAGAGTCTGCAGACAAAAACTTTTCCAGTTTTTCAAAAAAGAATTCTCCTGCTTTATGGGTATTAAAGAAGTGAACCTCCAACAAATGCTCACGCCATGCCTCTTTTCCCGTCCATGGCAAAGACAAAAAGACTTCATCCGCAAGCGCAACCATAACGTAAAGCGCTTCATCGTAATAAGCGCGAGCGGCCTCTCCTTCTTGAGCCGTTGCTTCGTGCTGATGGTGAGAAAGAATTTCCACCAATCTATTAAAAATATAGCGAGAAACGCTGCGTTCTTTTTCGTCCTGTTTAAGGAGGGTTGCCGAAAGAGCTTTGCCTTTTAAGCGCACAACTTCCTCATAAAACAACCGAAAATGGGCAATAATAAGAGATTCATGGAAGTGTACTTTTTGCATACCTTTCTATTGCTCCTGGACACATAAATAAATTTGCTTAGGTGGAATGTGAACGCGCGAAAGGTTCACCAAACACAACTCCTCATCTGGAACGATAAAATCTGGAGATAATGTAATCTTCACCAGCAATCGCGACTCTGTTCTCACCAATCCAAGCTGTTCATCTTGATCAACGAGCACACGCTCAGCACCAAGGACACGTCTGGATTGTGATTTCTTTACAAGAGATTTAGAGATGACCAGCGCACCCTTCACCCACTCCATCACTTTCGATGTATCTTGAATTTTATCTGGATGCACACTCAGCATAATTGTGTTGCCGCTCAACCAAGATTCGGACAACCGCAAATAGAAAACTCCCGCCTCTTCCATAAAGGGAATATTCAGAGAAGGTTTTTCAACCATAGCCAACAGATCCTTCAACACACCCAAAACATGTTCAAAACTAGCAAGGGGCTGGTTGTGGTCATAAGGAGGCAAACGACGCGGCATTCTTCCTGGAACCACAGCCGACACATCACCGCATACACGACACAGCTCAAGATACAACGTGTAGGGGTGCGTCGCCTGTTGATATACCAGCGCGTCCAGCACATAAAGGGGGCGAACCAAAATGCCATAGAGTGAGCGATATTTTTCTAACAACGTTGTTGTTTCGTGATCCAAAGGCGCCTGAAGCCGCTCCACCAGATAGCCCACCCTTTCGCGCATCACCTCTAATACAGCGTGCACACGAGAAAATAGGGATTGTTGCGGATCCAACGTAATCATAGGTGGCAAAAAGTCCACCATGACAAAACTTCCGTTAATAAAGGAAAGGGCGCACAAAGGAAAAGCCGCGTGTGTCACAGGAACCTTACTCATCATTAAACAAAGACATGGCTTAAGGCGCGGTACTTGCACGGGATTATCGCTTGTGTTTTCGTCCACACACTCTGCAGCGTCTACAGCGCTGTAGCGAGGCGCTTCACTTTGGTTGTCTGCAGATCCTTCATGCTCCTTAGGAAGAGCTAAAAATACCGTTTGAGGAGACTCTGCACACATCTCTTTTTTGCTTTGAAGGTCAAGCTCTAACACCTCGCCGTCATCCAAACAAACAAAAGCGCCATCAGGCATAACCGCCTCAAGTTTTTCAACACGAAGCGTCTCCGCTAAAAGGCTTGATTCATCGTAAGAAACAGAGCGCACACCCCAGTAAAAAGGCTCTGCAACACTCAGCGCGTTTGTGACAAAAGAGTGCAGCACGCGTCGTTGCTGTTGAAAGTGTTGTGGGTAAAGGAGAAGGCCTTCGCTCCACTGTATTGCTAAAGGAATTTGAAGTTTTTTCACTACACCGCCCCGTACATTATACAGTCCACACCACAAAAAACACCATCAACATCAAGCGTTTTACACATGTTTTAGCAAAAACTGTTTGCCATACGCACACCTGCACAATATATTCAAAACCCTATGGATACAGGAATGAATTTTGACATTCTTCAACTACGATTTCGGCAAAAATGGACCTGTCACAGACTGAGCAGAGCACATCACCTCTTCTGGAGATCCTTCCGCCACCACATAGCCTCCTTCTGCACCACCAGAAGGACCCATATCAATAAGCCAGTCCACTGTTTTAATCATTTCTGTATTATGCTCAATAACCAACACGGTGTGGCCTTGATCCACCAAGCGCTGAAGCACTCCCACCAACATAGAGACATCGTGAACATGCAACCCTGTTGTTGGTTCATCCAAAATATAAAAGCGTCCCTTGCCGCTACGGCGACCCAGCTCTTTAGCTAACTTGATGCGCTGAGCTTCTCCTCCAGACAAAGTTGTACCACTTTGCCCAAGTGCAATATAACCCAATCCCACCTCCTTCAAGCACGTTAAAACACGCTTAATAGGAGGAAACCCATCAAAAACAGGAAGCGCCTCATCCACCGTAAGGTTTAGCACATCTGAAATGGACAAATCCTTCCACAACACAGCCAGCGTATCTTGATTAAAGCGCCGACCTTTGCAGGCCTCACACTCCACATCAACATCAGGCAAAAAATTCATCTCCACCCGAATCATGCCACCACCCTGACAATGCTCACAGCGCCCTCCAGGCACATTGAAGGAGAATCTTCCAACATTATACCCTCGCATGCGAGCAGTATGCGATGCAGCAAAAATCTTACGAATATCTCCCCAAAATCCGCAATAAGTTGCAGGATTAGAGCGCGGGGTTCTGCCAATAGGATCTTGGTCTATCAAAAGCGCATCACTCAAAACCTCTGCACCTCGCACGCCATCGCAGTGCTCAGGCAAAGCATCGCCCTTAAAGAAGGACTGCAAGCCCGCAAAAAGTGTTTCTTTAATTAAGGAGGACTTTCCTCCACCAGACACACCAGATACGCCCACAAAAACACCAAGAGGAAAAGAAACGGTAATATTTTTTAAGTTATTTTTCTTCGCGCCAACAACAGTCACTCTTGGCGTTTTTTCAGAAACAGATCTTCTCTGAGGAATGAGGATTTTCTGCTCTCCACGCAAATAAGCGCCTATAATACTAGGCTGAGATTGCTCGATTTCTTGCGCACTGCCTTGCGCAACAACAAAGCCTCCATGCACGCCAGATTTAGGGCCTATGTCCACAACATGATCGGCGCGACGTATAAAATCCAAATCATGCTCCACCACCAACACCGTATTAGGCATGGCCTTTAAACGCTCCAAAGAATCAATTAATTTTTTTGTATCACGTGGGTGCAAACCTATAGAAGGTTCATCCAGAACATAAAGAACATTTGTTAACCCTGATCCAATTTGTGACGCCAATCTTATACGCTGAGATTCACCTCCTGAAAGGGTGCGTGATTCTCGATCTATCGACAAATATCCTAGTCCGATTTCCATTAAAAACAAACATCTACTTTGAATCTCTTTCACTAGCATCAAAGCTATTTTTTCTTCTTGTGCAGACAGCTTTAAATTATCCATCCACTCCTTTAATACCGCGATCGGCATCTGCGCAACATGGTGTATATTTTTTTTACAAATATACACCTGCAAAGATTCATATCGCAACCGCGCACCGCGACACCGCAAGCATACCGTTTTGCCAATATATTTGCGCATCATCATTTTCGCACGAGATTGTTTTTTCATCCAGATATCGTGCACCCAAGAAAGCAATCCTTCTATTATGGTGCCATGCATCATACCAAGAGCCTCCAACACCAGTGAAGTATTAGGGGCCTCTCCTCCGTACAAAAAAAGATCTCGCTTTTCCTGCGGAATAGATATAAACGGCATATCAATATTAATTTCTAGAACTTCCGCCATTTCCATAATCATAGCGTCAAATTTTGGGTGTTTAGAAAGCAAAACACACCCCATTCTCAAAGAGCTTTTTTCAGAAGGTATAAGCTTACGCACATCGGCTGCCTGCACAACACCAACACCATCACAACCAGAGCAGGCTCCCGATGGGTTGTTGAAGGAAAAGAGTCGTGGTTCAAGCTCTGTAAGAGAAAATCCTGTTTCTGGGCAGGCAAATTGTGTGGAAAAAAGCTCCTGCTTTCCATCCGGGAGCATCACACCAATAATCCCTCCTTTTCCAAATTTATTGGCGTTTTCAACCGCTTCCACCACACGCTCTCGTTCCTCAACATCAATCTCCACATCATCACACACCACCCAAATGGTGTGTTTTTGATTTTTGTTAAGCAGAGGCATAGTATCAAGCCCACACTCCTCACCATCAATGATATAATCGTAAAAACCTTGCGCTTGCAAGCGCTTCACATCTTCTACAAATTCACCCTTTCTATCCACAGCAAGTGCACACACAATACGCACTTGTTTTTCTGAGTAGCGTTGCATGATTTGCTCAACGATATCTGTCACCGTTTGACGAGTTATAGGTTTACCTGTTTTTGGAGAAATCGGAACCCCAACACGCGCAAACAATAGGCGCAAATAATCATAAATTTCAGTAACAGTACCAACGGTAGATCGAGGGTTTTTAGAAACTGTTTTTTGATCCACAGCAATAGCCGGCATCAATCCCTCAATAGCATCAACATCTGGCTTTTGTGTGCTTTGCAAAAATTGGCGAGCATACGCAGATAAACTTTCCACATATCGCCTTTGCCCTTCTGCATAAATCGTTCCAAAAGCTAGTGAGGATTTTCCAGAACCACTTAATCCCGTAATCACAACAAAAGAGCGCGTTGGGATATCTATCGTTATGTTTTTGAGGTTGTTTTCTCGTGCTCCACGAATGCGCAAAAAATCCATTGATCCCTTTATATATCTCTATACTAACACGCCTCTCCGCCACAGATGTCATATGTTGTTTTGACAATGGCAAAAAACAGTGGGTCAAAAATGCTAAAATCTAACCGCTTCATTATCCATAAGACGCATAACAGCGATGCTCTTACATCAAACTATCTACTCTCAAATGTTTGGCACACAATCTAAATAGAAGCGCATCTCTTTTTTTATACCTATTGCGTGTTTACGATAGTTTTGAAGACTACTCTTTAGTGAAGATTTGTCACAAAGTCTGGACAAATAACTCCTAGGCTGATGTTCAGAAACCTCATCCTGGTGCATAAGATCAACACTGCTGTGGAAAGAAAGGGCCAATGCAAGCTGTGCGTCTAACAAACGCTGAATCTCTTTGACTCCTGCTATAAACGCTACCCAATCCAATGTTGAGTCATGAGAATCAGAATCGTAATCAAGATGCAAAGAACCCTCTTTTTTTTTAACACCACTCAAACACTCATCCACTTCGATCAAATTTTTAACAACAGAGTATCTATAGCTCAGAAATTTCTGATGTTTTTCAGGAATGCCACATTGTCTATCTGATCTTTTAAAACCCTTTCTTTCATCCTTCTTCCACACTCGCAAATCACACTCAACAGATCTTCTGGAGTGAGCAAATCTACCTTTGCAAACGGATTCCTTCGCTCAATTTCTCGCGTTCAAAAGATTTGAAAATGAACGCAAGTATTGGTCGATCTTCTTACCTCTACCGTTTATCAGGCTAAGATATTCTCTCAGACATCTATGCAGGTTTTTTATATAAGGTAATTGCACTTTCAAAGCACGTTCAGCCGTCTGATCGCAAAACACACCATAAAAATTTTTTTCTAAAACACGTCTTTGTCCAAACTG
This sequence comes from Alphaproteobacteria bacterium bin98, assembly GCA_002238905.1. GTDB lineage: Bacteria > Pseudomonadota > Alphaproteobacteria > Bin98 > Bin98 > Bin98. The sequence goes on along the minus strand of MPNG01000010.1, from coordinate 8,797 downwards.
CGCTTCTTCCCAACCCTTAATTTCTTTGAGTGTTTTTATCAAAACTTCCAAATTTATGCACCAATCATTAGAATCAAATTGATCGCTGCAAAGATCTTGAGCATCACACCCGCTCCCCTCCTTCAATAAAGACTGAGCATCAATACATTCAGTTGCACTCCCGCTTACCACAGTCTGATACCACTTAGATCTGTAAAGACAGTGAGTATAATGCGCTCTTCTTCGATTCCATACACCGACCTCATCAATAAAGTCAGATGCAAACTTACACAGGCGGCCCCCACACACCTTATACCATTCAGCATTCTGCGATCTTAATTCTGGAAAAGGGCTTTCATCTTCAATATTATGAGGCTTAAAAAAATTCGCGAGGCCAGCCAATCTCTCTATCTGAGCAGTGATTCTACACTCCAGTTCCCAAAAATCACCCAGATTGCCCCTCAAATACGCACAGCGCTTGTGTAAAGTGAATGCTGCACATTTTGCTTGTAACACAACAAGGGGGTTGTCTTTACGTCTAAAATGCCTCTCTTCCTCCAAATATTGCGAAAATTCCGAAAATTTTCTTAAGATGCGCAAAAAATCTTGTTTTATACTTCTTACCCAATTACAATAGGCTTTAAGAGAGATTTTCATTGCAGATTTGTCACAAAACCTGGACAAATCACTCCTACTCGTTCTGCGACTAACCTGATCCTGCTCCATACAATCAATACTTTGCAAGAAAGAAGCGATTGATGAAGCCTGCTCTTCCACTAAACGTTGAGCATCTGTTATTGTGTCTCTAAATTTTACGCAAGGGGACATTAAGTCATTAGGATCAGGGCCTTGAGCAGGATGAGAACAAGCCTCTTGGTTTTCGCCATTCAAAGCTTCATCAACTATGCGCAAAGGATTAACAACCCTGCCTCCCCTCAGCCATTTAACACACGTATCACTAAATTCGCATAAAGATGGGTATGTTGTCTTTCTAGAAAGACAATACTGCTCGACCCCCACCTCACTCAATGTTAAACCCATATTTTGAATAAATTCTTCATCTAATGTTAAACCCATATTGTCAATAAGCACTTCATTTTCAGGATTACTTTCAACAACAACGATCGCAAAATCACTCAAACCCTTTACCGCATCCCTAATTACACGGTTCTGTTGCATAACATGTCTTAGTGTTGTTTTAAAATTCTCTCTTTGATCCTTATTCCGCACTCGCAAAACATCCTCAACAGGTTTGCTCATGTCGTCGCAGTCTATTGGTGCGCTCTTTGCTTGGAACGCAAGAAGCGCACATATTATCATGATCTTGTTTATCATTTTCATGATTCAGACATACCATTTTGTTAAAAAACTCACAACATGAAGGAAGCGTTGACCTCTATCATAACTTGAAAAGTTGAGAGACATTACTTCCCTGCGCGTACCGAACGGCTTTCACCGCACAATTTCTCGCGTTCAAAATCTCTAAAAATGAATACAAGTATTGATCGATCTGCGCACATCTACTGTTTATCAGGCTAAGATATTTTCCTAGTCTGCACTGCAGTTCTGTTGGGTCAGGAAATTTATCTCCCAAAGCATGTTCAGCTGCCTGATCGCGCCACATCTCCAAAACACTGCTGTATAAAATCGCTCCTTGGCTAGTCTGACTCACGCCCCAAACATGAATACCTTGCAGTCTTGCTATAAAATTGTGCAAATTGCAGCCCCAATCATTAGTGTGAAATGCGTTAGCTTCACAGTCAGCCTGTGTGGGTGGCAACACGCTATTGGCGTCATTTGCAGGCAAATATTTATGACTGCTGAAAAGGCCGTGCATACGCTTATATTCAGCACCTTCAACAATAAATTTATTTGCCAAAGCATACAAATGGCTTCCCCACTCCTTATACCACTCAGCCTTCTGCGGGCTTAAGTTTGGCCAAAGGATGTCATTTTCAACAGTATTCTGAAGAAAAAAATACGCGCAGCCAGATAAGCTCTCTATCCGCTTATTTATTGCATACTCCATTTGCAGAAACTGATCCAGGTGGCATCTCACATTATCGCAGCACTTTTTTAAAACAAGAGGATCTTTCACAAAAGCGATATCTTGCTTCAAGTACTCTGACCATAACTCTAAGAATCGGTACATCTTATCTGCGGGGTTTGCTCGTTGAGACACTGTCGTTTTCAAAAATTCTGAAAACCGCAACAATTGTTCATCTACCACCTCACTTCTTCTGTGTTGCGCGTTGGCAAGAGGCCCGAGCAGGATTTCGTTCATTTTTCGTATATAAGGAAATTTATCCCCCAAAGTAGCTTCAGCTGTCTGATCGCACAGCACACCGAACACACTTCTTTGTAAACTCTCTTTTTTCCGACTCTGACTTGCTTCCCAATCCTTAATTTCTTTGAGTATTTTTATAAAAATTTTCAAATTACCGCACAAATCATTTTCTTGAAAACCACATTCAAATTGTATAGGTGGCAACACGATATCCTCATCACTATCATGCAATCTCTTCTGAGCTCTGACAATATCTGAAAAACGCACCTCCATGCGACTCCGCAAGCAATCCGCAGTATTCATAAATTCAGTTGCGTTCAATCTTACCTCAGAATCATACCACTCAGCATGATCCATGCTTAATTGTGGAAAACGTCTGACGTCTTTTTTAAAATCATACTGCTTAAAAAAAATCGCGCAGCCAGCCAATCTCTCTAGCCGAGTACTTATTTCATGCTCCATTTGCACAAACTTATCCAGCTTGTCCCTCAAATGCTCACAGCGCTGGTGTAAAGAGAACTCTGCACATTTTTCTTGTAACACAACAAGAGGGTTATCTCTACTCCTAAAAAACCTCTCTCGCGCAACACATTTTGTCAATAAATCTAAGAATCTTATCATATTGCTGTTTAGAGCTCTTACATCTAATTTGGAATAATTTTCCAGAGTCCTTTTTAGCACAGATTTATCGCAAAGTTTGGATAAACCAATACTGGGCGGAGGAAAAACTCTTTTTTGTGCAATACCATCAACACTATTCATGCAAGCAACAGTCAATGCGAAATGCTCTTTCATTAAACTCTTAACATCTTTGATTCCTTCCAGAACATTTTCCCAAGGATCAGGATCTTGATCCGCATGAGAACACAGCTCTGTATCACGGAAACATAAAGAGCAATAATCCTGCAAGGCGCGTGCACCCTCTGTCTGATCGACGTCAGTCAAAAATCTATCCACTGCCATCAAATCCTTAGCCAAATGGCTTTCCATATTACGGCGACATAGAGAGCAATAATCCTGCAAGACGCGCACCTCCTTTGTCAGATCTCTTCTATCACTCTTATATGAACGGACATTCACCTTACAGAATTCCGCACCCATACTGTCAACAAACAGTGGATCGAAGGTTAAACCCATATTGTCAATAAGCACTTCATTTTCAGGATTACTGTTAGCAAAAAATTTCGCGTCTCCCATCAAATTCTCTAGCCGAGCCAGGATTCCATCACGCTGTTTCAACAAACGCCTTAGTTGTGCTTGAAAACTCTCGATTTCAGACTGATTCTGCACTCGAAAAACACCCTCAACACTCTCAAATGATTCAACGCTTGCACTGTATGATGGTAATGCAGTCAGCGCACATATTATCATGATCTTGTTTATCATCTTCATTATTCAAATATACCATTTTTATTAAAAAGTTCACAACACAAAGGAAGAGTTGACTTATATCATAACTCAAAAAATTGAGAGGCATTACATACCCTCTCACCAGACAACTATAATATTCCCCATAAATAAGGAGTTCTTCAAGTGATGATTTATCCTACAAGATAGCACAAATTCTCTTATCTTTTAGAGTACTTAAACGGTCTAATTAGCAAATGCGGCTTAACGCGGATCACCACAAGCGTTCTCACTGTCAAAAATGATACAAATGAATCCAAGCATGATCTTATATTCAGACTTCTATCCTTTACGTCTATAGGATATTCCAGCAGTCGGGTATGCTGTTTTTTTATATCAAACGATCGATCTCCTAAAGTACTTTTAGGAGTCTGATCGCAAACCACACCGAACAAACTTTTCTGTAAAATCGTTTTCTGCCGACTCTTCCTTGCTTGCAAATCCTTAATTTCTTTGAGTATTTTTTCTAAAAATTGCCAAATTACCACACAAATCATTTTCTTGAAAACCACTTATCCAGAAAACTTCTCTTACAAAAAGAAAGCTAAAAATTGGTCCATCTCTTGTTTTGTCTTTAGTGCCATTACACAATAATTTTTAAGAGCTGGAAGATGAGCGGGATTCTCTTCAATACTACGTTTAACCGAATCGTGCCAGTCGCTAACCCCACCCTGAGCCAGACGCTCAATATTTTTGCAGAGAGAACTGATGCATGCCATCTGCGCGTCCACCAAAAGAGGCACTTCTTGGAGTGCTTCTATCAAACTCTTCCAATGAGCCCGAGGCTCAATATTTTTGCAGAGAGAACTGATGCATGCCATCTGCGTGTCCACCAAAAGAGGCACTTCTTGGAGTGCTTCTATCAAACTCTTCCAATAGGATATGGGGTCATTAGGATCAGAATCACAAGAAGGATTAGGAGAAATATCTGTTTTTTCACCAATCCAGATGTGGCAAACAGTATCAACCACCTCTCCCATTTTCAGAAACAGATTACAATTTTCAAGAAATACGCTCGAATACTTTTTCATCAGATATCCAGAATACCGATAACCCCCACTTTGCAGAAGACTGTCATCTTTAGGATTATTTTCAACAAACCATTTCACGTGGCGAATCAAGCCATTTATCCGCCCCTTACCTTCATGATGCTGTTGCACAAACTGTTTTATTTGTTTTGCTAAATGATCTTGTTCTTGGCAATTTGTTGATTCTGCGCCGTGTACCTGTAACGCAATAAACACAAATATTATCATGATCTTGTTGATTATTCTCATGACTAAATATAGCACTACGTTTACATGCAAGGAAGCTCTACTTTCAATCATAACGCAAAAAGTTGAGAGGCATTACACACCCTCTAAGATAACTATAATCTTCCCCATAAGGAGTGCTCAAGTGATAATTCTCCTGCAAGACAGCATAAAGCCTCCTATTTTTTAGAGTACTCAAAAGCAGAACTCTTAGTCTAACACCCCTGCGCTTGCCGAACGGATTCCATCACACTATTTCTCGTGTTCAAAAAACCTAAAAATGCAGACAAGCACCAATCTATCCGCATACTTCTAGGGCGTATAAGGTTAAGATATTCTCTTAGTCTGCGCTGCTGTTCTGTTGAATCTCCCAAAGCACGTTCAGCCCCTTGATCGTCAAGCATCTCCCAAACACTGCTGTATAAAAGCTCTCCTTGGACACACTGCTGGGCTTGCCAATTCTGAGTATCTTGCAGAATTGCTATAAAATTTTTTAAATTGCGGCCCCAATCCGCAGCATGTGCTGTAGGTGTCAACACGCTATTGGCATCATTGGCACATAAAATTTTATAACCGGTGAGAAGAGAGTACAAACGCTGATATTCATCGGCTTCAACGGTAAATTGCTTTGCCAAACCAAACAACCGGATTCCCCACTCCCTATACCATTCAACATTCGGCGATCTTAATTGTGGCCAAAGGATGTCATTTTTAATATTATGCTGAAGAAAAAAAAGCGCGCAGCTAGACAGTATCGCTATTCGAGAGATTATTTTGTCCTCCATTCGCAAAAACTGATTCAGATGGCATATCACATTATCACAGTGATTTTTTGAAACAAGAGGATCTCGCACAAAATCGATATCTTGCTTCAAGTATTTTGACCATAAATCTAAGAGTCGGAAAATCTGATCTGCTGGGTTTTGTGAATTTTCTAAGATTCGGACAATCTGATCTTCTGGGTTTTGTAAAGTTTCTAGTGGAGACACTGATTGCCAACATTCTGAAAACAAAGACAGTTGCTCCTCTACCATCTTACGTCTTTTGTTTTGATATCTGACAAAATCCCCACCCCTTAGCGGGCTTTTTTGCAGTTTTTTTATATAAGGAAATTGATCTACCAAAGTAGCTGCAGCTGTCTGATCGCACACCACACCGTACAAACTTTTTTGTAAACTCTCTTTTTGCCGACTCAGATTTTCTTCCCAATCCTTAATTTCTTTGAGTATTGTTATAAAAATTTCCAAATTACCGCACAAATCATTTACTTGCAAATCACATTTAACCTGTATAGGTGGCAACATGCTATCATCATCTCTCTCATGCAAAATCTTCCAAGCTCTAACAATATCTGAAAAATTATGCCCCGCCCAACACCGCAAGCAGTCCACAATATTAATAAATTCATCTACTTGTCTTTTTAGCACCTGGTCATACCAAGCATGCGCGACGCCTAATTGTGGAAAACGTCTGACATATTCTGCAAAATCATATTGAATAAAAAAAGTCGCGCAGCCAGCTAATTTCTCTAGCCGAGCACTGATTTCACACTCCATTTGCATAAACTTATCCAGATTGTCCCTCAAATTATCACGACGATCTTCCAAAGTTAGTTGTTCACTATTTTCTAGTAACACAACTAGAGGGTTACCTCTACTCCTAAAAACCCTCTCTTTCTCCAAACATTTTGCAAACAAATCTAAGGATGTGCACATCTTTTCTTCTAGGCCTTCTACGTGGCATTTTCTATAATGTTGAAGATTCTGTCTTAGTACAAATTTGTCACAAAGTGTGAACAACAAATAACTCCTGCACGGAGCACAAACACCCTGGACAATACCATCAACACTATTGATGCAAGCAGAAACCGATGTGAGATGCTCTTCCACTAAACACTTTGTATCTTTGATGCATTTCAGAAAATTTTCCAAATGGGACATTGAGTCATGAGTATCAGTATCTTGAGCTGGGTGAGAACAAACCTCTTTGTCCTGGCCATTCAAAAATTTATCAACTAAAATCAACTCGCTAACCCGACGGCCTTGCAAGCGACATATATCAAAATAACCGCGCAAATTGCGTGCGCCCTGCATCAGATCTTCTCTAACATTCATATACCGAGGGACATTGACCTTACTGAATTCCGCACCCATACTGTTAATCAAATCTTCATCTAATACTAAAATCATGTCTCCAAAAAGAGTATTAGTTTCAGAAATTTCAGAAAAAAAATTCGCGTATTCCACCAAACCCTCTATCCGAGCCCGAATTTCATTGCGCTGTTTCAATAAATGCCTTAGTTTTGTTTGAAAATCCTCAATGTCAGCTTGATTCTGCACTCGAAAAACACTCGCAACACTCTCAACACTCTGATCACTCTCATAACTTGATCGGTCGCTTGCACTATATGCTGGTAACACAGTCAGCATACATACTATCATTATAGTTTTTTTTACTTTCATGGTTTAGTACACCATACCAAAATAACAGCGTCAAGATCTGCGTGCCTTTTCCTCACTTTCCTCTTTGTGCTTGCGCTTTTCCCAAGAATTCCAATCTGTCTCCCAAGGTATTGCAAATAAATTTAAGAAGTCGGACATCTCTTTGGCTATACTGACAGATCCGAGTTGGTGCCGATTTGCTACCAAACCAGCAGTTTCTTGAAGCAGTTCTATAAAATTTCCCCAATTGGATCTTACGTCATGAGGATGAGGATTGTAAGCAGGGTTAGAAAAAACCTCCTCGTTAGCGCAAACACACAAGGATCCCTGCAGAAATTTATCACACTTATCACGAAATGCGCTCTCATGATTTGCCATCACATCTCTAGAATACTCATACATCGCTCCAGAGTGCGTATACCGCGGAATTTCAGCAAAAATTTGACCTTCAGGATTACTGCGAGCAAAAAATATCACGTAGCTAATCACGCCCTTGATCCGATCCAGAATCTGTTGAGGAATCTGTTGAGGAATCTGTGGTGTTTCAAAACCATCAATTTGCCATGCTCGCCAAACATCCACAACCGTCGTTACTTTGGTTTGAGCAGCGCTTGCTTCACAATCTGTTAGTTTTGCACTGTATGCTGGCAACGCAGTCAGCATACATACTATCATTATATTCTTTATTATTTTCATGACTTAGCCTACCATATCATTGAAAACACATACAGTATCCACAAAGTGAAAATCTTTCCGTCACTTTAACACATCATTATATTCTTCTCGTTTATCTTCTTGCGAGCTCTACTGTTTTGATGATTAAAAGAATCTAATAGTTTGCACTGCTGTTCTTTTCTATCAGGACATTCATCTACCAAAGTATGCTCAGCTGTTTTATCACAAATCACACCGAATAAACCTTCTGTGTAAAATCATTTTGTGGCTCTCCAGAAAATGAATTGCCTCACTAAAATCATTTAGCTCCAGGATAATAAATTGCCTAAAAATGACATCATACGGGATGGTTCGGGTTCTATCATATACCCTTTTACTTTCAAAAAATCTAAAAACACAAACAGTTGTTTACCTACCATCTCACGTCTCTCGTTTTGATCGCTGACAACAAGAGGCCCTAACAAGCTTTCTTTCAGCTTTCTTATATATTGATATTCCAAAGTAGCTTCAGCTGTCTGATCACAAACCACACCAAACACACTTCTCTGTAAACTCTCTTTTTGCCGACTCTGCCTTTTTTCCAAATCCTGAACTTCTTGGAGTATTCTTATACAAACTTCCACATTACCGCACAAATCATTTTCTTTAAAATCACATTCAACCTTTATAGGTGGCAACACGATGTCATCTCTCTCATGCAGAACTCTGAGAATATCTACAAAACACTTTCCCATCGCCCTCCTTCGCAATAAACT
>MPNG01000063.1 GCA_002238905.1 Alphaproteobacteria bacterium bin98 | reverse complement strand
CTCGCTTTGCTCAAAAGATATAGGATTGTCTTAATATCTGTTTTTACAAAGAAGTGTATATCCTGCGAGCAATCGTATTCGGAGAATACAGAGCATATGTTCAACATACTCGAATTTTTAACTGTAACACCCTTCCCTTCAAGATGAACTCGCAGAGCTGTATAGTTTTCTTGAACGGATTTTACTTCAAACCAAGGACGCTCCTTACCCAATACAGAAGATACAGCACCCACATCAGGTTGTGAGTCTGGACAGGCAGAAGAGACAGCACTTACCTCAAGTGGTGAGTCTGGAGAGGCAGCAGATACATCATCTCCATCATGTTGCGATGGAGCAGAAGAGACATCATCTCCAGGTTGCGAGGCAGAAGAGACATCATCTCCAGGTTGCGAGTCTGGAGAGGCAGCAGATACATCATCTTCCATCGTCAGACCAAGATATTCTGCCAATGGACGAAACCTTTCTAAACCTCTATTTTGAAGATAACGATTCATAATATTTTTTAAGATTTCATCACGATTTTGCGCACCTAGCATTTGCTCACCTGGAAAACGACAGAAAGCATCTCTTACATCTCGAGCCTGAAACTCAGGCACACATCGGCCAAAAGCATGGAGAGCATTTGTCCCTGTAAGGCTTTTTAACCCCTCATCCTCCTTACGAAAAGTGTGAGCTAGTTCTTCAGCATTTCTGGAGCTCTTTTGGCACAAAATATACAAAATAGTCTTAATATCTGTTTTCGCCAAGAAAGGTGGATCACCAAAGAAATCGATTTTGGATAATTGACTACATACGTTCAACATTACCGATCTTTCGGCTTTAATACCGTAATGTTGGATATTATCTTTCAGAATTGTATAGTTTTCTTGAGTAGATTTTATTGCAAACCAAGGAGGGTCTTCACCCAATGCAGAAGATACAGCACCTACCTCAGGTTGCGAATCTTGAGATGAGGAAGAGCGTATCGCAGAACCCTCAGCACGACTCCTCATCACCATCCGACAAAGATAGTTGCTTAATGGTTCAAACCTTTCTAAACCTGTATTGTGAAGATAACGATTCATAATATTTTGTACGGTTGCAGCATGATTTTTCGCACCTGGCAAACGAGACAAAGCATCTATTACATTTTCTGCACCTAGAGAACGAGACAAAGCATCTATTACACCTTGAGCCCGCAACTCAGGAACACATCGGCCAAGAGCAGGCAATTGCTTTGTCTCCTTTTTGCGCACCTTAGCATCTTCCTCACGAAAAGTTTGAGCTAGTTGCTCAGCATTGCTTGAGCTCGCTTGGCACAAAATATACAGAATAGTCTTAATATCTGTTTGCACCAAGAAAGGTATATCAGGAAAGATAGCGAGTTGGGATAAGCCACCACATAATTGCAATATGCACGAACTTGCGACTGTAATCTTGCGATGTGCGAGATTATCTTGCAGAGTTGCATAGTTTTCTTGCACGGATTTTACTGTATACCAAGAAGATACATCGCCTGCATAAGGTTGCAAGACTTGAGAGGAAGATTCCGGATCTTGAGAGTCAGGAGGCAGTGTTACAATAGGAGGATTTTTTCTACACAAAAGAAGTGTGAGTACTGTCGAAAACCTTTGTGACTCTGCTTTTGCATAACGAAGCTTCATACAGAGCACGGTTTGAGGGTGCTTGTCCATTTGCGAAACATAACTCAAAATTTCTTGAATATCCTTAGTATTAAACGCAGGCACACATCGACCAAAAGCATCGCGCAAATTTTTCTGTGTAGGTCTTTTGCTTACCCACTCATCCTCCTTATCAAAAGTTTTCGCTAGTTCATCCGGATCATTTGAGCTTGCTTGAGACAAGGTGTATAGAATAATATCAACATCTGCTTTCAGAAATAAGTTTATGCTTAAGCTTGCTCTCAAGAATTGCTGCGATAATGCATGGCATACTTGCAACATAACCGATTTTTTGGCTATAACATGGCACTTTTCAAGATTATCGCTCAGGGTTTTATAGTGTCTTTGAGCGGCGCCAACTTTACACCAAGCAGGAACCTCCTCAGAAGCAGGGCCCTCAGAAGCATCTGTGTTGAACACAAACATAAAGAGTGACAATATAATAATATTCATAAGAAATATCCTTCGACTATAGAATCTTAGCATAAAACCAATCATTTTCCTTTAAATTATCAAAGTATATTTTCAAACACTTCATCAACACAAAAAACAATCACCCATAAAAGTTTTATAAGAAAATAACCTTAACTTGTGATACTGTTTGCAAAGTATTTAAACACAAAAAAGGGTTTTTGATAATCGTTTTTCGATAATAGTACCGTCGCATCTTGTTACAAAAAATCATAAACTGTAAAAACCTCTGCATACTTGATTAGCGTCACTTAGCGCCTTTTGCATCACCATTATTCGAAAAGATACAACTAAAAAGATATCCCATGGGGTTCCTTTTTTCATAAAACGGCACATCTATAATCTTCTGCCACACTGATTCATAACTATCGCAATCTTTCGCCTCTTGATGCTTCCGATATGTGTCGGGATTTCTTATACATCTCCCATAATCCGTAATGTTGGTATACTCTGTTAAATCATCAATATAACTCGGAAAATCTTGCCGACATGATGTCCAAAGATAGTGGATATTTTTTTTCTTCTCTTTTAAAAATCCTAAATCACAAAACGCTCTATCTCCTTTACGTTCCATAACAAACGCCCATACAAAAATCATGGCCTTCTGATGAGGCTGCATATGGGAAATATATTTCTTTATTGCATCAAGGCGCACATGAACGTTCTCCATACAAGCTACGCTTTCGCACTCAGGGACCTGCTGCATTTTAAGGACAATACGATCAAGCATCTTTGGCAGCTCCTCTGCAATATCTACTTTTTCTTCGGCATAAGCATAACCCACGTCGTCAGGTGAATTGAAATCAAGATTCGGCTTAACACCTCTCCACAGATAGGCGCTAAGTGGTGCCCAGTACCGATCTAAATATGCAGTTTGTATTTGATACGCACACCCCGGATACATCACAGCACTCTGCACAGATGAGTCGGGATACTCCAAAGCACCATGCATTGGCTTTGAACATTGATACGTCCATTGCTTAACAAAAGCACAGTTTATTCGATATTGATGCGCAAAATACTTCACAAAATCACAGTTCATTGCTGAGGTATGGCATATATCATCGTGCGGTTTTAGAATACGATCTTTTTGCCACAAAAGATGTTGTAGTCCTGTCGAAAACCTTTTTGAATCTGCACTTGCATAACGACTGATAAAACTGGATACGATATCAGATTGCTGGAGCACCTGCGGAAAATCATACACAATTTTTTTAATATCATTAGGCTGAAACGCAGGAACACATCGGCCAAGAGCATGGCATATCATTACCTCGTCTCTATTCACCTTATCATCCTCCTCACGAAAAATGTGAAGTAGTTGCTCAGCATTACTTGAGCTCTTTTGGCTCAGGGTATACAGGATAGCATTAATATCTATTTTCACAAAGATGTCTTCTTGCACAAAGATGCCTGCAAACCACACGTAATCGAACTCAAGTAATGCACAGCATACTTGCAACATAACCGAGTTTTCGGGTGTCATATTATGACGTCCGAGATTAGATAGTAGATTTACACAGTATGTTTTAGCGGCTTCGCCGGCCAAGCAATCCGGCATCTCAGCAGGAGCCTCTGCAGCATCTGTGTTGAACACACACATAAATAGTGAAAATATAATAATATTCATCAGAAATATCCTTCGACTATAAAATCTTAGCATAAAACCAATCATTTTCCTTTAAATTATTAAACTATATTTCTCAACACTTCATCCACTTGACAAAAAAATAACCTTCACTTGTGATACAGTTTTCAAAGTCTTTAAACACAAAAAAAGGCTTTGTCACGGATAAAAATAAATCGTATTTCGATCATAATATTATTGTAGTATCTTGTAACCAAACATCATGGGACGTAAAGGCTCCTGAATACTTACGCAGATTTAGCTAACATCTT
>MPNG01000009.1 GCA_002238905.1 Alphaproteobacteria bacterium bin98 | reverse complement strand
CACATAACTGCTCTGCTAATGCTATTTGCAAAACATCATCTGTTTCACATAAGGTAGCGTGTTGGAAATAAAAAGCTTCATCGCCTTTCATCTGATATATAGTTTTCAGCTCTGACATCAAATTATCCGTTTCAGTCATTATGCGTCTCCCGCGCTCATAACCCTCAGTGCCTGATTCTTTTTGTGGTCTATTTTGCACAAAACTTAGCAGACAATCTATCTTTTTCTGCAATGCTACTATATCTACACTCGTCACATCTCTAAAGCCTGCCTCCTTTGGAAGTACAGATGCACAATTTCTCTGCAAAGAAAAATCACCATCATCTTGAGATTGCTCTTGCCTGCTCTCACCCATTGCTGCAAATAACAGAACCGGACAGATGATTAACAATAAATATTTCATTTCATAGTCTCTCTAAAAGTTTTGAAGGAAAACAGTTGGTGATAGCAATGCCACATTCTACAACATCATCTGTGCTTATATCTTTAAAAACTTCAGATTTTCTTCGGTGATCATCGAACATCTTGCCGCTATTACACATAATTCTTCATCATATTGCTAGCTCAAATCATTGCGATCAGACTGTAATAAGTACTGCACGATATCTTCTACCGCCAAGCTCACATCGTACAATGTATAAAACGTATCATTATGGACAAATCGTATATCTTTTGCATCACAATCACGACATAAAACACGCAAAAACTTATACGTAGTTATAGATAGTGTTGCATATAAGCACGCAATACACTACACTACTCCAATTTGCTTGCATCCAGGCAATATTCGTATGGCATTACAACAATACCTGGCAAAGGTATTCCCCTTAGCGCTCCAAATCATTAATATACAAAAAGTCTTGTTCATATTATCTAAATTCTCTCTGACATTCCGGCACGAACAAAAGCTCCTTCTTTTTCTTATTAAACCCAAAAATGCACTCTATCGTATTTTGCACTATCACCTTTAATTGTATATCAATATCGCAAAAATGATCTTATCCTGTATATTGCTTGGATAAAAGAGGAATTTATGCCTTCAGAATCAAAGATTTTAACTGCTATAACTGAGTTGTGATCTCTATATCTCTCGCAGAACAAAGACTAAAGAATGAGGACAACAAAAAACTAGCCTTTACGTTTTTTTGCAAATCGCGACGACACTTAAATTTTTGTTGAATTCTCTCACACTTTTTCTCAATTTCACGAAAACACTCTTGTCGTACGAAAAACCTAAGCACCCAATGTTCGACTGCTGGATCAGCGTTAATCAGAGTACACGCACGCAAACCTTGTGTATCAGAAGATTCTGAGTCTGACAGAACTTCCCAGCCACCGTCAGCTTTTTTCCACACATAAGGGCGAATCTCTAAACTCATAAATCTCTCTTCTATATTATATTCTTCTTGGCAAAAATCAATTACCTCCAGAACTGCTTCTTTGAGTAAATAAGAGTTACGAGTCTCGTAAGCTTCATTAAATTTTGATAATACTAATGGCATCACACGCCTCCCTTTTACTTCAGGGCCACTCACAGAAGGCTCTGCCTCCTCTTTGCTCATAGCACCTAATAAAATCACTGGGAGCATTATGAATAATAAACATTTCATTTCCATCTTCTCCTCGTTTAAAAACACATTATTGTCAATCTTGAGACTTACTTTTTTGCTTGATCTGCAGGAGATCAAAACTCCCACCTTTGCAGTAGTTACAAAAATCATACCCTAGGACTGGATATATCTAAAATCGTGAAGAATTTTCATACACCTTCAGAATCAAAGATTTTCACTGCTATAACTGAGTTATGATCTCTATATCTCTCGCAAAAAAAAGAGTAAAAAAGGAGGATCTCGCAGAACAAAGAGTAAAAAAGGAGGACAACAAAAAACTATTCTTTAGTTTTGCCCCAGAAATGTGACCATCATTTATGTAATCTAAAAATTTTTGTTGAATCATCTCATATTTTCCCTCCACTTTACGAAAACACTCTTGTCGTACGAAAAATATAAGCACCCAATGTTGGATTGGTGGATCAGCGTTGGTCAGAGTACACATACGAAAAGCTTGTGGATCAGAAGATTCTGAGTCTGACAGAGCTTCCCAGCCACCGTTAGCTTTTTTCCACAAATAATGGCTAATCTCTAAACTCATAAATCTCTCTTCTATAGCATATTCCTCTCGGCAGAAATCAGTTACCTCCAGAACTGCGTCTTTGAGTAAAGAAGATTTACAAGTCATACACGCTTCATTAAATTGTGATAATATTAATGGCATCACACGCCTCCCTCTTGCTTCAGGGCTATCACTCGATAGCATTGCGCTCAACTTGTCACAACATCTCTTAAGTATTTTTGAAACTCTCACATATACACATGTAGAAGTATCCTCCACCTCTTTGCTCATACCTCCCAATAAAATCACTGGAAGCATTATTAATAATAAACATTTCATTTCATCTTACCCTCGTTAAAAAACATACTATTGTCAATCTTGAGATTTACTCTTCTTGCGACTTACTTTTTTGCTTGATATGCAGGAGATCAAAACTCCCACCTTTGCAGTAGTTACAAAAATCATACCTTAGGACTGGATATATCTAGAATCATTTTGCACTATCACTTTTAATTGTAATCAATATCGCAAAAATTAGCTTATCCTGTATATTTCTTGGATGCAAGAGGAATTTATGCCTTCAGAATCAAAGATTTTAACTGCTTACCGAGTTATTATCTCTACATCTCTCGAAAAACAAGCACTAAAAAAGGAGGACAACAAAAAACTATACTTTATATCCAAATCGCTCCTAGACGAAAATTTTGCTTGAATCATCTGACATTTTTCATCAATTTCACGAAAACACTCTTGTCGTACGAAAAACCTAAGCATCCAATGTTTACTGTCTCGATCAAGGTTGAGCAGATGACACTCATGAAAACCTTGTGTATCAGAAGGTTCTGAATCTGAGAGAGTCTCCCAGACACCGTCAGCTTTTTTCCACAAAAAAGGGTTAATCGTTAAACGCAGAAATCCCTTTTCTATCCTATAATTCTCTCGGAAGAAATCCATTACATCCTCAGTTGCTTTTTGGAGTAAAGAAAGTTTACCCTTCATGTAAGCTGCTTCAAATTTTGATAATATTACTGGCATCACACGCCTCCCTTTTTCTTCAGGGCCACTCATAGAAGGCTCTGCCACCTCTTTGCTCATAGCACCTAATAAAATCACTGGGAGCATGATTAATAATAAATATTTCATTTCATATTATATCAAAAGCAAACATTTTCTCCAACACCTTTTGTTGTTTTGATCATAACATCCTGCCCCCCTAAACATGATACCAACATTCCTTCAGTGATTTATTGCACTCATACAAACTGTAGAAGTTTCTCAATCTCAGTGTAAATGATATTGCCCAGCACAGACAACATCTCAAAATTACACATGGAACGATGCCATGTAAGTATTCAAGAGATGAACAACATCTCCAAACTACTTCAGAATGCTATTTTATGATTAAAATAACCGTATTATTTTTCAAAGAGTACTCACACTGTCAGATCACATATTTTTCACACTTACACTATTAGATTTTGTATTTTTTGAGAAAAAAAGAAAAAGATATTGCCAAACTTTATTGCATGAAAAAGCCACACATATTAAACATGGACGAGAGTAATAAAAAAGGAGGATTTTTTCCTCCTTTTTTCACCACTAATTGAAACTCAACAGAGCAGCTAATATCACTGCTTCTCCAATAATGGACTCTCTTTACGTAGATTGATAATGATCTGTGAACCACTGCTCCATGCGTACCATTGCATCCAACCTTGTCGTTTATCATCAGTTTTCACTTATATTCTAAATAATCATTCCATTTTTGAATATATTTTAATTCTTCATTACCATAACACAACATAGATCCTGCTACAAAAAAAGTATTAATATGTGGGTGAAGACATTCATCTTTTAAAACTTCTTTGAGCGCAAGTGATGTTGCAGTAATTGCCAGGTAATCGTTGTATGGCAGTATAGCCAAGCTCTTCACATAGCCTCCACCAAGCGTACATTGAAGAATCCTACATACAGCAAAAAGGTTTGCAGCATTACAGATGAGTTCAGAATAGGGCGCATTTTGCAATACATATTGCAATACATTCTTTTTTATTTCATAGACTTTTGTTTTATAGACTACAGCAACACACTCCGCACAAAAGAAGGTATTCTCCTGTATCCCAGGTATACCTTGCATGAATAACAGCAACGCGTTAAATTTTGCTTTTATCACACCCTGTTCTTGCTGTGCATCAGGTTTTAATAATTCTAATCTTAGCTGATCCGACATTGTCTGACAAATTTTATATGCAGCAGGAGGCGTCCAACTTTCTTCAAGCGGTAGCAATAAATCGGCTGATCCAAATAAAATAACCGGCAACATTATTAAACATAAGTATTTCATTTCGTACTCTCTCTAAAGGTTTTGGGTTAAAACAAAAAGACTGTTTATTTTTTCACAAAATCATCCATCTGATGTATTATTTTACTAATCTTTCACATTTATCACAATACAAATATACAAATACTCTTCAATAAAATCCAAGACTATTGCTGTGCACTTCAGACGAATGGAGCGTTCCACAATCTGGACAAGAAAGCGCCATCACTCTGGAAACAGCCCCTTTTGTCAGTTCACTTTCTCAACACAAACATGTGCAACTTAACGCATCAGGTGCGGCAGTAAGTTTGCTGGAAGGATTACAAGGTAACTCGGAAGTTGGTCACCTAACTATTGGTGCAGGTGCAACCTATAACAGCGCGCACAAAATAATATCGTCAGCTATTGAATATGGCCAAAATCTGAAAAAAAAGAATAGGCCACTCTCTACAACATCATCAGTGCTTACATCTTTAAAAATTTCAAATTTTCTTCGGTGATCATCGAACCTCTTTCCGCTTGTCACACATAATTCTTCGTCATATTGCTAGCTAAAATCATTGCGATCAGACTGTAATAAATACTGCACTATATCTTCTACCGCCAAACTCACATCTGCAATATCTGATTTCACAAACAGGTACGGCGCATGTGTATAAAGCGTATCATTATAGATAAGTCGTATATCTTTCACATCACATTCACGACATAAAATACGCAAAATCTTATACGTAGTTAATGGATAATGTTGCACATAAGCACGCAGAACACACTCCACCATACTGCTCCAATCCGGTTGCGTCCAGCAAATATTCGCAATCTTTTCATCCATTTTTGATAGCAATTCTGGATAAAGGCATAAAGCAGAGAGTACAATTCTTTCTCTAATATGCCTTGCCATGAATGCTCCCTTAGGTTTATAAGATGGAACACGCACATTAACAGAAGCGCTGCGCGTATAATAAAATGTTTTCTTTTCACAATACTGTTTGTAGTATTTGCGCACACTAGGGTCTTTAATCATACCAATATATTCGGATAATGTTTTCTCAAGCGCAGCGTAATCTTCCGGCGTTTTAGGTTTTTTGATTTCCTCTACCATTGCCCACAAATATTCATTAAGCGGCATAGAGGGCAAACTTTCTATTTGGTTTCCTGAGGTAGCAATATAAGTATCAGGATCCATACCTTCAGGAAGTATTTGTATATTAAGGCTTTTTCCTGCACACAATAATGGCAGCACAATTTCCACCAATCTTTGCGCAGCACTTTTTCCCGCCTTATCTCCATCAAGCAAAACCAGTGGCACGTCACAACTGCGCCAAAGAAGTTCTATTTGATGGGAAGAAATGGCTGTTCCCATTGTAGATACAGCAATCGCTTGCTCAGCTTGATACAGTCGCATAACATCAGTAAATCCCTCAACCAAATAAACTTTTTTCTGTTTTCCACGCAACACAGCGCTGTTATACAAAACGTATTTTTTATGAAAAATAGGCGTTTCTGGTGAGTTTAAATACTTGGCAACCTTTGCGTTACCCAACACACGACCAGAAAAAGCAATAACTTTTTTCTGTATATTAAAAACAGGAAAAATTAATCTACCCGCAAAACGGTCATAAGCCAAACCAGTTTTACTCACAGAAAGGTTACCTACATAAGACAGCAAATCTCCATCCCAACCCTTCTTACTCCATAAATCGGCCGTTGCTCCTCCGCGATTAGGTGAGAAACCAATACGAAAATATTGGCATGTTGCCTGTGAAAAACCGCGATCTTCAAGGTATGCGCGCGCGCTTGTTCCGCCTTCCCCCCACAAGCAATCTTCATAAAATTGACATAAAAGCTCTAATTGCTGCAAAGATTTTTCTTTCTTTAATGATTCTTTTGTTTCTTGTTTTCCTGCAGTTGGTAAATCAACCCCCGCCTTTTTCGCCATATCTTCCACAGCTTGTGGAAATGTTAATCCATTCATTTGCATTAAAAAATGAAAAACATCCCCCTTAGCGCCACAACCAAAACAATAAAAAAATCCCTTTTCGTCGCTCACAGAAAAAGAGGGGGTCTTCTCTTGATGAAAAGGACAACAAGCCACCAAACGCCCCCCCTTTTCTACCAAACGACAACGCTCACGCACTATGGCAGACAAAGGAACCTTTTGGCGCAAATCAGATAGGAAATGTTCAGAGAAATGCCCAGCTTTATTCTGTAACATGAGCCACCCTCTTACCGTCCAAAAAGGTTAAGTCTATTGAATCTCCTTTCTTCAAACCCTGCGCTTTCATAACCGCTTTTCCTTGCATCTTCACAACAGCATACCCTCTGCTCATAACCGATTGAGGGGCCACATTATAAAGGACGCGACTCACAGAGTGCACACTTTCTCGCAACTGCTTAAGATGTCCTGTTGTCACAAGATTAATGGTTTCGTGTGTACGTTGCATTTCCCCTTGCGCTTGACGCATCATGCTCTGAACACCCACCGTAGAGGTCAAAGCAATAAAGCGCTCTATTGCCGTACGCCTTCTTTGCAGCATCAGGTTCGCACCAGCAACCATTTGGCGCCAACAATCATCAAACATCATCCATTTTTGCTCAACCAAACGCTGAGGAATAAACGTTTGCGTACTCAAGAACATCAATCGCTCTGCTAAAGTTTGTGCGATAAAACGCGCACATCTTTGCGAAAGTTGCTCTGTTATTTGCAGTAAGTCTTTGCGGTTAGGTAAGGCAATTTCCGCGGCGCCTGTGGGCGTAGGCGCACGAACGTCAGCCACATAGTCCAGAAGAGTAATGTCAGTTTCATGGCCTATAGCTGACACAACCGGAATAGAGCAATTAAATACACGTCGAACAAGGAGTTCATCGCTAAAAGGAAGTAAGTCCTCCACACTACCACCGCCACGCGCAATAATAATCAAATCTGGCAAATCATCGCTTTTTTCAATAGCATCCAATGCTTCAATAACACTCTCTGAAGCTGAAGGTCCTTGCACTACTACGGGCCATAATCGCACATAACAAGGATAACGGTCACGCACTCGATGCAAAATATCACGTATCACAGCACCTGTAGGTGATGTCAAAACAGCAATATGGCACGGATGCGCGGGCAATGACTTTTTGTGCTCTTGATCAAAAAGCCCCTCCTCTTTTAGCTTTTTTTTGCGCTCTTCTAGCATTTTCAAGATGGCGCCTGCACCTTCCATTTGCACAGAGTGGATAACAATTTGATATTTTGACCGCATAGCATAGGTGGTGACTTTTCCTTCACACACAACTTCCATGCCGTCTGCTGGTTTCACTGACAAACCTGGAGCTTGTGAACGCCAACAAACGCAATCAATAACTGAACTTGCATCTTTAAGCGCAAAATACATATGACCAGATGCATGATGCAAAAAACCTGATATCTCACCCTTCAAGCGCACATGCCCAAAAGAAATCTCTAGCGACTGCTTAATGCCTCGCGAAAGTTCGGTAACTGTTAAAATTTTGCCTTCCACCCTAAGACCTCTTGCCCATAATACCCTATAGATTCATCTCTCTCCACACAAATATTTGCTCTCTGACCAAAGATCTCTTTACATAACGCTTAAGAAAAAAACCTGTGACATCCAGAGCTTGAAAAAACTCTGAATCAGACGCACTACATACATTTTTGCGGATAATTTTTGCAAAAAGGTCTGGGTAAGGCAGAAGTTTATCTGCATAGGGAGCACCTACTTTTTCCACAACAGCAGCCCCTGTTTTTGGAGAAATATAAAACAAATTCTCTTTTTCATTAGTCACAGCGCAGCTATGAATATTTAATCCAAAACCTAAAGATTGCAAAACATAAAGCTCCAGAGCCACATAAGACGCTCTCCAATAAAGCGAATCAGCGCTTTGCCGCGCATCCTCTCGCACACGAAGGAGTATATTGTATATCTCTTTAGGAGACGCTGGCTCTCTAATAACACGCATCACATCCAGCGCTGATTTCCATATAAGTAAAGGCATTGGTGCGTGCAAGAGCTCTGCATACAAGCCATCTCCTACATCGCTAATATCCCAAAAAGGAAGATCGCGGTACATACGCGACGTACGCTCCCCGCGA
Source organism: Alphaproteobacteria bacterium bin98 (assembly GCA_002238905.1). Lineage (GTDB taxonomy): Bacteria > Pseudomonadota > Alphaproteobacteria > Bin98 > Bin98 > Bin98. The sequence goes on along the minus strand of MPNG01000009.1, from coordinate 43,163 downwards.
CAAAAACGACCCTCTATAGATCCAGAGATAGAGAGTTTTTTCTTATCTAATGAAACAACACCTTTTAAAGCGCCTTCATCCTCTGACAGCATCTCTATGTAAGATGTACCGCGCATCAATGCTTTTTGATACAAAACAATGCCAGCAACAACCGCACCCTGCTGCATATCACTTATTCATCTGAATAGTTAACACAACACGCACTTTCTCACCCAAAACGCCTTGCAGACGCGCTTGTGTCCGCTCTCTCAAATACGCAATGCCTGATCCCTTATCGCCTAATAAAATTCGTTTGTGGCTGATAGTTTTGACAGCAATGAGCATTTCGATCACCACAACATTGTCATCATTGCGGTTCCAACTCAGCACTTTAATAGTTGTTTCATAAGGAATTTCTTTATTAAACCTTTGAAAAATAAAGCCTCGCAACGCTTCAGCGGCCAATTCTTTTCCTGCCATTGTTGTAAGGTAATCATCAGCATAAAGCCAGGGATGCTCTGGCATGAGAGATGCAATACGCCTCATCATTTCAGCCACCCCTTTATTTCTCAAAGAAGAGATTAAAAATGTTTCTTTAAAATCATAAGCTTTATTATAAGCTTCTATTAAAGGAAGAAGCGCTTCTTTTCCATGAATAGCGTCTATTTTGTTAATAGCCAAATAAGTATCCTTAGAGGCTTTTAAGTCACGCAAGTGATTAAGTACTTTTTCGTTCAATGGCTTTTGTCCATCCACCATAAGAAGAACAGCGTTTGACTGCTCAACGCCGTAAAGAACATGACGCATTAAAACACTTTGTCCTCTTGTGTTAGCAGTAGCATGAAAAATACCTGGGGTATCAATCAAAACAATTTGTGCATTTCCGTAAGAAACAATACCTGTGAGACAGACGCTTGTCGTTTGCACTTTGTGCGAAACACTCGCTATGCGGCTGCCCACCAAAGCGTTAAGAAGCGTGGATTTCCCAGCATTTGTTTGCCCAACAATAGCAAGATATCCTGCTCTTTTCTTTTCTTGATCAATCATAACTCTATCTTACACTGAATACATAAATTTTTCACGGCATTAATTTCTGCTTCTTTTTTTGATCTTCCAGATCCATCAGCACTTCCAACCTCAGCTATGTTTACAGAACAAACAAATATTGTACAGTGAGCCGGTCCGCTTTTCTTTTCTAGCAAATAAACAGGATCTGAAATGTTGGCGCGAGCGGAGTATTCTTGCAAAAGCGTTTTGTAGTCCAAGGGAAGCGTGCTCAAATCGATTAGCCACGCTTGCCAATGCTCTTTGATAAAATCTTTCACATGTTCAGTGCCTTTTTGCACATACAAATCAGCGATGACCACTTCACACATACTGGCCAACACAGAAGGAGAAATAGTCTGCAATTTATGCTGAAAATGAGCAATCAACTCCAATCTTTTCGCAACTTTAGATAAAATTTCCTTTGACACCAAAGTGTTTAAAACGCTGCTGAGCTCACCTTCTGTTTTTTTAGGGTATAGGCGCAAAAGAATATCCGCCATACAAAACCCCAAAACTTTATCACCTAAGAATTCGTAACGCTCAAAGGCTGATAAAGATTCACTTATCACACTAGGGTGTTGAAAATGAGAGGCTTCCTTATGGAGAGGCAATCTTTATATATCTCCCACAAAAGAGAAAAAGCGCTCAAGTCGTACGTTTTTTGACCACTCACTTACCTTAAGCAAGTCCAAAATGCTTTCATTCACTGACAAAAAGACTAAGAATGGCGTTCCTACAATCAACTCTTCACTCACAAATCCTAAAGAAAATCGACTATCTGCAGAATTATCACGGTTGTCGCCCAAAAAGAAGTAGTGTCCTTCTGGCACAACAAACTCTTCAGTGTTGTTTGCACGTGTATCTTTTCCGTAATCAGCGCGAAGAATTTTATAAGACTTTCCATTAGGAAGCTCTTCAATAAACGCTCTCGCAGGCTTATCATATCCAACAGCACTACGTATATTATAGCTTTCCACTTCTTTTTGCTTTAGAGGTTTTCCATTAAGGAAAACGATACCATCTTTCACTTGCACACGATCACCAGGTACGCCAATCAGTCTTTTTACATAGTGCACATTTAAATCAGATGGCAAACGAAACACTACGGTATCACCTGCAACAGGAGCTGAGCCAAATACACGCCCTGGAAGCAAAGGAAGACTAAAGACAAATGAGTGTTTGCACCAACCATAGCGCCACTTGTTAACAAACAAGTAATCACCTATCAATAAATTGGGCATCATAGACCCTGAAGGGATTGTAAAAGGTTCTAACAGAAAAGCACGAGCGGCAACCACAATCACAATAGTCCAAATCAGCTCACGCAACCACGACTTTTTGCGATCTTTTTTCTTTCTTTTAAATAATGTCATCATCCATTCAAAGTATCATTTTTTAACAAACGAATCTAGCACGACAAAACTTTTTTCCTCATCTCCAAGCATAAATGCTCTGCTTACATCGGCATATAACGCCCTCTCTTCTTGCAGCCTCCCCCTTGACACTCGCACTCTCAAGCACGCTCTCACATCACTTTCTATGCGACTACACACTAACATTCATTTTTCACTGTTTTTTTGCGACTGCAATAGACGATCTATTGATTTTTTAATATCGCCTGAATCACCTGATATAACTGTCTTTTTTAGATTGTTTGAGCAGATCGTATGTAGGTATGAAAGTGTTGGAAGGATCTCTTTGAAGGTTTCAGATTCAGAGGCGCCCTGCCTCATCACTCACCTCTGAATGCTTCTTGTACACTATCGCAAGCTTCTCTAATTTTGCATTCAATCCTTTTGGAAAAAGGGCAGGGTACGCCAGACCTCATAAACCTGATTGGCTACTTTATTATTCTCACAGACGTAGAAATAGTAGCAAGAGTATAGAATATAACGGTAAGCGGACACATATTTTTCTTGCAAATCATTTGAATTATTCGGTTTCAAAACATTGTTGGCATCAATAAGATATCTTTGATCAACAAAAACAAGAGCATGCATGAAGAGTTCTGGATTAATATGGAATTTAGGACTTAGCATATTCTCAACTTGCGCTCTCATTCTTTCATCACTTACTTCAGGATATTTTTCTTTGTGGTATGCTAGAAACTTCTTCTTTATTGGTTGTACAAAATCTATTAATTCCTGAACAGTGTCCATAAGCAAAAATTTCTCCGAGATTAAGAGAGACTTCACATTTTGAATGAGGGTAAATGCATCTACTTTCTCACAACAAGCATATGTAGCTTGACAAGAAGCATGCATGGCTTGTTCGAAATTTGATAGAGATCCTAGCTCCTGCAGCCTTGCGATTTCAGCCTGGCTTAATTCTGTCTCATCACGGATTGCGTCTAGGCTAGCTCCATGAGCGCGAAAACAAATTAAAAACAATAGTATTAATGTCATATCTTTCCCTCTTTTACTTATCAAACGTATATCTTTTCTTGTTCTCAATCAATCATCAAATCAGATTTCCTAACCATGATTTCATGATTTTTTGCTCTCTGCTCTCACTTTGACCGCTTTTAATAAAGCAGTCATCCATCTAAAGGGTCAATTTTTGCCACACGAATCTAACACAACATAAAGACATTGCGTACTCTTCATCTCATCTCCACAAGCGTAAACGATCTCCTCACATCTGCGCACAACCTACCTATCTCTTTTGCAACCTCCTCTTTACGCTCGTATTCGAACACGTGTTTTTATATCATTTTCTATGCAAATACACACTAACATTCACAGTGCATTACAGTGCATTGCTATTCCTCTTGAGATCTGGGGGATTGGAAATCTCCTCTTTGATTCGGACTCAGAATAGTACAACACAAGGCTTGCTTCTAGCATATATTTTGTCTCTTGCATAATCATATTTTCGCAATCTTTAAAAAATTTCAATATTTCTTCCAAGTTACTTCTAAGTAGTTTGTGATACTGTGATGTTATTTCAAAGCGTATCAAAAAAGACCATGGTTGAGCACAGGGAGGCAAGTGATTGAGGTCACCATTAAATTTAAAAAGATCATAAACAAAGGCTGCATCGTCTATATCGTCAAAACCAGAGACAAAATCTACCTGAACATAATCAGCTTCCTTGAGATTATACAAACTGCGCACAGATGAGAGCAACTTGTTCATACGTTTATTTTTTTTATAGTCAGAAGATGGTTTTTTTAATGCATTGTTCAAGACATCTCTTAGTGTCCAATATAACTCGTTCTTACACACAAAAATCGCTTGCATCTCCTTTCTCTTATTATTTATAGCCTCACGTCTTACACGATATCCTTCTTCGATGATATCTTGCCTGAATTTCAAGATTTCTTGCCTTTCTGCTCCAAATAAAATCACTGGCAATATTAGTAAAAATAAATGTTTCACCTCACATTATCTCTCGCCATACACTGGAATCAAAGATCTGATCCGCTCTGATTCATTAAAACAGTTTTGGTCTGCGCGAGATTATATTTTTTTTCGTGCAACACACAATTTTTTTGCAAATCATGTATAGCATACTCTGTTTGCAAAATGAGGAAACATAGCGGCGAATACAAAACGCATGTTTATTGTATGCATACGCCATAAATCTGCACGCATTTCACTCTTAAATGCGGCATAAATTTTATCCCATTGCTTGATAATCTCATGAAAATACGTGAATTCTACTGAAAAGTTAACTATGTCCTCATCAGAGCGCAGATTACTATTTGTGCGCAAACTTTTGAACAGCTTGCAGTGATAAGAGCAATCGCCCCCGCTTTTAAACCAACTGACAACCCTTAAATGTATACTATAGTCATCGTGTATATCAAACTCTGTGCGAAAGAAATCCTCTATCTCTTGAGATACTTGCATCAGTTTAGAAAATCGCTCGTGCGGTGAAGCATCACTTGATGATTGTAAAAGCATTGCGCTCACCTTGCCCCGACATATCTTGCGTTTTCCTTCAGCTTCCTCACTCTCTTGGCTCATAGATCCAAACAAAACAACTGGCAACATTATTAATAATAAATATTTCATTTCACACTCTTTTTTTCGAATTACTGTATTGTTTTTTTACAACATCAAGAAATATCCTTTGCATGAAAAAATATTCTCGCTGATCACAACACTTAAAAAATCAACGTTATCCACACAATTCACACATTTATATATGCATTCTGATCACACTATTGCACTGGCGCACCCAACAGAACATTTACACAAAGGCGTACGCGGCAACTACACTCACAATGATCCAAATTCGCTCACGCAACTACGATTTTTTTCAATCTCTTTTTTTTTACAAAGCAATCATTCGTCCAAAGCATCACTTTTCAACAAACAAATCTAGCACGACAAAAGACATTGCGTACTCTTTTTCATGAGAGATCGTCACATAAGTTTTTGCATTTTTTACCTGCAAAAGGCGCAAAGCGGCACCATGAAGTCGCAAGTAAGGCTCTCCTGTTTTGTGCGAGCAAACCTCAATGTTTTTAGGGACAATACCATTGGAAAAACCTGACCCTATAGCTTTCACAAACGCTTCTTTTGCAGCAAAGCGGCTTGCTAAAAATGCAGGCACACTCGGCGCGCGCATAGAATGCGCACGTTGAACTTCTTCCCCTATGAAATAACGCTCCACAAATACATACTTATATCGATTCCAAATTTTTTCTATGCGGCGTATATCTACGACATCACAGCCCACACCAACAATCATTTCTCACCATGTCCCTACAAACATATTCATAACATGGTATCCTATATAGATAGAGGATTAAATATGCGTATTTCATACCGTTGGTTACAAGACTACATTAATGAATTGCCATCACCAGATATTGTTGCTGAAACACTGACCGCTATTGGTTTAGAGGTGGAAGAGATTTTAACTTTCACGCACCTTAAAAACTTTTATGTCGCACGCATCGAAGAAGCCGTGAAGCACCCAAACGCTGATAAATTATCCTTATGCCAAGTGCGAATTTCAGAATCTGAGGTGCTATCTGTTGTTTGCGGAGCACCCAATGTGCGAGCTGGCATGCAGGTAGCGTACGCGCCAGTTGGGACAACCATGCCTAGTGGACTAAAAATTCGCAAATCTAAAATTCGTGGCGAAGTCAGTAACGGCATGCTTTGTAGTCGTGATGAACTGGGACTTGCATCACGCACATCACGCGGCATCATGGAAATCAATGATTCCATACCTCTGGAAACACCTTTAGCAACCGCACTAAATTTAGACAGTGTTATTTTTAATATTTGCGTCACACCAAACAGAGGCGATTGCTTAGGTGCCCGAGGTGTAGCACGGGAATTGGCTGCCAAGCTCAACCTTCCTTTCACAGAAAAAGATTTCAAGCCTCTCACACCCTCTTTTACATCGGATATCTCCATCACATCCACATCAGAAGCTCAAGAAGCTTGTCCACACTTTTTGGCTCGCGTGATACGCAATGTGAAAAATATTCCTAGCCCTGATTGGCTACAAACACGATTGCGGGAAGCTGGTGGATCTCCTATTTCTGCACTGGTAGATATTACCAATTACTTACTATTTGATAAATGCCGACCTTTACATGTTTTTGATAAAAAATCAGTCGGATCACATATGCACTTGCGCATGTCACATGCACAAGAAAAGTTTTTAGGATTAGACGATCAAGAGTATACATTGCCAGACAACTCTCTTGTCATTGCTGATCAAAAAGATCGCTGCATTTCTTTGGCAGGTATTATGGGCGGAAAAAACTCTGGATCTTATGAAGAAACCACGGATATCATCTTAGAGTGCGCTTACTTCACACCTCATTTTATAGGAAAAACCGGCCAGTTATCACATATCATTACCGAAGCACGAAGCCGTTTTGAACGCACAGTGGACGCACAAAGCGCTCATGAAGGCATTGAGCGCGCCACCCAAATGATTTTAGACATGTGTGGTGGCGAGGCTGGATCCATTGTTGAGCATGGATCTGCACCCGATCATCGCTCTCCCCTCATATTAGATGAAGAAAAATATGAGCGCTTTATTGGATCAAAAATTCCAGAAAATGCTCATGAAATTTTAAAAAATCTTGGATACACTCACCCAAAAGATAAGACATGGGTTGCACCATCATGGCGAAGCGATGTGCAATTTCCTGAAGACATTTTTGCCGATTTGTGGCGCCTAAGCTATAACAATGCTGATGCCGGCACACCACTGCCTGTCACCCAATGGCACACACCTTCAGAAAAAGAAAATTATCTTACACATGCGCGTACAGCCTTACACTCATCAGGATATTGTGAGACTACACCCTTCATTATGATCAATCAGGGCATTTATGAAGCGTTTGGCGGCCAAGATACTGCCAACCACATTCAAAACCCTATCAGCCAAGATTTGGCGTTTATTCGCCCCAATCTTGCTTCCACACTAATACTTGCAGTCAAGCAAAATGTGGATAGAAAAATTTATCCTGTGAAAATTTGCGAAGTAGGACCAGCGTACACAAACATCACTCCAGAAGGGCGCTCTTTGCGTATAGGTGGCGTTTTGTGCGGCCCTTTTAACGCGCATCATTGGGGACACAAAAGCACCTCTGCCAACGCGCTTATGGCAAAAGGTGATGTTTACCACATTTTAGAAAGTATGGGCCTTATAACAGCTAATGTGGCAACAAAACAAAGTGACCTTCCCACTTTCTGCCATCCCGGTCAAAGTGCCCACCTTTTATATGAAGGAAAGTCCATAGGTATGTTTGGTGTTTTTCATCCAACGTTAGTCGACACACTCATGAAAACCACAGAATCTATCGCCTTTTTTGAACTATTTTTAGATGAGATATTGGAATGCGTATCATCCCTCAAAGACCGCGTACGCCCACAACCACAGCCCCTTCATCACACTATTCATCGTGATCTTGTCTTTATTATGAATGATAAAGTGCTCGCACAAGACATCATCGCTTCCGTGCGCAAGCAAGGATCACCCTGGATCACCAATGTTCGCATATTTGACCGATACATCGGACAAAATGTTCCTGAAGGAAAAATTTCTTTAGGAATACACTTAGATATACAACCTCAAGAGCATCCTCTTACCGATGCAGAAATTCAAAGCATTGTTAACAAAACTATCGACTGTGTTACCAATCAATTTCAAGCACAGCTACGTCAATGATTAATCCAAAAAACATAAGAAACTTCAGCATTATTGCACACATTGATCACGGCAAATCCACCTTGGCTGATCGTTTTATTGAACTGTATTCTGGCATTAATTTTCGCAACGCGAAAGCACAAATGCTCGACTCAATGGATATTGAACGCGAACGCGGCATTACCATTAAGGCGCAAACCGTGCGCCTGCACTACACAGATAAAAATAACGAAACATACGCTCTCAATCTGATTGATACACCAGGCCACGTAGACTTTTCTTATGAAGTCAGCCGCTCTTTAGCAGCCTGTGAAGGCTCTTTACTATTGGTAGACGCAGCGCAAGGCATTCAAGCTCAAACGCTTTCCACAACCTATCAAGCGATCAATCACAATCACCTTCTTATTCCTGTTTTAAATAAAATTGATCTTGCCGCAGCAGATGTAGACGCCGTTTCTTCTGAAATCGAACGCACAATTGGTCTGGATAAAGAAGATGTCTTGGGAATATCGGCAAAAACAGGTCTCGGTGTAGAGGAATTAATGGCTGCAATTATTGAGCGCATCCCCCCTCCTACCACAAAAGAAGGGGAACCCTTGTGCGCACTTATTGTAGACTGCTGGTTTGATAACTTTTTAGGCATTATTACCTTAGTGCGCGTAATGAATGGCCACATCAGCAAAGGCATGCGTATTCGTATGATGCACACAAACCAGCAGTATGACGTAGACCAAGTGGGAACGTTCACACCAAAGCCTGAAAAACAAAAAGTGCTTGGGCCCGGTGAAATTGGGTATATGATTGCCAACATCAAAACCGTGAAAGACTGTCAAGTGGGAGATACCATTACAGAATCACGACGCCCTTGCGCAGAACCTCTTGAAGGATTTCAAAAAGTTCGCTCTATGGTTTACTGCTCCTTTTTCCCTGAAGAAACCGGCGCCTACCCTAACCTCAAAATTGCCTTAGAAAAATTACAACTAAACGACGCAAGCCTCACATTTGAAAACGAGCACTCTCCCGGACTTGGTATGGGATTCCGTTGTGGTTTTTTGGGGCTTTTACACCTAGAGATTGTTCAAGAGCGTCTTTTGCGCGAATACGGCATTCCCTTGATCAGCACAGCGCCAAATGTTATTTACAAGATGACCACCCAGGACGGGGAAACGCATATGGTCAGCACCCCAACGGATCTAGAAGATCCATCACGCATCAAAAGCATTGAAGAACCTTGGGCGGAAGTCACCATTCTATGCCCAACTGAGTATGTAGGACCTATTTTAACCCTCTGTACAGAACGACGAGGAGAGCAAGTGGACTATACTTATACCGAAAACGAGCGCGCTATGCTTATTTATAAAATGCCGTTAAACGAGATTGTTTTTGATTTTTATGACACACTCATGTCACGCTCACGTGGATACGCCAGTATGGACTACACCCAAGATGGTTACAGGCCTTCCTCTATTGTGCGTGTGGACATTTTAATTAATGCAGAACAAGTGGAATCTTTGTGCTTTATGTGTCACCGATCACACTCAGAATCCCGTGGAAGACTCATTTGCGAGAGGCTCAAAGACTTGATACCTCGCCAAATGTTTAAAGTGCCCTTGCAAGCTGCCATCGGAGGTCGCATTATTGCACGTGAAACTATTCCCGCTGTGCGTAAAGACGTAACCGCAAAATGTTACGGTGGAGATGCCTCTCGTAAGCGCAAACTCCTTGAAAAACAAAAAGAAGGCAAAAAGCGCATGCAGTCCATTGGGCGCGTTCAGGTTCCTAGAGATATTTTTATAAAAGCATTGCGATCACAAGATTAAAGCTTTTTATCTCAAACCTTGTTATAATATTGCGTGCGCAAAAAAACAATAAGAGATAGAGAACGAAGGAAACAAAGATGTTTATAGACTATTTAGATAGAGCCATCCTCGCAATTGACAATTTTGGCGCAGAGTATCTATGGGGGTACGGCGCACTATTTTGCATACTTTCTCTAGGCACTCTTCTTTCTCACAAAGCTAACTGGTTTCAAATCACTCAAATCAAACATATATTTCGTCTGTTTAAAGAGTCATTGAGACAACCAAAAACTGATGGGATCGGAACAAGGCCACTACACATTTTCTTCACTTCTCTTGGTGGCTGTGTTGGCATCGGCAACCTTGCCACCGTCGCAATGGCAGCTCAAATAGGTGGTCCGGGCGCTCTGTTTTGGGTATGGGTTGTGGCCTTTATCGGCATGATTCTCAAATACTCAGAAGTGTACTTGGCGCTCACACACCGTTTTTTGGATAAGGAAAACAAAAAATTTATGGGTGGATCAATGTATTTTGTGGCAAAAGCTTTTCCTAAATTTAAAGCACTTCCATATATTACAGCGCTTTTAATGGCGATATACAGCATTGAATTTTACTCTTTCAACATTATCAAAGATTCTTTTGTATCAAACTTTCATGTCAACCCAACCATCTTTGCGTTAACCATGATTATAAGCATTTTTTATGCTATTCGCGGAGGCATTGAGCGTGTTGGTCGTATCAATACAGTGATTTTGCCCATTTTTGTAGTCTTATACTTAGGAATGACCGCCTACATTTTAACTCAATGCAGCGACCAAATCCTCCCTCTCCTCAAAACAATCTTTTACTCAGCTTGGAATGGCCACGCTGCCGCCACAGGTTTTGCCGGCGCGACTATGTTAATCGCGTTATCGCGAGGTGCATCTGCAGCTGCTTTTTCTGGCGATATTGGTGTTGGCTACAACTCCTTGATTCACATTGAAACGCAATCAACAAAACCAGCGCAGCAAGCGAGTCTAGCCTTAATGTCTATCTTCTTAGACACTATACTCATTTGTTCTACCACCATGGTATTAGTGCTCATTACGGGTGTTTGGAAAACAAACGCAGACAGCGCCCTTCTTGTCCAAAACGCCCTCAGCCTGCACTTTCCATACATGGAGTATTTTATGCCATTCATGATCTTTATTTTGGGGTACTCTACGATTATTTCTTACCTTTTAAGCGGTCTTCCAACAGCAGAGTTCTTAGCTCCAAAAAATGGCAAGAAAATATTCTTTGTGATTGCCGCGCTATCATTCTTCTTTTTCTCGTTTTTTAAAGCAGAATATGCCTTTGCAATTACAAGTTTGGCAGGTGGTTTGTTGCTGTATATTCATATAGCCGCCATCTATCGCTTACGGCACGAAGTACAATACGATTTAAAAAACGCATGATCACAAAAGATACATCTTATTTTCGTAAATCTGTAAATAATCAAGGGAACATTGTGTCTCTGGATTACAGTCAAAGCGTTGTGGGTGTTGCTATATCAGACACACAGCAAATTATTGCGAGCCCTTTATGCGCAATTCAGAATTCTGGCCATAAAAAAATTAGTGCACGATTACAACATCATCTAGAAAAACGTACTCCCATTGGCTTTATTATCGGTTGGCCCCTTAACTTTAACGGTGAAGAAGGAGCCCAATGCGAACCCGTCAGGCGGTTTGCTGAATTCATCCTTGCAGAATATGCTCTTCCCATCTTACTTATGGACGAGCGTTTCACATCCAAAATTGCAGACACCATGAGCAAAAAGGATGGAAAAACCTTTGCCAAGCGCAAGCATATAGAAGATAAAGTAGCGGCAAGCCTCATTTTAACAACTTATTTAGAAGGCTCACTTTTCACTTAAGGGTCGCGCGTTTGTTAAGTATTTTCTAAGAAAAATTCGATTCCCACACCACACAGCACTCTCAATAAAAGGCCTTGATGAAAATAAGAGATACGCTCATCAAGAGTATTGCTCATGGCATCAGCAATCAATGCAGGGTGAAAGGAGTGACGATGGCAAAAGAGTGCTCCGAGAGTGAGGTTACGTATAATTCAAGAAAGCATGATTTCTTGCCAAATATGATTGGAAGTAAGTAATCACTTCCTCAAGTAATGGAGTGAAAAAAGTCTCCTTCACGCATTGAATATTCATATCACATATGCAAGAATAACCTATCTGAAGGATATATTATGCAATTTATATTGTTATTTTTATTATGTTTATACGCAAATGGCGCGACTTTTAACGCGACTTTGATGCCTTCTGATTTCACACCGGAAGAAACGAAGGATCTTAGGCAACTACTCTTAGCAAAACAGTATTACGAGTATACTAATGATGAAGCATCAAGCATAGCATCTCACATTTACAAACTTGTTCGACTTACCGGCATCTCAATGGAATCATTACGACGTGATCATCAGGAAGCTCCAGAAATTGATCCGGAAAGCGAATCTCGGCTAGATCTACGCCTTTTCCAGAGTGCTTTTTCTTCCATACGGCAAAGTGCGAAAGCGGATGAGAAAATTACTTTAGATCCATGGGCGCCGAAATCAAAACTCATATTAGCTTGCCAATATTTATTTGAGGGAGAGGCAAGCTATGTGCAAGCTGGGGCAGCGTATAACATGTGGCATCGTGAGCAACAAGACTATTGCCCCATAATGAGCACAAAATTGTAATTTTGTGCTCATTTTTTTATTACAAGATCATTCATCTATCAATCATTTGCATAATATTTATGCTCCTTTTCTACATTGCATGGGATCTTCTTTATTACAATCGAAAACTGAAACTTATGATTAACTTTTGCTTTGTCTAGCAGTAATCACTTCGCTAGATATTTAGTGAAAGAAACACTATGCCTATCACACCTTTATACTCTCCCCATTTGAATTTATAGCCATATCTTATTGTAAAGTATAAGGATCAGTAGAATCGTATAATCCAAGAAATCATGCTTTTTTGCCAAATATGATTGGAACCTAAGTAATCACTTCATCTCAAGCAATTGAGTGAACAATCTCCTTCACGTATTGAATATGCATATCACATATGCAAAAATAGCTTGTCTAAAGGATATATTATGAAATTTATATTATTATTTTTATTATGTTTCTACGCAAATGGCGCGACTGTCATGCCTACTGATTGTGACCCTGAAAAAACGGAATTTATTAGACAACAACTCCACGCAAAAAAATATCACGAGTATACTAACGATGAAGCATCAAGCATAGCATCTCATATTTGCGCACTTCTTCGACTTGCCGACAAATCAGTCGAACCATTCTCTTTTGGTCTTAACGCTCGAACAGTTGATTCGCAAAACGGATCTCCGCTTGATCTACACGTTTTACGTACTGCTTTTTCTTCCATCACGCAAAGTGTGACAGCGGATGAAAACATTACTTTAGATCCATGTGCGCCGAAGGAACAACTCATATTATCATGTCAACATTTATTTCACCCTCATCTTAGTGCGAGAATACTGGCGGACGCTGAGTCATCGTATAAACTGTGGCATTCTGCTGAACAAGAATATTCGCTTCCATAACGCAAAATGCAAAATCGGATGACAACATTGTTACTTTAGATTCATATCCTAATCCGGGAAGACTGGCGTCCGCTGCGTCATCGTATAAACTGTGGCATTCTGCTCAACAAGACTATCTATACAAGACGAGGAGAGCTTAACACTCTCATTAATGAGCACGAAGTTGTAATTTGGGGCTCATTTTTTTATTAACTGCAAGAAACCATTCTTTTTTTGCCAAATATGAGCAGAAAAATCTCCTTCACGTATTAAATATGCATATCACATATGCAAAAATAACCTACCTAAAGGATATATTATGAAATTTATATTATTATTTTTATTATGTTTCTACGCAAATGGCACGACTGTCATGCCTGATGATTTTAATCCTGTAACAAGGTCATGTTACAAGCCATCTCCAAAAAAAATATAACGAGTATACTCCTGATGAAGCCGCAAACATAGCGTTTAGCCTTGGGCAACTTATTCGAATAAAAAACCCTCAAGAAAACCTAACTACAACTGGTCCAGCAGTTGATCCAATTGATCTGCATGAAGCAATCGTCCTTAATATACGCATTTTACACACTGCTTTTGCTTCCATAACGCAAAATGTGGGAACAAGTGCAAGTCTACAAGTTACTTTAGATCCAGGTGCGCCGAAAGAATTTCTCATATTAGCTTGCCAACATTGCTTTAAGGGAAATCAGGGCTTCGCTCAGATGGCGTATAGCGCATGGCATGATGCGCAAAAAAGATATTATTCTTCACGTCAACACGGAATCACGATATTAGTATAGCCGCCATCTATCGCTTACGGCACGAAGTACAATACGATTTGAAAAACGCATGATCACAAAAGATACATCTTGTTTTCGTAATATCTGTAAACAATCAAGGGAACATTGTGTCTCTGGATTACAGTCAAAGCGTTGTAGGCGTTGCTATATCAGACACACAACAAATTATCGCAAGCCCTTTATGCGCAATTCAAAATTCTGGCCATAAAAAAATTATGAAACGATGACAGCATCATCTAGAAAAACGTACTCCCATTGGCTTTATTATAGGCTGGCCCCTCAACTTTAACGGTGAAGAAGGTACCCAATGCGAACCCGTCAGGCGGTTTGCTGAATTCATCTTTTCAGAATATGCTCTTCCCATCTTACTTATGGACGAGCGCTTCACATCCAAAATCGCAGACACCATGAGCAAAAAGGATGGAAAAACCTTTGCTAAGCGCAAGCAGATAGAAGATAAAGTAGCAGCAAGCCTCATTTTAACAACTTATTTAGAAGGCGCACTTTTTACTTAAGGCGCGCGCGTTTGTTAAGTATTTGCTAAGAAAAGAAGTCCGATCCCACGCCACACAGCACTCTCAAGAAAAGGGCAACCCATCACCTTGAGAGAAGATTATTTCATTTTTGACTGATTATGAAAGTAGCGCAACATCATTATTGTTACACACACTAGATTATATACAATTACTAATCATCACAAAATTCCATCCACTCTAAACGTGTATCTAAAAAAAACGGATCATACGTGGAAAAATTGATACAAATCGTTTAGGCGTGCCAGCATCAGGAACAGACCTATCACAGAGCGCTGCTACCTTTGACACAAACTGCTGTTTAACACTGCCAAATTCATACGGAATCCTATGACACAATCATGCTTGCTCAACAGACTTTTTATTGGATACAACACAAAAAGACAGATCTCAATCTGTGTTTAAAAAAGCGCCGCATACCTGGAACAATTGATACCTTTCGTTTAGGCACGCACACATTAGGTAAAGGCTCACAAAGAGATGATTTTGGCATAGACTTCTTTTTTAAACCACTAGATTCATACGGACTCATACGACGCAACCATGCTTGCTCAACAGACGACTTTTGATTTTCTGAAAAACAAAAAGACAGAATGCCCAGGTATAAACAAGATTGCATTTTTTTTATACTTTGGTCAGATTCTTTGCACTCTTTTATTGCATCAGTGAATCTTGTGAACATATCAAAGCATGCCTGCTGACTTTTCATTAAATAATCGTATGGAAGAACTGCAATATCCAATAAATCATTATCACGATAAACTCTCGCAACACAATAAAGATTTTCAACATTATCGAACTCATTTCTGATCCATCCTGCAAAGGAAAAATCATCGCCTGTTTTTTTCCATATGGAAGAGTGAGAGAGCACATAAACATCTTCAGATTCTGAAAGATTATATGGCACATTATACAGATATTGGAAAAATAACCTTAGCTTGTAAATTTCTTCCCGTAGCACACAAAACAGCTTATATATTTCAGAATCTTTGCAAGATTCTGATGCTTTTGACAATATCAGATTCATCTTTTTCTGACACATAGAGTATCTTATTTCATTATTGGGCGCATGCATAAAATCACAAAATTCTGGACTCTCTCGAATCATTTTTTCAAAACTTCTCGGATCATTTCCAAATAAAATAAGTGGTAGCGTTATTAACAATAAATATTGCATTGCGCACTGTCCTGAAATGAAAAAATTCCTGCCAATATTTGTAATCACTTTGTTATTTTAGCCATGGCTTCAGAAAATTTCTTATCATGAAACTGTCATATTTTATCACTATCATGCATTTTCATCAGATCTCATTCAAGCCCTCTGATATTGGCAATACAAAAATCGCCTCCCGAAGGTGTCATATAGGCGCTGCAAATCGCATCACCTCTGCAAAACTTGCGCCCTGATCAGAAGACATTCTTTGGTGAGCCAATTCACAATAATCTAGCACAATCGTTTACTACTGTTTAGCATAATTTTTATTTTTGTTCAAAAAAGGAAGCATAGCTACGGTTTCTGTAGCTAATCCTCAAGAACCATGAGCAGAAAGGATGGGAAACACGTCAACACAAACAAATAGAAGACAACGTGTCAGCAAGACCAATTTTAACAGCTGATTGAGAAAAATCACGTTTTCTTAAGGTTCACGCGTTTGAATTTTCAACGTATTACTGTAGATATTGACGCGCACACGCGCTCTGGGAAGCACAACCCATCGATTCACTCCTTTTTCAAGAAAATGCGCATACAGAAAAATATGGTCTTCTATAGGCCTAACTTTAAATCCCAAAATATCTGTCTCTCCCGGCATCATAGTGTGCTTTCTCACACGAATAGATCGTGGAAATTCACGCTTCAGAGCTTCTTCAGATTGTAAAAACTGTGACGCTGTAAGAGCACTCACAGCTTTGCGCGCTTTTTCTCCATCAACAAACACCCACTGCAAAACCAAAGGAACACCTCGGTTAGACTCTGTGTGCATAACAATTTCTGCGCGGTTTAAAGGATGCACAACGTGCTTAGTAGAAACAACTGCTTCAGGTTTATTTTTGCTGTTTTTCACACAAGAAACTAACAACAAAGCAATAAGTATGTATGTAAAATATTTAAAAAACATAACGCACAATCCTTGGTACCATATCAGCCTCTTCTAAACAGTATCCCACATATTCATGCGCTTCTTCTTTAGTCATGGGACGTCGCACACGCAATGAGTACTGCACAAGACCTTTCTTATCTAGGATATCACAAATAATCAAAGGGTCTGTTATTTTCTGAGTCAAATCTTGCATACGTTTTTCGGCTTGTCGATAATATCGAAAATGCCCAAATTCAATTTGAAATTTTGGTTGATGAATCGTGCGACCAACCGCTCTAGATGTACTAGCAATACTTTTTTTTGCACGCACATCATCTCCAAGCATAACATCAGGTGAAAAAATAATATCTTGCACATTATCTGGTGGACCATAAGCGGTTTGTCCATTCCAGTGCGGCTTCACATGAGCGGCAGCATAACGTTGGGAAAAAACATCCGTTGCTTGCACTGGCTTTAAATATCTTTTCAACCTTGGCATTGTAGGTGCAATGACTTTCTCTTTCTTTTCAAGTTTCTCCTCTTTTTTGTCACCCTTTTCTTTAGAATCCTTGTCTTTGGGCGCCGTTACATCTTTGGCTTCATCGGTGGCTTTTGTGGCAGTCGAAACGTTAGGCTTCGTTAAGTATTTTCCTAAGAAAAAAGAGCCAGCTCCCACACCACATATTAACATTATCAATAAGAGGACACCCCACCACTTCATCATTAACTCTGTATTAGTGTATTAAACTGCGCTGGTACTACAGGCATAATAACGCCGCCATACGCACACATTAATGTTGAAATTTGGTTAATCATTGGAAAATTCATCAATAAAGATTTTACGGGACCCGGAATCCATGGCGCCACCAATACCGGCGTGCATGGCATAGGTGTTGGAACACCTAATGCAGCTGCTGTAGCCGCTGCCACCGCGGGGTTACTTGGCGTAGTACACATACCAAAGGGGGGTACATTCATAAAAGGTATATTGTCCATCATATTTGCACCCGGCATATTGCCAGTCATTTCAGTTTGAACGATGTTCAGCACCGAAGGCGCTACTCCAAAACTGCACATGCACATTGTACCCGTGCTTAAATGTAACATTATTTCACCCCATGGCAGCGTCAGAACGCTGCTCTATGCTTAAAATAACCTATTGCCGCTCAAACAACAAGTTTATAGAGAGTGCTCACACTGTTACATCACAAATCGTGTACGATTTCATGCTTCAAATATTAGATTTTGTATGTTTTGAGACAAAAGATACAGATTGTGGAAGTCAAGTATATATCCGAGTATCACCAAATGTCTCCCTGAGCAGTATATACCCGCATATCATTAAGTTGCTGCTCTAAACGAACATTCCATTCTTCGTGCTCTTGCACTGGCAAACAATACTGAAATATAGAACTAAGGCGCAAACAATGCTGGAGGTGTAGAAGAGTAGAATGTATTAAACAGTCGGAAAAAAGTGTTTCGACCTCCTTACATTTCTGATCAATTTTCTCAACATCCTCATATGGCACTAAAGCAACGTCCAGCACAGAGTCTTCACACCCAGGTTTAGCACGCTTAAAAAGCCTCATCACAGAAAACAGCGCTCCTTTATCATTTTCTCTCTCTGCAGCACTTCTTACAGACAAACCATGCCCTGACATTATCAGAAAGGTAGTGTGTGTTGGGCGCACAATTTTGCGTACAACATTATATCCAAAATAAATCCTCTCAGCCTCTGCGTTAGATTGAAGAGCATACATATTCTTCAAGATTGAGACCATTCTAGCTCTTTTATCCGAAATCAATTTGCTTGTTTCATGGCTAAGGCCTTGTTGTGCACTGGACATTATGCAATCCATATGATCCTTAAATGTCTTCCGTTTTTTCAACGCAAACTGCTGCTGACGCTGTTGCTCATATCGCCTCTCTAACTTACGCTGTTGCTCATCCCGCCCCTTTTTTGTCAACTCAATCTCACGCTGTTTCTCATACTGTTTCTGTATCCTCTTTTTTACCTCAATCTCACTCTGTTGCTCATACTGTTTCTTTATCCTCTTTTTTACCTCAATCTCACTCTGGCACATCTTCTGTCTTTGCACCGCAATCTTCTTCTTACGCCGTTTCTCGCCTTCCGGCTGCTCCTGATCTTCTTGCAATTCCATATTTTGCAGCTCAAGAGAAAACGCATAATCCATATCTTCCTGAAGCTTCTTTTGCCGCGCAAGAGTGAGCTGATCATTAAGCTCTGCCTGATGCTGTCGCTCATCTTGAACCTCAAGCTTTTGCCCATCTTGTAACTCAATATCTTCCCGACGCTTAGTCTGTTCTTCATTTTGGGCGAGCAACTTCTCGCAACTTCTACGACCCATGCCGACATAATCTTCGCTCGGCTTCTCCAGTGCTCCACATAAGATTACCGGCAACATTATTAAAAATAAATATTTCATTTTCACTCTCTCATCAAAACATTACTGCCAATCTTTGCAACCAATTTGTTGCTCAAAAGGTTCAAGACATATTTTAACATCCAAAGATTATATCATATTATTTAGACACAAAAAAACGTTTCCAATCAGGATCAAGGATCAAGGATCAAGGATCAATCAGTAAATACTACAGTCTATAAATCCGCAGAACCATAGATTAGCGCAGCCACCCTCTTCTACCCCAAATAAGATAGTCGGAAACATTATTAAAAATAAATATTTCATTTTATACACTCCTGAACAATATTTTGGCTGCAGTACCGGATTCCAAACACTCTGTGTGAGATTTGCATATTTTTGCATCTTCTATATCTGGCATAAAACCAGCATACAAGCCGAAGCGTAAAGAATCTTTCATCATTTGAGGAAGTTTCGGACTGATCACGACAAGAGTTTCAATTTCAGGAGAAAATGTATCAATAATATTCTCAAAAATATCATCTATTTCCGTACAAACCTCAATGCGCATGCCAGCAAGAGATAAAAAACAAAGCCCTTATCCGTAACTTTAGCAAACTCTCGTACACAGAAATAATTGGAGTCCAAATTAGCACTGAGTCCCATCAAAGATTTAGGGTTGTGTGAGCCAACGGTAAGGGTAACATTCCTCTTTAAGAGGGGCGGGACAGCTTTCTACACAATACCACTGCAGCTTGATGACTCCTATCACTTTCACTTTGCGAGAATTGTGATGGTATACAGTCTGTATGTTTCCGAAGTATCTCTCGCTTTTCTTGCTCACCAGCCTGTAAAAAACAAGATGTGTGTTTTTCACTCTCCTCCTTTTTTTCCTGACATTTTTTCCAAACCCCTTTTATTTGACTGACCTTCGCTTCATGTGGCTCCACAACATCTTTTCATTTTTTTTAGCTAAATCTTTATTTTCCACATAACAACAAAAATGCATAGCTATACGCCACATAGAACGCATGAATTGCATTTTTGCGACAATTTTAGGAACAAGGGTATCAGACATTCCTCTACCTGGACATTGCATCTGCATATTTTGCGTTTCTAAGCAAGATGAAGCAACCAAAAGTCTGAATTCATTCGCAAATTTTGTAATAACCTGCAAATACTCTTCCTCCATAACCCTAGATTTCTCGCATGAAATTTGAGAAAAAAACAAAAAATCAGCCCTCTCCAAAGAAAAGGATGCAACCTTGATTTTACAGATCTTACTGCAAGAAAAAAGGCCTTCATCATCCTTGTGCTGCCTCATGTCTCGCACCACTTCAAAGTGATCACCTACTGGCTTCAAAGTAGACGGAAATTCCACAAAACATTCATCTTTTGCAACAGAAAACCCTTTGTATAAAAGTGAATACAGATACTCATATGCACTCATCATACTCATAAATTGCGCCTCCTTCTCTTCTTGGTGACCAAAAGGTGATAGTGCTGATGATATAAGATCTAACTTGTTCTGCAAGATTGTGCGCCTTGTGCTATCGTCACCTGCCAAAAAATCACGCCTTTCTGAAGCATCTATCTTCCTAATTACAAATCTTTGCTTACTTTGCTTAATACTAGAGATTTCTTCTGCCGTCATCGGCCGAAGAGTAGCAAGCGCTGCTTCTTCCGGCGATTGCTCTGATCCAAACAAAACAACTGCCAACATTATTAAAAATAAATATTTCATTGCGCACTCCTCACAATATTTGTTTTGTGCAGTATTTTGTTGTTTTTTCCATAATATCAAAACTATCTCTTTTACACTATACACGTCAATTGCTGGGGTCACTAATGAAATTCATGCAGATTTTTTTATTCCTTAATATAAAAAAATGAAATTCATGCAGATTTTTTTATTCCTTAATATAAAAAATCTGTTGCAATATAAGGAGGATTTACCCTTCTCCTATATTTTTTGATAACGCGCTCAAACATTCTCACGCTTTTTTATCACATATTTTTTGATAATGCGATCAAATATTCTCACTCTTTTTTTATCACAAAAGTTGCAATATGCTGATGCTATCTCTGAAAGGGATGATACGCCTTTTGCCCTGCTTTTACGCCGCGCAGGCATCATAATGGCACGGCCTTCTTCTTCTTTTATACCTGTCTTCAAACAATCCAGTATCGCGCATACATTCAGCATACATTTCAGATTTGGATAGGCGTCCCACCAGTTCAGCCATGATTTCTCCATCTCTTCAAATTGAAACAAAAATTCAAAGCGATCATTGACTCGCATTAGCGCGCTGACCACAAAACCACTTGGCCGATCAAACCACCCTGCATCATCTATAGCATTCGGCTCTTCCAAAAGAAGGCTTGAGTTTTTTCTGAGATTCTCCAGATATTCCAACTCTGCTGCCTCATCTTCCTCAGTATTTTGATAAATATCAATCCAAAAAAAAGCGTTTGCACTACAGGCTGTCTCTACAAGGCGACCATTGATTTCTTCCAAGCAGGGATGACGGAAGAGTGTAGAAAGCTTTGCATTTTTTGCAACACCAAACACATTTATAAAACATGACTCCATCTTTTTTAGTTCTTTGATCACTAATGCCCTGTCTTGATCATTACCTTGGGATAATTTTTTTATCATAAAATTGACAAAATCTACATTTTTAGCACATACCTTGCCTTGCTCTTCATGAATCTCCATACCATCAGCACGCAGATCCCTCGACTCATCATGCACCTCCCTTCCGGAAAAGGAAGGCAAGACTTCTGTTTGCCTTGGATCTTGCGCTTCTGTTCCACCGGAAAGGGATAATTTTTCTACCATAAAACTGACATTTTCAGCACATACCTTGCCTTGCTCTTCATCAATCTCCATACCATCAGAACGCAGATCCCTCGACTCATCATGCGCCTCCCTTCCGGAAAAGGAAGACAAGACTTCTGTTTGCCATGGATCTTGCGCTTCCGTTCCACCGGAAAGGGGTAATTTTTCTACCATAAACCTGACATTTTCAGCACATACCTTGCCTTGCTCTTCATCAATCTCCATACCATCAGAACGCAGATCCCTCGACTCATCATGCACCTCCCTTCCGGAAAAGGAAGACAAGACTTCTGTTTGCCATGGATCTTGCGCTTCCGCTCCAAATGCCATCACTGGTAACATTATGAAAAATAAATACTTCATTGCATACTCTCTTAAAAACATACGATTTTAACAATCTTTTGAACAGATTTTTTGTTTGAAATATAGAAAAACTGATATTTTATAGCACTAAACCCATAATATCTTCATTCGATCAAAAAATCAATTACGATCACAGGCAATCATTAACGATCAAAATACAATTCTGGAGATTTATTTAAAAGTTTCTACAAAATCTCTCCCTATGGGATCTGTGATATCTCATTGGCATGCCAGGAACAAATTTATAGGATACCTTCACATCAAAACTCACAGATATTTGACGATTGCACCTCTCATTCCTTTGTTTGAGGAAAAAGTTTTCAGGATGGTTCGCTTTACCTTGCCACACTATTCCTTATTTGAAACAAAATCTTTTCATAGGTCCAAAGCATTAGCTCATTCTCGTGCAACTTTCTTTTTATCAAACGTAATAAGTGTGCATAGCAGTTATACGCAAAACAGAACGCATTGTGCTGATCATTAAGGTGCGGCAAGAAGTATCGCTACTATAGGCAGGAGGGTTCGCACAAAGCGCTTTTTGATGTTTTTGAACGCTAAAATCTTTAAATTGCCACCTATATCTGCTCATGATTTGAGAAAATAAAGAATCAATGTCCCATAAATCCCTGTCTGTCAGTGTAACACTACCCAAAAAAATTTGGACATTTGGTTCAGCACATTTATAGAGGTGACGTACATAATACACTTTTGTTTCAGCATCCGTGCTGTTTAACCGATCTTGCTCCATAAATTTACAGCCATCTCTTTCACCCACATCATAAAAAACTTTAAGGCTCTCAGTGCTTTTAATATTGTACAGTTTTTGAAACCATAAAATCAAATAATAACTTTCTTCGCAAATCACAGAAAATTGCGCATCCTTCCTTACTTTATCATCACCTCTTAATAGTTGTTCGCGTATCAGCTCTAACTTTGATTGACACATCTCAGCTCTTAGTTGCTTACTCACACTCATAAAGACATCACATTCGACCTCCCTATTTAGCGGTCTATTCGGAGTATCCTTTAAAGAGGGTCTAGCTGCAAATTTATGATGTACATAAGTTAATGGAGAGGCTGGGAGAGTCCTTTTTCGTATTGTGGCTATCGCATCACTGGGTAAAAATTGAACTTCTGCTCCAAATAAGATAGCCGGCAGCATTGTTAAGAATAAATATAACATCTCATCACCCTTATTTGCAAAAATATCTCAAACAACCTTTGGCTCTACTTTGCACATTAGTCCTAGTCATTAAAATGTTAGCACATAATATATAACAATGAATCATCACAAATTAAGAGGAAGATATCAATAGATCTATCTAAAAAAGTAAATACGTAAGTAATTTCTTCAGCTGTGGATCAGGCGCGATACGCACAAATCAGAGATAGTCACATGGCCCGCATCTTCTCTGACAGGCAATAGAGTGTCGTATGCTTTTTTCCACTCTTCAACCTTGATTCATCAACTCTTTCCACTTGCACGATATCTCCTTGCTTTCTTCAAACAATATAACCAGCCGCATTCTTTAAAACACTCACCCCCTGAATCACCCAATTGCTTGAGCAACCAAGACAGTCTCCTTTTGCACATCAGAATCAATATGCGCCCTTAGCATTTGATGATCTATAGAAATTTCGCATAGCCACTGAATGCTCTTTAGAAAAAGCAAAAAAGTTTTTAACTGGCGCTCAGATATCATATGGATGCGCTGCGCTTGCGATTTGCCATCACCTTCCAACACTCAAGACCAAAAAGAGCTTGCACAGCAGGAGGAGCTGGCGCCAACGACAGATCATGTTGATCTCTTTTTTTTGCACCCAAACGATCTCTCCTGTCTTGTATAGCTTTTTTATTTTGCACAAAGTAAGGCCATACAAAACCTAGGCGCAAAACCCGTAGTATGTTTGCAAGCATTAGGGTAGGGTGAGAGAATGCTTGGTCAATTACACCAAAAAATCTTTGGATAAGCGCAACACATTCAGCATCATTTTTCACTAAATGGTGGTATGGAACTGCAAAAGCATCCAATAACTGATCTCTAGATTTGAAAAAAGCTTCGAAACAAAAAAGGTCTTTTCGAGTATTATCGAACGCGGCTTCTCTGAACACTTCAAAGTCATCACCTGTTTTTTTCCAGATATGCATGTCACGATCCAAAATCACCAAATCCGTGGATTTGATTTCATACAGTTTCTCCCAAAATAAACTCAGATAGTTGATGTGCTTTAGCACTATTGCAAATTTATCATACACATCTTTATCGTCATTAGAATCTGGCACTTGCGCGACTATAATGGCCATCTGCTCTTTAACCATAACTCGTCTTGTTTGAGGCTCCGCACCTATAAAAGCAAAAACAGGGTCCTTCACGAGCGCAGATCCACATTTTAATTGATTTTCTACTCCAAATAAAATGACTGACAACATTATTAAAAATAAATACTTCATTACACACTCTCTTAAAAATATACGATTTTTCACAATATCTTAAAAAAATTCACTACGATACTAGACACTATTGCACTCTGAAAGAAAAGCGCCTATCTATTAATATTACTCAAAATCGCAGACACGTCAAAGGTCTTATGCAGTTTGAGGTGCGAGGCTGTATTCTCTCAACATTTTTAGCCACAAATTCTTATGTTTTTGCAATTGGTATACAGAGTCTCGATTTCCCAAAAAATGAGGCAGTAGAGAAGCTGTTTGCAAACGACTGCGAATTATGTCCGGTTTTCTGCCATCATTTTGCATTTCAAGAGAAAATTGTGTACAAATTGCTGCAATTTTTTTCCGCATTTCCTCTGCATCTTTCTTGCGAATCACAAAAGCATCCAGTAACTTAGATGGCTGAGGTAGAGTATAAAGCCACCATACATAAAAGAGCTTTTCAGGATTATTTTTATCATCTGCTGGAACTATTATATAAGCATCTTCTATTTCTTGCCACAAACACGAATCAACCCTTAACTCAAAAGACTCACATCTTTGAGGAAAGTATTCTTTTTTATACGACAATTGAGACAAGAATATAAGATTGTCCATAAATCTTATCATCAAACTAAATTTCTCCCTCCTCTTTTGATCGTCATCTTGTTTTGATAGTAGTGATAACATCATTTCTATACCTCTCTCATACACCTTGCGTTTTATGTTTAGAGGGCATGCCAAAAAACAATAATCCAGATCCACCTCATTCACCACACGACCTTTAGTCATCACATAATAAAGCTGTTCAAACAATACATCATATGGATGCATAGAGTCCACACTTTTTTCTGCTCCCAACATAATAACCGGCAGCATTATAAAAAATAAATATTTCATTTTAGAAACTCTATAAAAACACACACTACATTATTAATAATATAGATCATGATAGCATCACAGTTATTAAGCATAAAAGAAAAGTGCCTGTACATCCAAATGTGCTACTCAAAATTGCAGACATATTAAGGTTTTTCTAGCAGAAGAGGTGAATATCTCTTAATGCTAAGCATCAATCCTCCAGGTATTTTATCAAATCTTGCACACCTGACTGACTTATTGTCTCAGACTATCTCACTCGATGGAATATCCTTCTACTGCAATCTCATTTGGATTTCTCATATAAGCAAACAGAGGGAACAAATGCAGAAACAGCGACATTTCTTGGTCATCATCTTTTGCACAACTCCACAAATTATAATACCCAACACTCTAAAATATTTATATCCAAAAACACAAACCTACAAAATTATCTTGAAGGGGGGATCACCAAAATTCAAATGATCTATATAAGATTTCCATAGCAGTGCAGATTCTGCGCTTTCCAGAAAATCAAAGGTAAGACTGAAGCGCAAACAATCCTTCATTGCTTGAGGAAGACACTGATTTATTAGAGATAAGCTTTGGATTTCAAGGGAAAATTTTTCAGTAAATGCAGAATATTGTGCATCAATTACCTGGCAATTCGAACTGAGTATGATACCAAGACCCACAAAGAAACGAGAATGACCGCAAACTTTATAAAACGCTCTTACAGAGTAAAAAGAATGGTGAAGATCAGTGTGTACAATCCAAGATTTAGGGTCTTTGGTTCGCCAAGCGTACCTGTAAGACTCCCCCTCAAGACGGTCCCTGGTTGTTATATTATACATTTTTTGCACAAACAACATAAGATAATCCATTTCGATCATCACCTCCTCACCTTGCTGCTGCCTAGATTGCCCCTTGTCAGGCAATTGTAATTGCATAAGCTTTATATGTTTCCGAAACATTGCCCGCTTTCCTTGAACATCAGTCATTAGAAAAGCAGACAATTCCTTTCTTATCTCATCCTCTCTCTCTGCTCGCTTTGCCAACCCTTCTTCTACTCGCTTGAGCCGCACTGCTTGACAAGCCAGGGCAGAGTCCCATTTTTTTATAGCTAATTCTTGATTTTCCAGACAATAACAAAAACTTAAAGCGATCCTCACAGTAATATGCACTGCTCGTATTTTTTCGATAACTCGACACTTAAGCCTAGCATTAAAATCTTGAGTATTTAAAAGTGGCGCGCCCATATTTTGCATTTCCGGACAAAATTGACTAGAAAAAATTCTGAATTCATGCGAAAATCTTCTCACAAGCCGAGAGTATTGATTCTGCATCATACTGCATTCTTGGCATGGAACTTCAGAAAAAAACAAAAAATCATGTGTGTCTAAGGCGCACTTCTTCCATTTCAAGATTTGAGCTAAATAAAAAATGTCTTGATTATCTTCATCTTCCTGACAATCCTGCCTTAGCATTATTACCAAATCACCACCTGTTTTCTTACAGATGTAAGGACTACAGATCCTATAACATTCATCTTGTTGAACATTAAACCGCTCTGCTAGAAGTAGGCGGAGATGATCAACTGTGCTCATCATCCGCACAAATTGATCCTCCCTATCGCTTGAGTCCGCAAAATGCTCTGAAGCTAAGGAGAGTACACTGTCTAACTTTTCCTGACATATTTGACGGCTAACCTCAAAAGCACTTTTGGAAAAATAAAAAATTTCTTCAGGCTTCATCTTCATAGCGTCAATCTTTTGCTTCATAATGTAAGATTTTTTCTTCAGAGGGGCAAATTCGTGCATCCTTATCTTTGGAAGCAAAGCTATTACTGCTTCGTCCCATGGTTGCTTTTTTGCTCCAAACAAAACTACTGGCAATATTATTAAAAATAAATATTTCATTTTCCACTCTCTTAAAAACACACTATTGATAATTATTCAAACTACTTAGTTATTCGACACAACCTCAAGAAAAACTTTTGACATAATACGGAGATTTTTTGATTCTTATCATATCCTGTACCGCTATTGCAGCACTGTGAGAAGTGACACGCAGCATTAAATACAGAGATCTACAGATCTTGCAAGTCGCATCACCTTTGCACGAGCTTCCTGCCGACAGTCAATCCCTACAATATTAAAATACTATAACAAAACCTTAACACAAATGTTATATTATTCCTTTATCGATTGAGACAAGTGGAGGTACAAATGAACACCATTATTAATCATAACAGAAAAATACCATTCTAAATGTGACTCTCAAAATTGCAAACACGTTAAGGATTTTCTAGGGTGAGGCATAAGATTTGATCAGCATAAATCAAAGGCATCTTCAGAGATCTTTTTTAGGCTCTTGACACTCATCTGTATGCCAAAAATGAAGTTCTAAAGGATTCCATGTACGCTGAAGACGAATCACACAACCCTTCCATTCACTGAGGACGCTTTTTTCTGTGCAATCATATACGCCACCACCTGTGAGGTGGGTGTTTTGTATACATTCATATACAGCACAATTATGCTTCACTGTACGACCTATCCACTCTTTTACAGCAGACTCTTTATCTTTTTTCAAATAAGGGCACATCATACCTACAGACAAACAACCCTTCATTGTGTCAATACTTTCTTCAGGTTCTTTTAAATCTTCGATAGCATGCTGAAATTTTGCAAAAATTTCACAACATTTCTGAGTAGTTTCTAGGAAATAGTCGTATGGCATTACAGCAATACCTAGCAAAGAACAACGCTCGCTTCTCTTATCCCCCCAAAGCATCAATACACAAAAAAAGTCTTTTTGTGTATTATCTAAGTTATCTCTCACATTCCCTACGGGGGTAAAATCCCCTTCTTTTTCTTTCCAAACCCAAGAGTTCAGATACCTCTGCACTCTATAATATTTTTTACTATCATCTTTAATGTTATATCGATATCGCAAAAATGACCTCAGCCTGTAGATTTCTTTGCGCAGCACACAAAATAGCGTCTTCTGCTCTTCTAGGCCTTCACAAGGTTCTGATGCTTTTGATAATATAAGAGGCACCTGCGTCTCATACATATTGCGTTTTTGTTGAGGTGTCGCAAACATAAAATCATAAAGATCAGGATCCTTAAACTCCTCACTTTCTTCCAAGAAGGAAGTAGAACTTTCTTTTCCGCATAAAGCTAGGACTTCTGCTCCAAACAAAATAACCGATGACATCATTAAAAATAAATATTTCATCGCACACTCATTGGGAAACACACTGTTTGCAATCTTATGATTTACTTTGTTCTTTGATATGCAGGCTCAAAACTACCACCTTGCAGTAGTGACAGAAATCATACCTTAGTTCTGAGTATTTCTAGGGTCGTGGAGACAGTGAGGATTTGCATATACCTTCAGAATCAAAGATTTCAACTGCTATATTTGCTCTCATTGGGTTAGAATCTGTATATTATTACCAAAAGGATAAAATAAAGCGGACAACAATACACCATTCTTTATTTTTTCCTCAGAAATTTGAGTTTTGGCACCCTTAATATCATCCGAAAATTGTCTTTGGATCATATCCCATCTCCCCTCAATCTCACGAAAAGACTCTTTTCGTACGTGAAAAGCAAGCACCCAGTCTATTTTTTGCATGTTGAGCAGATGACATTGACGAAAACCTTGTGTATCAGAAGAGTCTGAGTTTAAAAGAGCTAACCTACCATTTTCAATTTTGTGCAACACACAAGGGTTAATCACTAAACGCATGCAGCCCTTTTCTATACCATACGCTTCTCGACAGAGATCCTCTACCTCCTGAGCTGCTGTTTTCAGTAAAGAAAATCGACAATTCATGAGAGCTGCATCAAATTTTGCTGATATTAATTGCATTTTTTCAGCTCTAGCACTCGTGATTTCAGAAGTTTCTTGCATCTTTTGGCTCGTCGCTGCAAATAAAATAACTGGTAGTATTATTAAAAATAAATATTTCATTTTATATGATCCTTATATTTTCTCAAAAAAAACATTATATGGCAGAGCCACATTATAAGGGTAATCGATGTTTCATGACGAGGAAACTCCTGCAATGATTCACTGAATTCATACATGTTTTTCAAATAACAGAGATTTTGATCACCCCTTCCACAAAACATATCACCTTGCAAATCAGATTGTCACATAAAATTAAAACTCTGTCAATAAACGCTCCATATATTGCAGGAAATGCATGGATATTTCATATTTGCAAACAACAAGTTTATTCAGAAAAATCGCTCCAGACCTTTTTTCCTTTGCGCCTTCAAACACCACTTTCAATCAAATTATTTTCTTGATAGTAAAAATAAAATGCACTACACAATTCCACAAATTATCACGCCAAACTCTCAAAGATTTATACCAAAAAGTGCAAATACGTCAAGTAATTTACAACTAGGGTCAGGCTCTATCAACACAAACCCAAAGCATATTATGTCATTTACCTTGCTCCCTCTTTGACCTCCTTAAATACTCTGATTTAAGGTAATACCCAAGCAGATGAAAAGGAGAGATCTTAATCACATCAAATATATTTTACGATTTCAAACTTAGAATCTTAATTTTTTGAAGAAAATAAGGTCACAAAATCTACACATATACAAAACATGGACGACAATAAAAAAGGAGGATTATTTCCTCCTTTTTTTATCACTTCTGATTGCGCAAAGCACTATTCTAACTTGATGCAGACAATCCATTCCACTTTAGCTTATAAGTCTTTTTCCAATCATTTTGAAGAGTTTTTTCCTTATTTTCCCATGTTGTCCAAAATTCTTTGCACTTATCGAGACTTTGCAAAAGAGTAAGAATTTCCTGCGTTGTCCGCAATTTCTGCCATTCGTCGAGACTTTCTGCAAGAGTAAGAATTTCCTGCGTTGTCCGCCATTTTTTCCACTCGTTGATCCTTTCTAAAAGAGTAAGGATTTGCTTCTTGGTTTCACACATTTTAAGCTTTTCCGCCTCATCTTGACACGCTACTTCAAGATCTTTGAGCCCATCTTGACACGCTACTTCAAGATCTTTGAGCCCATCTTGCCACCTTTTTGGAAGATTTTGCTCCGCTTTTGCACGTTCCTCCTTAAATTTTTTCCATTCTTCCCGCTGCACCTGATACTCTATTGCAGGAAAAATCAAAGCAAAACGCAAATAATGCTTCATACTATCAACAGTCGGCAAAGTTGAATGGCTTTGCTCACTAAAATCAAATTTTTTAAAAAATTCCAAACATTTCTTATCATCTTCAGAAATATCGGCACTTGACTGGTGTGCAACAAACACACAAGAATTGACGATATTTTCAGCAGCACCATACAAGACAACATAATGTGCAGATTTATCTGTTGAGAGTTCTGTAGACCATTCAAAGCTATCTATTTGTGTTACTATATCATCTTTCCACACCATTGCTTTTGTTTTTTTCCACACCATACAGTGACTAAAGTCAGCAACATTAATACCAACGAACTGTGAAAAAATTGTCTTCAGATTGTTAAACTCTCGATCCATGACAAGAGATTGCGCCATCTTCGTTGCACCATCATCATATTTTGATCGCTTTAGTGTTAACAGTGCATCCACACTTTTCTGACAGAGCTGAAAGGGGCTATCTTCAGTTTTTTCTCCTTCTCCCACAATCGGTAATGTCTCTTTTGCTCCAAATAAAATAATCGGCAACATTATTAATAATAAATATTTCACTTCATACACTCCTTAAAAATACTCCCCCCCCGGCTCTATCTGTTGTTTTGTCAATAACATAGTTATGATTTGCACAGCCTCAGCATCATAAATATTGCTGTGATTATAGTAATTTTATCACCCATTCAAATTTCTCGCAACTGATACTCTGCAATGCAAGCAAAGTTGAAGTCAAACAGATTATTCAAGTCGAAGCACCTCTACACGACACACCATGCTGATCACACGCCTCAATATTCTGAAAGGATACGATTGGCAGAAAAAGTAACCACCGCCATTCATCACCAGAGAGAAATGAGAGCACATCATCAAAAAAACAAGCTTGCAGACAGTATTGACAGTGTCGCATCAGATCTCTTACGCACTTAAACTATTCGGTTTTGTATTTGAGAAAAAATATCAAGATATTGTCAAACGTTATTGCATGAAAAATCCCACACAAATATAAAACATGGACGAAAGTAATAAAAGGAGGATCCCCCCTTTTTTCATCACTACCGAACGGCGTCGTTCTAAGAACATCTCCTATAGTGGATACTCTTTACGTATTTGTTGAGAGCGATTTTCTTCTGTTAAAACCCCACCCTCACGCTCCATCTTTCGCTCTATTAGCGCACTCCTTGCTCCCAATTTGCGCTCTTATCATCATCCGCTAGTTTCTCCTCTAAATAATTTTCCCATTGGGTAATATATTCTTGTCTTGCGTTACAACAATATAATATAGATCCTGCTAAAAAAAAACTATCCACTCTTGAAGCATGACCCCTGTCCTCTTCTGTCTTGGAGTAATGATTGAAGATGCAGGATAATGCTTGATTAATTTCTTTAAAATCTTTACTTGGAAGTATAGCAATGCCATGCATATATAACCTATCATGCCTCTCTTGAAAAAGCTTAAGTACAGAAAAACTGTTTTCTAAATCATGGACACCTCTAGAATTCGGGACCTTTTGAAATGAATTACAATCTCTTTTGTAGACTTCATCGACCCAAGACACACCAAAACAATAAGCTTCCTGTATCTCAGGTATCGATCGCATAAATGACATCAAATCCTGAAATTCTTTTTTGACCAATTTCTTTTTTTGATCCTTATATGGTTTTAATAATTCTGATCTTAGCCAATCCGACTTTTTCTGACAAATTTTGTATACAGAAGGAGGATTCCAATCTTCTGCAAACGGCATCCGATCCGCTCCAAATAAAATAACCGGCAACATTATTAAGAATAAATATTTCTGCACATTCTCTTTAAAAAAAAACAACACTTTACGCTCCCTTTCCGTTTGATTAATCACATAGTAGTTGATACAAGAGCATAGTCACAGCGAGTGCATAACAACCTTCTTTCTATCAAAACTCGTTCAAAAACATCACTTTTTATTAAATTCTTCTCATGAGCTTAACACTTGCTTTATATCTTTCTGCCATTGCTCCCATTTGCTAGTATACCGATCACACACAGAAGCAGACTTGTCTTGCGCAATCACACGCTTCCGCCATTCTTCTTCAGTAGATTTTACATCCTGACTCATAGGAGAATATGGGAGCATAGAGGCGATGTTCAGATACATTGATAAAGATTCTATAGTCATGGAAGGTGCATTGCAACCTGCACGTTGTACACGCTCGCAGTATCTCCTGAATGCATTCTTAAATTTTCGAAGCAATTTCAAAGTTTGATCATTCTTTTTCCAGAAAGCCTCGTATGGCATGACAGACAGCTCCAAAACAGAAAATTCTGCACCACTCTCTTTACAAAGCATCTGTGCACAAAAAGTGTTTGGTCCAGCATTGTTCGTCGCCACATAGGTATAAAAAGTTTTTACTCCAGCATCGTTCGTTGCCGCATAGGTCTCTTCTCTTTCTAGCCAAATGTAAGGCTCAACGCACACACAAAAACGATCATCGTGTTTCATTTGATACGCTCTTCTAAAAAATGCATCCAACCTATCAAATCTTTGTTTTAATTGCAAAAATTGATGATCCATATTTTTTTGAGTTGTACAGGCTTTTGAATATTGCTCTAATATAAACTGCAGCTGTTGTTGACACATGCGTCTCCCTACAAAGATTGCTGCCATCTCTTTTAGTGTCTTTTGCACTGGAGCCTCTGAAGCAGCCTTCGCCACAGGAAGCCCTTTTACCATACGCTCACATGCGTTTACAACACCCCCTGTATCTTTCTCAAAATAAGGAAATACATAGCCCAGATTCACAAAACCCATCATCCTTTCTTGCTGTTCCGCAGTGTAAAATTGGTTTAATTCATCTGAAAATTTTGCAAAAAACGCATCACATTCCCGAACCTTGTCTTGGACATAAGATGATTGTAACTCCGCAACACCCAACACACGAGATCCGTCAGCACTCACTTGCTCAATCTGCTCTCGCACAAAAGTTTTACTTATAGAATGCCTCAACTCAGATTTTGGCGGCAGTGTACACTTCATTCTATCTTTTTCCCAACACCAAAATAGATTCGATTGAAGAGATTCATTATCTGCAATCTCATAAAAGTTTTCAAAAAATGAGATCAGCTGATTCACTGCAGCTATCGCTGCCTCAAATTGCCTTTTTTTCGTTTTTAAGTCTTCATAAGGATCGAATAATTCCAATTGGAAAATACTCAGCTCGTGCTGACACATTTCCTCTTTTGCTAAAGCGGTTCCACACTTAAATTGAGCAAGTTTCAAACCTTTGCTTTCTAGATTCTTTGGAAGTATCCATTTAGCAGAGTGACACTCTTTTTGTTTTTGACTGCTTGTCTGTAGCATTGCATCAGATTTCGAATGTGGTGTCAAAGATCTAGTCGAATTTTGTAGCACATGCTCAAGAACGAGACAGTCTTGGTTTTCTGTCGGCCGAGTCTGCACGAGTGCAGGGCTTTTTCTTGCTTCTGGTCGCACTCTCATCAGATGCGGCTTGTGTGGTGTATTCTCAGGAAAGATATAGTATACGTCTTCCGGCGACGCGGTCTGCGCAGATTGTTGAGCTTTTTTTATTGGATTTCTAGGCTTCAGCGCTCCATAAGATTTCATATCGTCTGACACAGGATCAGGCACGATATAGGGTGCGTTTTTCGGCGACGAGGTCTGCACAGATTGTTGAGCTTTTTTTCCTTGATTTCTAGGCTGCATCACTCCATAAGATTTCATATCGTCTGGCACAGGATCAGGAACGATATAGGGTGCGTTTTTCGGCAACGAGGTCTGCACAGATGGTTGAGCTTTTTGTCCTTGATTTCTAGGCTGCATCACTCCATCAGATGTCATACTGCCTGACACAGGATTAGGAGCGACACAGGGTCCGTTTTTCGACGATGAGGTCTGCACAGATCTTGCTAAAGCGATTTCAAGTTTCGATTTAAAAAACTCTTTACAAACCGTAAAATCCTCCACCGGATCAGACTGAGTATAGTATTCATCACCACCCATGAATGCTCCAAATAACAAAAATGGCAACATTATTAAAAATAGACATTTCATTTCACACACTCCGATAAAAGTCATTGTTTCTGCAAATTTTTTGAGCCACTTTACCGTTTGCGCTCAGCATCAAAATCATCTCTTTACCCAACAATTCTTGCAGATCTGGTTGTAGAGTTTCAAAGCAAAGGTTTCAATACAAAATGTGGATGATTAAGATCACTCTAAACCCAAAGGGCAATGGGTGATTTTTTTCAAAACTGCTAAACTCTTTCAATCTTTGATGTACCATAGCATATCTTAAAGATATGTCATACTATATTATCTATAGAACAAAGTGATTGAAGTGGATCATGCTCTATACAGATGTTGAGCAAATAACTGAAGATCGCCAATTGATCCCCTTCATTTTACTCGCTCCTCTTTCTTTATTCTCACAAAGTTGTAATGGCAATATCACAAGAGCGTATATTATTGACATATTTAGTTTCTTCTTGAAAAACGCCGTTTGACAAATTATTACATAGGAATCTTTTTATGATTATCATATATTTTCTTTCAACGTTAATGAGTAGAGGTTTGAGAAAAATAAAAAACAAACCTTGCCAGTCCAATACAAAAAATGGCCGATTAAGGTATCAAATATTCTGAAAAGCACATGGACTGTGCACGATCCTTTTGCATATCTGCACAAAACCCTCCTCTTCTCGCACGATACAATAGCCATAACAAGGATTATTACTTAGCAATCGTGCAAAGTGGCCGTGTTTCTTTTGGAGTTGTTATTGTCCATATTGCACCGCCATATCTTTTGAATACCGCCCGATTACTATCAAGACGCTCATCCCATTTCTGGACCAACATTGGGTCTTCATGAAAATAAGACAACATCGAGCCAATTTTACAACAAAGCAGTATTTTTTCATAAATGCATAAATCTTTTAATTGAGATTCAAACTTGCTAAGAATTTTGAAATATTTATCATCAATTGCGGAGCAATGCTTGCATGGCATGACAGCAACGCCAAGGAAAGCATACTCCTGACCACCAGTTTTGACAAGAATAGATACAGAGAATTTTTCTTCAGCATTCAATTCATCTTTTGGCACTGAAACAAAGTCATTGTTTGTTTTTTTCCAAACGCAATAGGGATCAGAATCAATAACATCAATATAATCAGCACCTTGAATCTTATACATTTTTTTCAAAAATAAAATCATCAAATCAACTTCGCTTCTCAGCACCTGAAACACTTCTGTTGGTTTCCAATTTGTACGCCCTTTGATTTCTCGGGCCAAATTTTGCAGCAACTCAAGAGGTACGACATCCCCTTTGCTTTCGTGGGAAGAGCATGCTGATTGTTCTGCATCCTGACTAAAATTGCATAAGCGCCCATATGAAGCAAGTTGCGATATTTTCGGTGGATTAATCCTTGGCAATATTGATATTATCAAATCTATCTTTTTCTGAAACATATCGCGTTGAGTGAGAGAATCTGCACTCATAAAATCAGAAATTTGATCTTTTGAACTCTGCAATGTTAATGCT
Organism: Alphaproteobacteria bacterium bin98; assembly: GCA_002238905.1. GTDB lineage: Bacteria > Pseudomonadota > Alphaproteobacteria > Bin98 > Bin98 > Bin98. The sequence goes on along the minus strand of MPNG01000009.1, from coordinate 6,645 downwards.
CTTGCATAATCATTGCAGAGATCTTCTACTTCTGAACACGACGGTTCTACTTTCATTGCACCAAATAAGATCACCGGAAACAGGATTAAAAATAAATATTTCATTTCACACTTTCTTAAAAACTACAATGTTCACAATATTTTGAACCGCTTTACTGTTTAATACATAGCATCAACCCAATCTTCTTTAGCATTATTCAATCAAAACATTACAGGCAATTATTAACGGCCAAAGTACAATTCTGGAGCAGGCGTTTCTACAAGAGCTCCTACTCCAGGATTTGTGACACCTCAACGTAGGTGTTTTTGTTTCGTTTTGCTTCTAATTCCTTTACTGAATTGAAGCTTCAAACACTCTAGACCTGCTTACTATATTTTTGAGCATTTTCCCGAATTTGATCCCTGCTTTTCCGAATTAAAAGTTCAAAATCGCTAGGAGCATCCTGCGGCTTCCTTAGTTGCTTCTTGCCATACTGAATTAAAACTGCAAAATCGCTAGGAGCACTGTCTTCAAGGGAATCTTCAAAAATGCTAGGAGCATTATTTGGGCGCAGCACTTGTTTGTCTAACTGTGTTACAGCCCTCGCTCTCTTCCGGTAGGCCTCATTGCCACGATCAATCAAAACTGCTTTTTCCTCAACGGTTATTTCTTCTTCAAAACGTTGTGTGCTAAAACATTCTTTTGCACTAAGCTGCTCCTTTAAACTCTCCATTACTAATGCATGACTCTCTTTCAGCCGCTCTCGCTCTTCTACGCCTCCAAATAAAATAACCGGTAACATTATTAAAAATAAATATTTCATTTCACACTCTCTGAACAACACACTGTGTTCAATCTTTTTAACTACTTTGTTTGAGATATAAAAAGCAATCCAATCTCTTTGAAAAGCAATCATAATCTCTATATAACAGTGAGAATATATAACATAAATCATACAATGTCAAAATAAAATGCAATATATTGACAAAAATCGCAGACTTGAAAATATCTTTAGCAATTGATACAAATGCTCCGCCTTCAAGATATATGACACTTCAAATTTGGCCGTCCAACCACAGGTTTATAAAACGCACTCACCACATCACATATCTTTTACGATTGCATACCAAAACTTCACACACAGCAAACATGAACACGCTAGCAATAAAAACGAAGAGGATGAAAATCCTCTTCGTTTTTATGACTAGCTATGCCAACCTTAGAGAATCTTTGATCAAGTTCTTATTAATCTATCTTCGGCGTTCTTTCATCAACCTTTTGGCATCTCTTACATTCACCAGCATGCTGTGCCCATGTCCCCACATCTAACCTTGCTAGCGTCTCCACTCGCACCAGCATCTCCAATCCTCTTCTCTTTAAATGCATGATATTTCCACCTATGCTTAGAGAGTCCTGTCTCAAGCTCTTCTGAAGCTATCTTCTTTGATGTGCTTTGACAATTTTGACCAACAGCCTTCACCTTTCTTTGCGCGCTTCCCTGATCCAGCACATCAGCAGGCGCCTCACTCGGAGGCGACGACCTATACTCGGGTAGTGGCATACCATTCGACAGGAATGATTTCCGATCAGGTGAAGATCAACATCTTGAGCTACCTTGCTGTTTGATCGAAACAGAAAAACAGTCTCATTTCAAAGTATTTCAACACATTCAACACTTTCTCAACATAACAAAGTTGTTTCACTTATGACCAAACATTAATAAGTATCTTTGCACATGGCTCCTCATTTGCTTCCACTAAAATAATTATAAACTTATCTTGACTCGACAGTGTTACACGCCTTTATGAGATATTTTTCCCATTTTTTTTAAATCTCCCTCTAGATTTTTTTCACAATATTGCGATAGCATACAATCTCTATCCGATCTTAAAATATTTAACCCTTTTTTTTGAATGATCGCATTAACACACATGGTCATCAGATCCAGTGATAATTGTTCATGTTGAGCAAAAGATCCTACACATAAAAATATGTATACTTAAAATTTTAGATAAGTACAGGAATTCCTACAACTTTTATTCCCTACCGATAAGCGCAATATATCATTATCATTTGCCTTCTCAACCCTTTAGTTTATTCTGACACAAACGAAGTTTCTATGCTTGTTGAGCACTATCCTTTTTCAGAAAATGAGGAAACATAAATCCTACACGTATACAAGCCTGTATTTGAGATTCTAGTATGGCAGGACGCTGACGACTAATTTCAGACTTAAAGTTTACAAAAAATTTAAAATATTTATTATCAATTGCCACAAACTCCCTATACGGCATTACAGCAACACTCAATAAAGAGCGCAGCTCGCCTTTAACTTTACACAACGTACCTACACAAAAAATATTTTTTTCATCACTTTTACACTGACTTTTTAACATCGCTTGAAAGCCACCATCTGTTTTCTTCCAGATGCAAGAATCAATAACCATATCAAGAGAAAAGCCATCGGTAATACCATACAGATTTCTAAAAAAGAAACTCAGATCGTGAAGATCGTTCATCATAAGCTGAAATTTGCGCTCCCTCTTTTTGTCGTGGTCATGACACTCTAATTGCGATAGTATAAAATCCATCCTCACCTTGCATACCTCACGCCTCATTAGATCGCCACCATACACAAAAACAGAAATCTCTTCTTCTAGCGACGGAAGTTTCTCTGTTACTTCAGCAGAACCTCTTTTTCTTCTTGAGCAATCAGCTATATACTGTTCATACTCCTCCACACGACGTTTCCATTTTTGTCGATCACCCTCATTTCTTACAAAGTGATCAGACATGAATTCTAAACGCAAAGCATGCTTCATTTGATCGATTATTACAGAAGGTTTACTGTAAGTACTGCTTAATACATGCCAAAGTTTTTGAGGAATTTCAGAACATTTCTTATGCGCTTTCTCGCAATACCAGTAAGGCATCACAGACACATCCAACAAATGCAATTCCTCATTCTTCGATTGAAAAAACATCCCTAAACAAAGACAGTTTTCTGCATTCTTTTTTAGCTGATTTCTGGAGACTATTGCAACGTCATTGCCCGTTTTCTTCCATATATAAGGGTAAATAACCGTATCAACACAGTGATCATCTTGAACATCATACACATCTCGAAAATGTAAAGTCAGATGGTTAATGGCTTGCATCATTACACAAAGTTGCTCACCTTCTTCTGCAGTTTGATAATCCTCGAATGCTTTTGATGGCATCAAACTCATACTTTTCTTACACAACTTGTCTGCTTCTGGATGGACAGTAGTGATAAATTCAGGAGGTGCTACCAATTCTGGCCCCCCTTTTGCTCCAAACAATATAGCCGGCAACATTATTAATAATAAATATTTCATTTCACACTTTCTTCAAAAAACATTCTTGCCAATATGTGTGAAGAGTTTTGTCTTTAATCACAGCATCAAGGCAATATTTTTGCATTACACGAGAATTTTTTATGCCCATTATATCTTTTAGCGATAATGGATACATACAGATATTGAGTCGCTAATCTTAAAATATTATAGCACAATCTTAACAAATTTATATTATTTTTCTGTCAAATGATAGATTAGGGTAATTCTACAGCTTTTCACTTCCCTCGCACAATCTTGCAATATAAAAACCATTCACAAATCCATAGAAATCCTTTTTGCATAAGTGAAGGAAACGCAATACAGAAATCCAGAACTCGCACATCCCTCACACACTACACACACATCGGGAACTATTATCACAATACATAGTTAATTTCATCACCTTTTTTGTACACACTCAGATAAATTTTGGTGCAAACTCAGATAAATTTTTTGGTGATCTGTTTTAGATTTAAAATTAATTTGGTGGCGCTGAAATCGCTTATACCATAATGCCTCAACAGCATCTTTATCTTCACTTTGTTCCAAAAAAGGAAGTATATTGACTAGACGCCAACACCCCCTCAATGCTTGAATCACTGATACATATCCCGGATTTGCTTTTGAGCGTCTCCAAGCAGAAGACAATACAGCGCTCATGGACGCTTTGCGAGGAGGTGCGTCACTCTGAGATTTTTTAGGTTCTGAAGACAATACAGCGCTCATGGACGCTTTGCGAGGAGGCGCGTCACTCTGATATTTTTTAGGTTTTGAAGACAATACAGCGCTCATGGACGCTTTGCGAGGAGGCGCGTCACTCTGAGATTTTTTAGGTGCTTGAGTATGATCTTCTTGACTAGCACGGAAAGCTTGATCGTATAAAGTTTGGATTGCAGAATCAAATTTTAGCACAATTTGCTCCCATAGAAACTCTTTGTGAGAGGCAGTATCGTTTGGTATTACAGCAATATCCAAAAAAGAATACTCTTTATCCTTACAATTAAATTTAGAGATTATAAATACACGGAAAGCCTCACGTCCCGCCAGTGTTTTTCCTTGAATCAGACTCAAATCAGTGTTTTTGTCTTTTCTTTCCCATAGCTTAGGACAAGTGAAAATATCAAGACAATCACTCTCTGGAAGGGCATACCGACCTTGAAACAAGTCCATCATATTATGAAATGTTTGCGCCACCACAAAATTGTTCTGAGCTATCTTTTCATTTTTCTGACAGTATAATTTTGATGTAATACAATCCACATAGATCTTACACATTTTTTTCATATTGTTCATATCATAAGAAACTGAATCAACGCTTTCAGAGGAATCATCTTGCTGAGATGGCAATGCCTGCATACTCCAAGACATACGTTCCTGACACACTGCTTTCCTAGCATCATGCACACCTAATTCAGATGAAGATCTTTGCTTAGGCGCCCCCACATCCCAATAGATACCTTCCTGACGCGCGATTTCCCAAGCATCATGCATAAATTCAGATGAAGATCCTTGCTCACAACTTCGAGACATACCAACGCCATGCATAGGTTGCGGCAAGCTTGGCTTTCCTCGAGACATACCAACGCCATGTATAGGTTGCGGCAAGCTTGGCTTTCCTCGAGACATACCAACGCCATGCATAGGTTGCGGCAAGCTTGGCTTTCCTCGAGACATACCAACGCCATGCATAGGTTGCGGCAAGCTTGGCTTTCCTGTTGGCATAACCATATCCTCGTAATCATCTTCAGAACAGCTTCTTACAATAAATGCGGCAATGGATTGTGCTTCCTCAATCAGATCATCAAAACCCCTCTCGCCCGCAAACCTTCCTGAAATAGTCGAAGAAACTTCTTGTGCTTGCGCAACAATACCAGAGTCTTGAATCTCGTTCACAGCAAGCAATTTTTCCACACTCTTCAATTCATCCATTATCGCAGTCAGATCTTGATCATTCTTTGATAATCTCGATAATATTGCAGACATCTTCTGCAAACACATTTCTTTGATAGCATTAGAAACTGTTTTTGGTGACACTCTTAACTCTAATTTTTTCTGCTCGCTCAAACGCATTTTACATTCTCGTGCAATATAATCTTTATCTTTCAGACAATAAGGAAACATAGCACCTATGTGCAAAAAAGTCCGAATGCGGACCTTCATTATATCAGGATGAGAAAAACTCTTCTTGATTTCAGCCTGCCAGCTATTAAGCAATGCACCACATTGCATATCTTTTTCACGGCAAACAGCGCATGGTATTGCAGAAATAGCCAGCAAATGATCTGATCCCTGCTTATATTTACGAATCTCCTTTATACAAAGGGTTTTCTCTCCCAACGCATCTTGGCACAGTTCAAAGGCATCACCTCTTTGTTTCCAGCATTCATCGTAAACAAAAAGATCAAGCCATTCATCATGTCCAATATTATACAGCTCTCTAAAAAATGCTATCATGCCATCAATTGCTCCGCGCATTACACGAAATTGAGCCTCCCTCTCGCTTTTATTGCCTAAAGGTTTTACGTTGGATAATATCTTTGCCATATATTCATGACACTGTGCGCGTCTTTGTTCAGTAATGATATCCATTGTCTCCATCAATCCATTGAGATCTCCTCGTGCCACAAGACCTTCCCGAATCTTAACCGACTTAACCGACTTAAAGGCACTCATACGCGCCTTCCATGCTTTGACAGCATTCTCTTTCTTTTCCTCAAAATGAGGGAATAAAATACCTATCTGAAACAAAAGATTCATTTCTTTTTTCAGCATGCCAGATTCACCAGGTTTAGCACATTTCTTAATTTCAGCCTCAAGCCTTTCAAGAAGTAGCTCACTTCTTACTCTCTTTTCGCAGTACTCAGAAACTGGCATTACCGCAATGCCCAAAATCATAGACAACTCATCCTCACCCGGCAACTTGTGCTGAAATTTATAAACTTTATTTACACACAAAAAACTTTTTTCCATATTTTCTGCACGATCTAACTCATCTTGTGACAGCGGTTTAAATTCCTTCTCTGTTTGCACCCAAATCCCAGGTTGTTCAGCATTTGTAAAAGATTCAGCGTTCAAACTAGGATACAGATATCGAAAAAATGCACTCAAACTTTTTAGTACTTCTTTCACTCTCAAATATTGATTCGCTTCACCTTCTGGACTTCTCGCAGCGGATGATTGAGATAATAGCAGACGCATCTTACTCTTTACAATTTTAGATCTTTCTGAAGCGCTCGCCTTCTTAAAATGATCAAGTGCTGAATCCTCTTCACTCCACACTACCTTCTCAAGAGAATCGAGACGGGTA
>MPNG01000062.1 GCA_002238905.1 Alphaproteobacteria bacterium bin98 | reverse complement strand
TGTGTATCAAAATCCACCACAGCATCAGTATCCACCACAGTTTCAACATCCACATCCAAATCCAATGCATGATGCATTTGTGCCGCAGTGGGGTCAACCTATGCAGAGTGGTGTGATGATGCCTCCGAGATGTGTGTATCAAAATCCACCACAGCATCAGTATCCACCACAGTTTCAACATCCACATCCAAATCCAATGCATGATGCATTTGTGCCGCAGTGGGGTCAACCTATGCAGAGTGGTGTGATGATGCCTCCGGGATGTGCGCCTCAATTACGAAATGCAGATTTAGAGCAGTACTTGGAGCACCTTAGAGCCTATGTGTATAGAGGTGATAAGCCGCGCCTTGATTCGGGTGAGCCTGACTACGTGGCTTATGCTTATGCCGGAAAAAAAGTGGAGATTGAAGAGGAGCTGCCAAATATGCTTGATCGTATTGCCTATACGGTGAAGAATAAACCTGGGGACGAAGTAAGATCTTGTGAGCATAACGTTCGCGCGCGCCTTTTGTACATAAAGAACTCTCTTGTATGGATGAATAATCTTGAGAAAGCCATGATTTTTGCATGGGCATTTGTTATGGAGCGCAAAGCTGATGAAGCATTTTATGCCTTAGGATTTCTCCAAGATGATCTCCATGATATCCACTATCTTTGGATATCATGGCGGCTTGAGCTACCGAATTATCTTTATGCGTTAATGGAGTGTACCAATATTAAGGGTTATGGGGAAGAGATGAGAAGTTCCGAAACATGTCTTAGGCATCAAAAGGCGCAAGATGAGCGCTGTAGCGAGATTCCGACGGAAGATCTGCAAAGCTATATATCAAAGTGGGAGCAGATTATGGATATGCGAAATTATAGAAATCAAGGCATGAGATCTCTTTTTAACCGTATATTTCCGAAGGGTGATGCGCCAGATGCAATAGTTCTAAAGAAATTTTTATGATTAATATTTTTATATTTTCACTATTTATGTGTATTTCAAATACATATGCGTCTGAGGATCCTAAGAATGCTGATTGGTTTACAGGTAAAGCGGCTCAAAGATATTATAGAATTTTGCAAACTAATCTCGAACGGGATGATATTACAATCGAAAACTCGGTTATGTTGTGCGTGTGCCGTGAACTGGTTGAATGGGATTACGTGTGGTTTTCAACAATCTTTGTGCAAGAAGACATATTTGTTAAAATAGATATTAATGCTATCCTGTATACCCTGAGCCAAGAGATCTCAAGAAAGGCTGATACACTAGTTCCAATTTTTCGTGAGGAGGATGTTAAGGTGGGTAGAGACGAGGCAATGATATGTCATGCTCTTGGCCGATGTGTTCCTAAGTTTCAGCCTAATGATATTGACAAAATTTTGTTTGGTTTTCCTCAGGTGCAGCAGCAATGTGATATCGTAAGTAGTCTTAAGATACGTTATGAAGGAGCAGGATCAGACAGGTTTTCGATAGCACTAAAACATCTTTTGTGGCAAAAGGATCGTATTCCAAGATTGCACGCTGATATATGCGAGACCCCACCAATGGATTGTCATTTTGTGCGATACTTTGAGTATCAATATCGAATGAATTGTGCTTTTATGCAGCAATATGCGCATCAATATTCACAACCGATGAATTCTGCTTTGAAGAGTCATGATGCATCTATGAAGAGTGTTGTTATGGATCCGGTTGATCCGCACCTTCTAGCCTATGTGTGCAGAGGTGTTAAGCCGACGCTTGCTTTTAATGCACCTAACTATATGAGTTATGCTGAAACAGCAATAAAAGTGCGTATCGTAGAAGAGCTGCCAAAGATAATTGATCGTCTTTATTGTACGGTGGTGCATATACCTGAGGACGCAAGTAAAGCTTGTCTGCATAATGTTTATGCACGCCTTGACCAAATAAAGCGCTATATTCAATATACCTGTATGCGTAGGATTCATCTAGCTGCGCTTTTTGCATGGGCGTTTGCTATGGAGCGTAAAGGTGATGAAGCGTTTTATGCATTAGGATTTTTTAGAAATCCTAGAAAAAAGATCCACTATCTTTGGATATCATGTAAGAAGGATATTCCGCAGTGGCTTTATGCATTGGTAGAGTGCACCGATATTCAGAATTATGGGGATCATATGAGAAGTAATTTAGCATATCATAGCCATGAATTAGCGAGAAGTACGCGCGATCCAAAGATTCCTGTGGAAGATGAGAATAGTTATAGCGACAGGTGGAAGGATATTATGTCTGAGCATCAATATTATTGGAAAATACGAACCATGGGAGCTCTTTTCAACCTTATGTTTCCTGATGGTGATGCGCCAGGTGCAAGATAGAATCTACCTTATAAACTGATTGAAATATTATGCCGCATAAGTGAGACATGAGGGATTTTGAATAATAAATTTCATGACTAGAGTGTATGAGTGCCAGAGGAGTTGTGTGAATCCTTGTGCAGCGAAGAAAGGTTTCTGCGCTGGAAAAAAATCCTCTTTGCGATTAAGAATTTGTGGATGAGTGTGGTTAAGAATCGTATCTGATAATGCGTTGGTATCTTGGAAGAAATGAGGGCAGTTATTTTTCAGTGGTAGATAGAGAGCATTGTTCGCCATGAAAACAGATTTCTTATAGTTGCTAAAATAGTTGCACAGGTTGTTGCCTTGTTAAGTTATCTATGCGTTGATGAAGTGTTTTCAAAACTTTTAATGGACAGATTATTTTTTGAATGAGATTATAATTTGCTGAAAAGGGTATTGATGATTAATATTATTATATTTTCACTATTTATGTATATTTTCAATGCAGATGCTGCTGAGGATACAGGTTGGTTGACAGTTGTAGCTGCGCAAAGAAACTATAGCACTTTGAAAGATAAGCTCGAACCACATGATATTACAGTCGACAACTCGCTTATGCTGTACATATGCTCTGTATTATCCCAACCCGCTTTCTTTCAGGGTGTAATAGACAAGGTGCAAGCAGATATTAATATTATTTTGTATACTCTGAGTCAAAAGAGCGTAAACCATCCTTTTTTACTCTCTCAAGATTTTCGTGTGGCAGATCAGAATATGAGAAAAGATATGAGCCAGAAAGCTATGTGGGATGCTTTTTGCAAATGTGTGCCTGTGATTCAGCCTAGGGATCGTGAGGCATTTTTATCTTCTTTTCCACATATCCGCAAGCGCTCTTTAGCTATATCCAAGGCGCGGAAGCGTTATGCACATCCAGTAGTATCAAACAGGTTTTCATCAAGCCTAAAAGAGACTTTGTGGAAATATATGATGTGTCCGGCGTCTGCACATCAAGACTTACAACCTGATAAAGGTCCTGAGAGCCTTATTCGGTTGACAGCTAGCGACTCCACGAAAAGACAATATAGTGATTTGAAAGATAATCTCGAACCGCATGGTATTACAGTAGAAAATTCGATTGTATTGCAAGTATGCCGTGAATTACTTGAATCCGATTACGAGTCGTGTGCAGACATTGTGGTGCAAACAGAAATTGATATTATCTTGTTTACCCTGTTCCAAGAGAGCGTCAGAAATCCTGATAAACTAGCACAAACTTTTCGTGAGGAAAGTGATAAGGTGAGTGGAGGCGAGGAAGAGATATCCCTTGCTTTTGGCCGATGTGTGCCTGAAGTTGATCATGAGGATCTGGAATCAATTTTGAAATGTTTCCCGCAGGTGTTACACCGCTCTTCAAAGAAGCGTACTCTTGATAGGCTTTATACAAAACAAGAAGATTCAGCAAGGTTTTCGCCAGAATTAAAAGCTATTTTACAAAAAGAGCGTATTGTGAAACCGTATTCTGAGATATACGAGCCCTCATCAATGAATGATATGTTTGTGGAGCCGTGTTTTCCACCTATGCAGAGTGATGTGGTGAGCCAATCTGTGTTGCAATCTCCGCTTCCGCATTCTGCGTATGTATCTAGAATTCAAGCAAACTATAGGCATTTTATAGCTTATGTTATGAGAGGTGTTGATCCAAATATTGACCTCGTTAGCCATCTCCCATATATATATGCTTCTGCCAATGAAAAAAAAATAGATATCGCAGAGGAGCTTCCAGACATGCTGCGTCGCATTAATGGT
>MPNG01000008.1 GCA_002238905.1 Alphaproteobacteria bacterium bin98 | reverse complement strand
AACGGCGGATTGCTTATTGCTCCCAATAAAATAACCGGCAACATTATGAAAATTAAATATATCATTTCACACTCCTTTAAAAACCATTTCTGTTAATCTTTAACAACATCAAGACACACTTCTTCCTTTAAGACCTCATATCTTTCAACGCTTATTGCAGTGCTGAGAAGCAAAGAAAACTCAAACGTTTCAAAACAAAAGGTAGCTGATTGAGCTCACACCATATCTAGTCAATCGCACTTTGATACAACCTTCCTCTCAATCTGTTGAAACCTTATTCTATCTTTAAAGCACTATATCATAACTTTGCGATCATGATACTTTTACTTCCTTTAATACTGAAAAATGGAAGACATCGACTCCAGAGGGTACCTCTTGCCAAAACATTATTTTCTTAATTGATACATAGAAAACTCAACATATCACTCAATAAATGGCAATATGTTCTATCACATACACAGGTGCACAATTATTGTAAAAAAAACAAAAGTCGCATGAAACTTGCGATTATTCTGTCTGTTATTGCCCAAAAGCATGCTCATCATAATTAAAACCTGAGGACAATGCTGCTACACAAGGGATTTGATAGTTCGGAGTCATAAAATTCGAAAGCAGTATACCAATCAGGATACTGTAAAACCTTACCTCCTAAGTCTGATTTTTTTTGTCCACTGCTGATAGGTTGAATAGCGATCTCTTTCTAAACGACATTTATTAGAAAAAGGTCTCACCAACAAAGATTTTTTTACAGCGTGAGGTAACTATTACTCTCTTAGTTATAGTTCATCAATATCGCCAAAAATAAGGTCCTCATCATAATAAGGTTTAAAATTTCTCTCTTCCTTAAGGCGGAGCTCTTCATCAAGCAGTTCATTGTTCAAACGAAGTTTCACTGCCAGCCGAAGATTCTGAATTCTCTCATCTTGCGCCTTCAACATGTCTTGCTTTTTTAAAAAATCTTCATTTATCAATAAAGATTCCTTTTGCTTGCGCTTCACCTCTACCTCATCATCACTTTTCAAAAGAGCACATTGCGCCTGTTTGGCACGATATTCTTCTCGCAAAAGCTCTTGCTTCTGAAACAACGATACCTTTGTCCAATTTTTCAGACCGGACAAATCATATTGATCTTCCAAACGCTTGCACTTTGCCCCAAGACGGGATTGGCAGACTCCTGCATCTCGCTCAAAAGCTTCTTCTTTATTCTGGGAGGGATCCACTAGCAAACGAGATATATGCACAGGTTTATCAGGATTGGTATCTTCATCAGGAATTGCCCTTTTTAAACGAGGTGTCACTTTCGACAGATTCGACAGAAAATTCTGCGCTATCGCATCTTCCGCATCATCCTTTTCCAAAAGAGCACATTGATCCGATTTGGCGCGAGATTTTTCTCGCAAACGCTTCTTATTTTCCTGGGAACACCCCACTGAAAAACGAGATGGGCACACAGGGCGCTCTATGTGATGAGAAAGTGCGCGTTGATCATATGGAATCAACGCAAATGATGCCTTTATCTGTGGATAAAGATGTGGAACATCCCCCTCCACAATGCTTCTAAGTTCTGCACCTATCAGTGGCATAGAAATTAATATTAAGAATAAATACATGTGTCTTTTGTATTTTATAAAATTTTTAAATTTATGACAAGACATAATATTAATGTGCAGAAAATACTTATTTGCGCGATTGTAACAATTTGTAAATTGTTAAAAAGCTATACCAACTCGACACTTCATTTGGAACTTTTGCAGGATATGCGAAAATAAAACGCACTCTTTCTTGTAACTCTCCATAAGCTTCATAAATATTTCCTTTGTTTTGCAATCAAGTCCGCGTCACGACCGCATTTGCGATAAAAAATATCACATTTCTCTTTCCATATCACTTGGTTTTCCACATTTTGCAGATCAGCACTTAAAACCGTATTATCTTCACCAGTCTCTGGAAAAGGAATTCTGGATAATCTTGCCATTTGATCACCTGCTTTTATACTGGGAAGGACTGAATGAAAAGACAATGAACTTTGGACCTCTTGCCCACCCCTTTTGTGAATCAGAAACGGAAGGGTCACTCCACTTCCTCTTTGATCATCTATTCCTGCTTCTATACTTGGAAGGACTGAATGAAAACACAATGAACTTTGGATCTCTTGCCCACCCCTTTTGTGAGTCGGCAACGGAAGGGTCACGCGACCTCCTCTTTGAGCATCTATTTCTGCTTCTATACTTGGAAGGACTGAATGAGAACACAGTGAAGCTTTTTTCTCTTCTAATCCTACAAGTAATGAAGATATTAAAAACAATAATAAAAACATATAACCTCCTTACTCAATCTAATTGATCAAAAAAAGATCTGCATAGCTAGACTCTGCAAAACATAATGATGCAAAATACATGAGCGTCAGCATTGCTCTATAAACCGCTGCATCCTTCATCTAAAGGTAAGTTGGCGAACACAAAGCACTCGTTTCCATATGGCATAGACATTGCAGACACTACACTATTTTTATAACACGTAAAAACAGTGGTGTGATAATTGATAAAACCATAAATGCATAATACCTAGTGTTGGAGCGTATAACTCACTTACACTACTTATACAACAACACAGATATAAACACTGTGAATGACAAATTTTTGGAAAAAAATGATTAAAAAAGCCCAGAATGATCTGGGCTTTTTTTTACAGTATGATCTGGGATTTTGATTACAGTGAATCCCGCATAGCAAAACGGTTGGCAGCATAGACAGCGGCAGAATGTACAGGTGACGAAAATTGCCCAAAAGGCTTTTTCTTAACATGACTATTTGCTTGAGGAGTCTCTATAGAATCGACAGGATCAACAGAACGGAGAGGTGCATAAAGTTGCTGCAAAATCGCACCACGGCAAGACTTTACAAAATCTGATGCTTCAACACCCAGAGTTGTTGGTATTTTCACAGACACTTCTCCATACAAAGGTAAACTAGCAAGCACAATGCGCCCTTTGCCACATGGAATAGATATTGCAGACGATACACCATTTAAATAACGCGCAAGAACAGTGCAACCAGGAATGTGTTCATAGTTGATAAAACCAAAATTTACAGCTTTTTCTTCAGAATCGGAAGGCAACGTGAAGACTACCTTAGGTAGTAACACCTCTTCTTCAAAAGCGTTTGCTTCAAAAGAAAATGATGAACTCTCTGAGGCAGGCGCAAGCACAGACCCCGAAAAGAAATGATTCTCACGCACATGATACTCTATCTGCTCATCTTTTGGTGAATAATTACGAGTATTCAATATAGAGGAAGTGATATAGTTACAACGTGTTTTCCACATTGCCGTTTTACCCAACATAAGCAGCGTGTGTCCACTGGCTGAGATCTCTTGCTCCAATTCATGCAATGGCTCACTTGAATATGATTTCAACATCACTACTCGCATTTTGGATAAAGAGCGCTGCAGTGGCTCGGCTTCCTTAAACGCGTTTAAAAACAATTTTTCCGTACTATATGATCTCAAATTCGCTCCACGCACTTTGCATAAAGCGACCCGCATTTGTAGCGCTTCTTCACACGTGTTTAATAACAATTTTCCCGCATTAAATGCTGCACCAAACAACAATGAAGTGGAAACAAAAAACAATAATAATCTTTTCATAGTCAATTAAGACCTCCTGAAAAGAGGGTAGCCTGAAACCAGCGCTTATACAACAATAAATGTGATGAAATCCTCTATAGATGTATAAAAACCTCTCGCTAGCTAGCATGCAAAAAAAAATCCCAGAATTATCTGGGCTTTTTTCACGATAGTGAATACTACATGATAGAACGCATAGGTGTATAAAATTGCCTACAATATTGCCTCTTAACATGAAAAGGCTTAGTCTCAACAGAACGGAGAGGTGCATAAAGTGGCTGAAAAATCGCACCACGGCAAGAACTTACACAATCTTCTTATCCCTCAACATCAAGAATTGTTGGTATGTTCGAGGATTCTCGACAGAACGGAGAGGTGCATAAAGTTGCTTCAAAATCGCATCACGGCAAGAACTTACAAAATCTTCTTTTTTATCACCCAAAGCTGTTAGTGTACTCACAGACACTTCTCCATACAAAGGTAAACTGGCAAGCACAATGCGCCCTTTGCCACATGGAATAGATATTGCAGACGCTACACCATTTGAATAACGCGCAAGAACAGTGCAGGCAGGAGTGCAGCCAGGCATGTGTTCATAGTTGATAAAACCAAAATTCACCGCACTTTCTTCATAATCGGAAGGCAACATGAATCTCACCTTAGGTAGAAACACCTCTTCTTCAAAAGCGTTTGCTTCAAAAGAAAATGATGAACTCTCTGAGGCAGGAGCAATCACAGTCCCCGAAAAGAAATGATTCTCACGCACATGACACTCTATCCGCGCGTCTTTTGGTAAATCATTACAAGTATCCAATATAAAGGAATTGATATGGTTAAAACGTGTTTTCCACATTGCCGTTCTACCCAACATAAGCAGCGTGTGTCCGCTTACTGAGATCTCTCGCTCCAATTCATGCAATGGCTCACTTGGAGATGATTGCAACATCATTACTCGCATTTTGGATAAATCGCGCCGCAGTGGCTCGGCTTCCTTAAACGCGTTTAAAAACAATTTTTTCGTACTATATGATCTCAAATTCGCTGCACGCACTTTGCATAAAGCGCCCCGCATTGTTAGTGCTTCTTCACACATGCTTAATAACAATTTTCCCGCATTAAATGCTGCACCAAACAACAATGAAGTGGAAACAAAAAACAATACTAATCTTTTCATAGTCAATTAAGACCTCCTGAAAAGAGAGTATCCGAAAACCAGCGCCTATACAACAAAATGTGATAAAATGCTCTCTAGATGTATAAAAAAATATCTATAGCTAGAATGCAAAAAAAGCCCAGAATTATCTGGTCTTTTTTCACGATAGTGAATACTACATGACAGAACGCATAGGTGTATAAAATTGCCTGCAATATTTTCTCTTAACATGAAAAGGCTGAGGATCAGCAGAACGGAGAGGCGCATAAAGTTGCTGCAAAAGCGCATAATGGCTCGATCTTTCAAAATCTAATATTTTAGCACCCAGAGTTGTCGGCTGTTGCATATAAACTTGGCCATCCAAAGGTAAGCTGGCGCTCACAATACGCCCTCTGCCGCATGGCACAGATATTGCAGACGCTACACCATTTGAATAACGCGCAAGAACAGTACAGTTAGGAATGTGTTCATAGTTGATAAAACCAAAATTCACCGCACTTTCTTTAGAATCATCAGGTGGCATAAATCTTACCACACGTAGCAACACATCTTCTTCAAAAGCGTTTGCTTCAAAAGAAAACGATGAACTCTCTGAAGCAGGAACAAGCACAGACCCCGGAAAGAGATAATCCTGACACTCATGACACTCTATCGGTAAATTTTTTGGCAAATGCTTACAAGTATCAAGCATAGTGGAGTTTGGATAGGTGAAGCGTGCATTCCATGATGCTGTTCTACCCAACATAAGAAGCGTGTCCCCGCTTTTTTTGACCTCTTGCTTCAATGTATACGATGGCTCACCTGGAAATGAGTGCAACGTAGTCACTGGCATTTGGCGTAAAACGCTCCGCAACAACAATCCTTCCTCACACGCGCTTAATAACAATTTTCCCGCATTAAATGCTGCACCAAACAACAATGAAGTGGAAACAAAAAACAATAGCAATCTTTTAATAGTCACTTAAAACCTCCTGAAAAGAGGGTATCCTGAAACCAGCGCCTATACAACAATAAATGTGATAAAATCTTCTATAGATGTATAAAAGCATATCGCTAGCTAGAATAAAAAAAAGTCCAGAATTATCTGGACTTTTTTCACGGTCGTTAATGCTGCATGACAGAACGAATAGGTGTATAAAATCGCCGGCAATATTTTTTCTTAAGGATTATAGTATCCCCTGCAATGTTTTCTCTTAACACGAAAAGGCTTAGGCTCAACAGAACGGAGAGGTGCATAAAATTGCCTCAAAATCGCATCATAGCTAGACCTTTCAAAATCCGATATTTGAGAACCAAGAGTAGTCAATTTTTTCCTATAAATTTTTCCACCCAAAGGTAAGTTAGCGCTCACAATGCGCCCCCTACCGCATGGCATAGATATTGCAGACGCTACACCATTTTCAAAACGCGCCAGAACAGTGCAACCAGGAATATGTTCATAGTTAACAAAACCCCAATTGACAGAATTTTCTTTAGAATCATCCGGCACCATGAATCTGACCAAGCGTTGCAACACCTCTTCTTTAAAAGTGTGTTCTTCAAAAGAAAATGATGAACTTTCTGAAGCAGGAACAAGCACAGACCCTGGAAAGAGATACTCCTGACGCTCATGACACTCTGTCGGCAAGTTTTTTGGTAAATGCTTACAAGTATCAAGAATATCGGAATTTGGATAGGTGAAACGTGCATTCCATGATGCCGTTCTACCAAGCATAAGCAGCGTGGATCCGCTTATTTTGATCTCTTCCCGCAATGTATACGATGGCTCACCTGGATATGAGTGCAAGATCGTTGCTCGCAGGTTGCTTAACACTATTTTCAGTGGTAATCCTTCCTCAAACGCGGATAAAAACAATCGTCCCTTACTACCTAATGCAGCACACAATAATGAAGTAGAAACAAAAAACAATAATAATTTTCTCATAGTCACTTCAGACCTCCTGGAAAGAAGGTATCTTGAAAGCAGATCTGATACAACAATAAGTGTGATGAAACCCTATCTCTAGAAAGAGTGATTGAGACATGACGCAACATCTCTCTTTTTGCTAAAGCAACCCTCTATCATTTGAGAAAAAGATCAACATTATAGAGAAAATAGTACTGTTGAAATGAAAGAGTGTTTTTTTAACATTTAAGATGGCATCAAGCTAAATTGCGTCAAAGGAATAATCACCTGTTCTTTTAAAAAGGCTTCATGATCCGAATCACTACCGCTACGCGGCTCAAGAAGCGTTAGGTCTTCAATATGAGGCGCAGACAAAATGTATAACCCTTTACCATATAAGCCTCGAATGATAGCAGCGCTTTGATCATTAAACTTTGCCAGCACTGAGCAAGGTTTATAAGGGGGAAGAACATGCTCATCTTCAATAAAAGATCCTCCTCCATTGAACGGAAATCGAATTTTTTTGCCTTGCGCACAAACAACCACCTGTCTACAGGGCGTAACTGGTCCCTGACACTTTCCTTGAAAAAACGATAGCTCACGACGTACTCTCAACATTGTGCTTTCTTCAGTACACAATGCAGCCTTGATGATCGAAAAATCAAACTGCGAAAAAGAGGAGACATAGTAGGCTCCACCACAAATTCCAAGATAGCTTCCTCCGTCCGCAACAAATCTTTTAATTTCCTGATTTGCAGCGCCGCGCAACCGTTCTTGAAATTCTGTTGCCTGCCCACCTGGCATCACAAAGACTTTTGTTTTGCTTTGCCAATTGCCTTGCGCAACTTCTTCTGCATTAATGCTTTGCACATTTTGATCAAAAATTGTTAAGGTTTTCTCTAAATCATTATGAGATTGAGGCCAAACGCCTTTGTCTTTATAAATTGTCCAACAACACTTAGGTGGGCAAACATCGCTCCATAATAATGAATTATCATGAAGCTCTATCGCAGAAAATGCTGCAAGTGATAAAAGCAGAGGCAATACAGTAATAATCACTTTTCAATTCTTTAAATTTTGATTATGATCAAGCAATATGCATATGCAAAAAGGCATACAATCAATAGCTATGTTGTATGAGTTGCCTTATGACTTGCCTTTCGCACACAAGAGTTTATAAAGGGTAACAAAAACATTGTTATGAAAAATGTGTACTGCCGACCTGGATCAGAAGAAAAAAGATCATCATCCGACACGCCACTTTTAACGCGCATTTCCAGAGCATCCAACCCTTCTATAAACTCCACATGAGGTCCAGACAAGAGATAAAGACCATGGCCATAAGACCCACTCACAATAGCTGCATCCCCAGTAGGAAATCTTGCCAACACCTGGGCTTTGCTGCAAGGCTTTGGCACCACTTGATCTTCAGACAAAAGGCCTCCTCCTCTAATAGGACATACAAATTTATCAAAAGGCAAATTGGCAGCCTCCTGCACTGCAAGCAAAACATCGTCATCACTTGTAAAAGGGCCTGAAGATTGGCCGTGAAAGAAAAACATTTCACGTTCTATCGGTGTGCTTTTTTCTTTAATAGCACTCTCTGTGCATTCTTTGTGCTCTTGAGCGTACAGAGAGGAAAAATTAAACTGAGATAAGCGAGAAGCGTAATAAGCGCCACCACAGATACCAAGATAATTGCCTCCATCTGCAACAAATGCTCTAAGGTTATCATTGGCTTTTCCTTGGAGATGATGTCCAAATATACGGGACTGCCCTCCTGGAATCACAAACACCTGAGCTTCTTTTCTCCAGGAACCTTCTTCTACTTCTTTCGCGGTAATCGTTTGCACTTTTTGGCCTAAACTTTCTAACAAGCGACGCAATCTATCTCGCGCATTTTCGGCCACACCTTCACCATTATAAATAAACCAGTTTAAAGAGCGTGAAACAACATAATTATATAGGGTTAACATGTGAAAATTTAACATGACACAAAACATAATTCCACTATTTTTGAGTCAATATGATATTTTTATCAACTTGAGAATAACTTTGTCATAATTGCGTCAACATTTGATAAATCAAAAAATACGTGTGATGATGGAATGAACGAAGTATCCATTCACGCCTCCTTCACAATGAACTTTTGATTGAAAACTGAAATCACAAGAGGTTTCAACTCTTTTTCAGCCGCTTGGCTTTTTAAAATAAAGCGCGCAAGCTCAGGAACAACAAAGCGATTTAACAATGCGTCAATAGCCCGCGCACCACTATCTTCACTCACACCCTCTTCCACAAGGCGCTCATAAGCACTTTTATCCAAACTAACTGTGACGTTATGATGTTGATGCATACGGTTTGCCACTTTTGTCCACTTCAACAATGCAATACTGTCCATCTCCTCTTTTGTTAAAGGGTAGTACGGCACCACACATGTACGCCCTAAAAACGCCGGTTTAAAAACGCTCTTCAGTTCAGGATAAATAGCTTTAACCACATCATGCGCAGACGTTTTGGCTGTCGCTAATTTCACAATCGCTTCTGTTGCTGTGTTAGAGGTCATAATAATGAGCGTATTTTTAAAGTCCACTCGCACACCAGAACCATCTTCCAAAACACCTTTATCAAACACTTGATAAAAAAGCTCTATCACATCTGGGTGCGCTTTTTCAATTTCATCAAGCAAAACCACACTATAAGGCTGGCGACGCACGGCTTCCGTCAACACGCCCCCTTGACCATATCCTACATACCCGGGAGGAGAACCTTTCAAAAGCGATACTGTGTGCGCCTCTTGGTACTCAGACATATTAATGACAATAGCGTTATGCGATCCACCAAAGAAATATTCCGCAAGCGCTAAAGCTGTTTCTGTTTTTCCTACGCCACTTGGCCCCACCAAAAAGAATACTCCCAAGGGTTTATCCGGATCATCAAGCTGTGCTTTGTGCGCCATCATTGTATCTGCTATGACTTGCACAGCACCTTTTTGTCCAATAACACGCTCTGCAAGCGTGGGGGCAATATTTAAAAAGGCCTTAGATTCATCTTTCAGCATTTTGCCAACCGGCACACCCGTCCATGATGCAATAATAGAAGCCACCATGTCTGCACACACCCAAGAAAACACCATCCCTTCTGCGTTAGAGCGCACATCAGCAATTTTTTTGTTAATGCCTTGCAACACTTTTGCTCCCTTATCATCTTTGTATGACTGCTCCAGTTCCGCAATAAGCGCTTTTTCTTTTCTCCATTGCTGCGAGAGTGTATCAATGAGTGTATCCACACTCTTAAGATCACCTCTGACCATAGCAATCCTACTTGCGCACTCTATGCCACTTTTTTCGTCTCTTAATAAGTGTTGCTCTTCTTTCATAAGAGATTCGCGTTTCTTTTGTGCCTCTTCAAGCGCTAGAGGCGCCATTTTTTGAGAAAGTTTCACACGCGCACACGCTGTATCTAAAACACTCACTGCTTTATCAGGCAAGCGTCTATCGCCAATATATCTTCGCGATAGTTGTACAGCTGCTACAAGCGCATCGCTTAAAATAACGACATTGTGCTTTTCTTCTAAATACACGGTCATAGCGCGCAGCATTTGGCACGCCTCCTCGTCCGAAGGCTCTGGCACTTGTACTGCCTGAAATCGCCTTGTTAGCGCAGGATCTTTTTCAAAATACTTTTTATACTCTTCCCATGTTGTGGCTGCAATGGTGCGCAACTCTCCACGCGCAAGAGCAGGTTTTAACAAATTCGCGGCATCATGCTTTTTGTTGTCCCCACCCAAAAGCATATGCGCTTCATCAATAAATACAATAGCTTCAAAGGGAAGCGCTTGTATTTCTGCAATCACACCTTTCAGCCTATCCTCAAATTCACCTTGTACGCCAGCACCAGCCTCTAATAAACCTATATCCAGAACAAATATCTCACAACTCTGCAAAAAGTCCGGCAAAGCTTTTTGCTCAATCATCATAGCAATTCCTTCAACAATAGCGGTTTTACCAACACCAGCTTCACCTACAAGGATAGGGTTGTTTTGACGACTGCGAGCTAAAACATCTATCACTTGTCTCACTTGCTTTTCTCTTCCCCATATTGGAGAAAGTTTCTTATCACGCGCTTGCTGCGTTAGATTGGTTGTGTATTTTTCAAGATATTCTGTTGCGTAAGTTGCACTGATATCACCTTCTTTTTGAGGGGGTCTGACAGTAGTCTTTTTTTCCGATTCTGGCATTTGCGAAAGCAGCCTTTTCCATTCCCCTTGAAATTCCTGCCTTGGTATAGATACCAACGAGGAGAGGTTATCTGCTGACCACCCTAATAAGCCTTTTCCATCCAGCAATACATATAAGAAGGCGCCTGATCGTATTTTTTCGACACCCAAATCAACAGAAGTGACCATCCACGCTTGTTCCAGAAGTGTCAAGACGTTAGGGGAAAGAGAAGGAGTTGCGCTATTACCTTTTTCATAACGTTTAAGCAATCGTTCCAAATCTCCTTTTAATTTATCGCAATCAAGGCCATAATGCGCGCATAGATTGAAAAAATCGCTTTTAGGATCAAGCATAATTTTTGTAAGTATGTGAGGGACATCAATGGAGTAGTGTCCTTGCGCAACACATAAGTGAGCTGCTTCCTCTAGTGCTTTTTTGCACAATGGGTTTAATCGCCCAACCAATTGTTTCATGCTCATATTCTGACCCCTTCTGTCATAATAGTTTGTTGATCGAATACCACAGATTGTGAGTCGTACAACCACGACGTTGACCCCAGCGCTGCGCCTGCGCCTAATCGTGTTTTTTGGCGCTCTTTGTGACTCCAAAGAATATGTAATCGAACATGTTTGTTGTTGCCTGCAAACGCGCGACATATGTGTACAATGGCTTGATACGAGGGAGTACCTCGCAAAAGTGTTTTATACATAGAAAAAGGAATTGGACCAACCACAACGGTAAACTGCTGAGTGACATCCCAGAACCTTCTTCCCATCACTGCACTTTGCCCCAATTTCTGAAACCTTCCGTGAGTGCCCAGCATCGTTTGATCTTCTTGCGGTATGATTTGCCATCTTCCCTGCAAAACATCAATATGCACCTGTGTGCGCAAAAATACAGACAAAACAAGACGCAACTGATCAGCGCTTCGTGGTTTTTGCCAAAAACATAGGGCCATAGCCAAAACGCTTCGCAAAGGAAGGTCATGCTCATTAATCCAGCTGTTTTGGCCAATGAAGGCAGCCAAAACGTTTCCTATTTGTGTATGCTCTGGAAAAGAGGAGCTTACACCAACCCAGTAGGATTTGCGCACACGGTGAAGAAGCGACAGCAGTCTATGGTTAAAAATATCAAGAAAATCACGCATAGCGGTATTATGCGATGCGGTTGCATCCAGCACACGCTGCGTGTAAGGCGTGGGAAGAGGTCCCTGTAGTCCGGCAAGACCCATAAAGTTAGATTCCACGAGAGGTGGAACATAGTTACCATCATCAGGAAGAATAGCTTTGCTCACATCAGATTGCGGAAATTCTAGTGACACAAGCGCCCTAAATCGTGCTACCTCCTTATAAGGGGATGCTCCTTCTCCAACAGGAGTGCCATTTTCTGTGTAAAATTGCTCCAGAAGTTTCACTAGCGCATGAAAATCAAATTCTGAACCTTGCGAGACGACAACATCGCGCAATACTTTATTGTTTAAAGCGTCTGTGCTTCGCCGGCTCTTGGTTGCCATGTGTGCCATACCCCTTCACGAACATTACTAGAAACAGAAAGCATACTAAAAGCATGCATATGCGTTTGCGTTGCAAAGAACTCACTTAAAATAGAAAGCAGCAAATATAGTTGCTCTGCGCTGATTGTGTGCTCATCAACGTGCAATTTCACATGGTTGCCGTTATAAAACCCTGCCCACTCTTTGTGTCTTTGAAAACGACGAATACAGGGATCCACTTGTAAGCGCAGTACACTTTGAATTTCTGATTGGTTTTCAGCAAGTGTTTTTTCTGACAACATCGTCAGAAGGTTTTTAAGGCGATCAACACCTTCTTCCGCTGTGGAAAACTCGGTGTAGCTAGTAGCAAGCATAGAAATAAGCTTCCATTGGTTAATACCATCCAATGACGGGTAAAGAGGTTCCGTCATTTCCATAACAGGCATAATGGTGGCTGCAGGCGTGGCAACATCACTGTAAAATTGCGTACCTGGTTGAATATCTGCCGCCAACCCTCTGTTGGTACAAAGCGTGCGCGCATAAACCGTTTCTTGTATATGGCTCAAAGGTGAAGCATCTTTGTCCACAAAAGAAATATACATATTTGTGCCCCTGTATCCTCTCCCTGCTGCAACACGACGCGCATTCCAAAACATAGTGTTTTGTGCAGTCAAGTGCTCATGATTATAGGAAAAATAAGGAGAAATAACTTTTTCTTTTTCTCCCATAGATCGCGCAGTGTATAAATTATGAATGCTATAAATTTCTGTGGATTTTTGTCTTTTGCGATCAGGTATTAATCGGTACTCTACTTTTTTGTGATCAAAAGACAAAGGTTCAGTTATTTTTTCAAATAAATTGACAATAGGCGTGCAGTGCAGCAACAAGCTGTTAGCAGAAAAATGATATTCGGTTAAGCTTTCAGCTGTAGCAAGAGGAATCATTACAGTGATTTCATCGGAGTCCAGCGCCTTTGGCAAAGGAATATCCACAAACAAGAATTTCTCTGGCAAACAAAAGTATTCTTGCAAGAGCGCATACCCTATCTGCGCTGTATCGGAAGGAAGCATCAGAGATTCTTGTTTCATGCCTACTGGCTGAGGTATGAAACCTGGATAAATGTGCGGGATTTTCTCTTGCAAAACAGCAATAGGCTCTTTTGCACGCATAATATAGCTATAAAGCGCTAAACTTTGGTTACGCTGCATATTTAAGAAAAAGCGCACAGAAGGTATTGCAAGCTGTGCAAAAGAACCAGCCAAGCTTTTGAGCGTCACTAGCAAGCCTTGTCCTGACTTATAGCGAGAGAACTCGCTATATTTGCGCAGTGATGTGATAGACACAGAGGTGATTTGAATGGGATTAAAATGAATGGGCTCTGTTGTATGAAAACGTAAATTTTGTGTGACATCAGCGCTCTCTGTGTAAACAGGCGTTTTAGCTGGTAATATTTGCCCAGATGTCATTTTTTGCGCAGTATCAAGTGCAAATTCCGCAATACCCATAGAAGGAATAGGGCGGGTTAAAATCGGCATGATGGTATCAAGTAATGAGCTAGAAAGCCTTGGAAACTGACCATCCAAGTCTTTTTGTATATACGAAGTTAAAAAAGCAAAAGACTCTATAAGTCTTTCGACATGAGGATCAGAAGCCTGTCCTTTTGAAAGTCCAAGACGCTTAGCAATCTTGGGATGTTGCTCTGCAAAAACTGCCCCCATCTCTCGCAAGAAAGACAGCTCTCTTTGATAATAAAACAAATGGCGCTCTTTATCCTTCATACCTTATCAATCCCATTTCCTTCTTTACCTTGTTGCCAGATTAGTCCTGGCTTTCTTTTGTTATACAACGAACCTTCCTCTAAAGCCACTTTCACTACAGAAGAAGAAACATTCAAGGGAAACCGTAGGCTTTCCTCTTCTTCTCCTATCATCACTGTGCCACTAATTTCGACAACATAACCAAAGTCAGGGTGCTCTTTTTTTGCACTAACCTGAACAGAAGAAAAGCGAGGCTCAAATCGAACAATAGCCTTTTTTATCATGCTGCAAACAGAACGTAATTGATAATCTGTTCCTTTGCTTCTCATCGCTTGATCTAACAAACCAAACAAGTCTGGAAATCCGTACGGCGTATTAGTCAAGTTCTTATATTCTTCCGCATTAGCTTTACAGCGATAATTAAGAAGGGCCTCTACTTCCTGTTGCACAGAAAGCAGAAACCCCTCTCGTGAGTAGTTTTGCAAAATCGGTGATTCTTCTTTTATACTTGGAGAATCATCAGTCAGCTTATCAAACAGAAGAACGCGACCTCCTGAGCGGTCATGTTCACTCATTATTCTTAAACCTGCACCATTGCATTGCCCTGCCAGTTAAATGCAGCTGCTTCACGTCCTGTTTGTTCACCTGCTAGAGCTGTAGGCATATACTCTAATTCAAGCTGCACAAAGGTAAACCCTATGTACACAGCACGTGCTGGCAATTGGCGCTCTAATGGTGTAAAATCACCCTCTGCAGGCATGGCTAGTTTTTGTCTCGATTCAAAGGCAACGTTGACGTCTTCGTGCACAAAAGGCTCTGAGGGAAACTCAACACCTTGCGATAAAGTGGTAACCACAGCGCTTCGCATAGTCATCACAGCAGCAATTTGGTTATTTCCTTGAACGTGACGCACACTCACAACTTTCACAACAGGCAGAACCTCACGCGTTGCCAGCTTGTTTTGCAAGATATTGGTATTATCATGGTCATTAATAAAAACACCAAAAAGTGTCGTATCAACACGACCAGATGAGATATGTAAACCTGTCTGTCCTTGGCTAACCTCACGCGTTTGCCCCATAGAATACTGATAAACTGTATGAGAAGCCGCGTAGGCAGACAGACCTTCCAAAGAGACAGATCCTGCGATCTCTGGAATATGCAAAATACAATTGGTTGTTAGTTGAGCTGACATAATTTATCTCCGATTATCACTCTTAACTGCTGCTTTCTTGCTTAACATTACTTTGCGAAGAAACGTTAGATCCAGCGGGAGCAAACGTATCTAAAGCAAATTGCGTCTTAGCAAAATTCATTTCTGTTATTTGAAAAGTTAAGCGCATAAACAAACACTCTGGATAGATCTTTGCGTATCTAAAGTCAAAATACGTCACCACTCCTGACACCAAAACCTGCGTGCATGTTAATTGACGCAATATGGCAGGCTGACCTCCTTGCTCACCTACCTCCCAAAAATCCATAGTAGGTATACATTTTGCAGATGAAAACGTATTAAAGGCACGAATGGCCGCTTTATCAAAAGGAAGCACAACAGTGAGCTCATCCATTCCCGTAGCACCAGCAATAGAGCCACCTGCTGCGACTGCCTCCGCTCGGCTATGACTAGAAATCACCGGAAACGCTAAAATCTGAGCACATTTTGACATGTCTACGCCAGGCTTATTAACTTTCACACTACCTTCAATCATGCCCTCTGCACGCATATAGGTTTCGCGTTGATGGGAATCACCCGTCGGTATTACTGTATTACGAATACTCATAGTCTATCTCCTATTTGGCGGGCGTTGGCAACTCTGCAACAAGGCGCAACGATGCGGTTAGCTCTTCTAATTGGAAGTGCGGACGCAAGAAAACGTTTGCCCTGAATTTACCAGGATCTCCATCCACCTCAAAAACATCAACACGTGCTTCACGTAAAGGATAGCGCGCCTTTAGGTTCTGCGGCGCATCATCGTTCAGCACAACATATTCTGCAATCCATGTTTGCAGGTAGCGTTGAATTTGATCTCTCGTCATAAACGATCCGACTTTATCACGCATAATGACTTTCAAGTAGTGCGCAAAGCGTGACGCCGCCAAAAGGTAAGGTATACGCGCTGAAACGTTAGCATTAGCATTGGCTTGCGGTGTGTTAAATTTACGCGGCTTTTGAGTCGTTTGTGCACCAAAAAATGCGGCACGATCGGTGCCTTTGCAGTGGCAAAGAGATAAAAATCCTAAGTCACTAAGCTCTTTCTCACGCCTATCCGTAATGGCGATTTGCGTTGGACATTTCAAAGCCAAATCTCCATCGGTTGTTTTAAAGGTGTAAGCCGGCAAATCTTCAACCAAACCTCCACCCTCAACACCACGAATAGCGGCCGTCCATCCATACAACGCAAACGCGTTTGTAATTCTTTGCATCAACGTGTAAGAAGGGTTACCCCACAAGAATGTCTTCAAGCTTGGGCCGTTCACACTCTCTTCATAATTCAAACCTTCTACAGGAAGCGTTTCTTCTCCATAAGGAAGACGCATTAACACTCTTGGAAGTGTCAGAACAACGTAGCGCGAATCTTCTGTTTCACGGAAAGATCTCCAACGCGCTTTATCTGTACCTTCAAATATCTTTGCCAAATCACGAGGACGCCCCAAAGAAGCAAAATCATCCAAATCAAATAATGCTGGGTGCGCCGCTGTTACCACAGGGGCGTGAGCCGCTGCTGCAACGTTGGAAAGCTTAGTAAGCAGAGACATATCCGGTGCGTTTCCAGAAAATTCATAATCTGCAAGCAAGCATGAGAACGGGTTACCACCAAACGTTCCATACTCTTCTTCATAAACTTTTTTAAAGAGATTGCTTTGGTCAAATTCCACAGCTTTTTCAAGATCTTTGCGTAGCTCATCTTTTGATATGTTCAAAAGTCTTAGCTTAAGCTTCGTACTTGTTTCTGTTTTGGACACCAAATAGTGCATACCGCGCCATGAAGCCTCCAATTTCTGAAAAGAGTCTGCGTGCAAGATCTCATCGAGCTGGGCGCTTAAAAGTTTATCTATTTCATCAATTCTATTATTAATAAACATAACAGTATCGGTTTTAATAGAGCCACCCTCAGCAAGAATTTGCTCAACAAATTCCCCCACCATACTACGTGCGTAAACAGCTTGACTTTCATCACGCGCCAAACGTCCACCGGAAATTACTTGTTCCAACAAACTCTGAGAATCTGCTGACTCTGCAACTGTGTTTTCTGTCTTTTGATCAGTCATCTCTCACCCCCTACTCTGCTTGTGGCTTCGGATCTTCATCTGCAGAAGCCGTTGCACCAGCATCAGCAGCACCATCAGAACCAGCAGCTTTCACAGCGTCTTCTAAATTTTTACGAACTTCTTGCTGCATATCAGAGTTTTCAACAATGTCTTGCAACATTCGCTCAAGATCATCATTGCCATCTAATTTTGCAAGCAAATCACGCATTTTTGTGCGCGCTTCAAACAACTGCGCCATCGCAGGAACTTGTTTAATCACAGCAACAGGATCAAAGTCTTCCATGCTCTTAAAATTCAAAAGAACATTTAACTGCGAATCATCTTCTGCACCTGTTAATTTGTTTTTAACACGTAACGCCAATCGAGGACTCAAGTCCTCCATAACGTCAGAAAAATTATCTGGATCTATTTCTACAAACTTACGCTCCGCTACAGCTTTCATTGTTTGTTCTGGATCACGGTCTCCCGACAAATCCGCCATAATTCCAACAATGAAAGGCAACTCGCGCATTTCTATCGCATCACCAACTTCCAAATCATATGTGATTTGTACTCTTGGCGGGCGCACTCTATCGAGCTTATGTTGAGTACTTTCAGCCATGCCTCCCCCTTTGTAATGTCACGCACACACACTCGTATACGCAAAACTCCCTACTATTCTTATAGCAGCTCCCAACACTCAGAGCAATTCTGCACCTTTTTTTTTGCCAAATGATCCGCAACCGTAACAAATTGTCACAACACCTATCGGCTCAAAAGCACCAAAACACTTTTATCATCCGATGGATCCTTCTGGCTCGCAGCACTCAACACTCTCTGCACATAAGGATTAATGGTCTTGGCCACACGAGCACCTTCTTCAAAAGAGCGAAAAAACGCTTGATATGGAAGCATTTCTTTAACATCAAACGTTAAGCCATAAAGCCCATCACTGGATACAAAGCAGAACTCTGGGCGCACGAAAGAAGAGAAATACGAAGCAGATACATCACTACTCAAAAGCGTACTGGTCACATCCATAGCATCCTTGCTGCTTGCAAAAAGAGCTTGGTAGACATCTGAATTTTCAAAACGCACAACAGCAAAGCCATCCCCCACTCGAAAACCCATAACGCCAAACGATCCGACCAAAACCAGCACAAGCGTGCTAGATAAATCCTTAATGTCACAGCGGTATTTTTTGGCTTTCTGTGTGAGAAATTTTTGATAATTGATAATCTTTTTTTGAAACTCTTGATCAGGGTGATGAGATTTTACGATAGAGCGCACACAGGCACTCTCCGAAAAAAATCGTACCGCATAGTACGCACCAATATGCCCTTGTGCACAAGAACCCAGCCCATCCGACACACACAAAAAATAAGTGCCATGATCACAAGACGCCAGGATTCGGTCTTCGCAAAAGAAACGTTTGGCAGGCGCTTTTTGTACACAGGCTCCACCAAATCGGTAGTTCACTGTTGCACACCCCAATTATCAACAGGCGGAAGCTTATAAAGCGTATTTTCGCCTCCAGAACTTCGCGACATCTGACACACAGAAACAGAAAGCCAGCTAAAAAGCTCTTCAAAACGCATATCTTGCAGCAGTATAGGAGGGCTGCTTTTCGGTGCAATAGCGCGCAAAATGCGCAAATCAGCGCCTTCCACACCAACCGTAAAAAAAAGCATCTTTTGCTCTTCCACAGCCACTCTCACATCTTCCACAACCTCTTTCCACAAATTGCCGTCCGTAGGCGCACCATCTGTCACAAGAAACATCCAAGGCCTATAAAAACCAACACCCGCTTCTTTAAATAAAGAGCAGCGCCTCGTAAGCTGCTGAAATCCCATTCTGACACCTTGCCCTAATGGTGTTTTACCACTAGCTTCAAGCACAGGAGGAGAAAAGTCATCAATGGTCACAAAATCTTGCACAACATCTACCGATGACCCAAAACTCACAATACTAATTTCCACACGCATAGAAGCAATGGCATCTTGTTCAACATCATACTTAAAACGGGAAATTCCGCGATTCAAAGCATCAATAGGCGCTCCTTTCATAGAAGCTGATGTATCCAACACCAACACAACTGGGCAACGACTTTCTGGGTTTTGGGCAAATTCTGGAATATTCACAATAATTAATCTTATAGAAATCTTACTGCTTCAATTTACCACACAACCATACATAGAAAAACGCTCAAAGCTCTCTTTAAAAATAAGGCGCCAGTTTCTATTGTGCTTTAGCATTTTTTCAGCACCACTCACCATCGTTATTGATCAAATCGTGTTACAATTAGGTTAGTTTTATGTATGAGTCTAATCTTATTTTTCGGGAAAATGGGCTGCCCCTAAACTTAGAAAAAACGTTTGCTCGCGGTGGCGAAGGAACGTTGTGGCACGTGCACGGCCAAAAAGACGTAATCGCAAAAATCTATCATAAACCGCAAAACTCTATTGGAGAAAAGCTCCAACACATGATAGACAATCCACCACATGACCCTTTTAGTAAGCAAAACAGCGTATCTTTTGCATGGCCCACAGCACGTTTATTCAACAAAAAAGGAACTTGCTGCGGTTTTTTAATGCCCTATATAAGCAGCACCCTTACACTCAGTCAGGTCTACCATCCCAAATTGCGATCTAAGTACGCCTCCTCTTTTAACTGGTATTACTTGCACACTGTTGCACGTAACGCAGCACAGCTTCTGGATGCGCTGCACTCACAAAATTACATCATTGGCGACATCAAGACAGACAATCTTCTGATTCACTCAAACGCTCTTGTTTCTTGGGTAGATATGGACTCTTTGCAAATCACCACAAAAGAACAAATCTTTCCGTGCTTAGTACGCTCTGATGATTTTGCTTCGCCAGAGTCCACAAATCGATCCAGCAACCTCACAAAGCAGCATGACTGTTTTGCGCTTGCAGTCCTCATTCATTTGACACTGCTTGGCTACCACCCGTTTGCTAACGCGCCAGCGCACAACCGCATTGAATACGTTAAGAAGGGTCAATGGATAGCCACAGCACGCTCTGCACCAGCGTTTGCGCTCCCTTACACAATTTTGACACCAGAAATTGTTGAAAGTTTTCATAAAGTATTTTCACACCCATCAAGCCCTCATCAACGACCCAAAGCCTCTTGGTGGGCGGAGGCATGCTCTTACGCACTCCAACAAATGGAGCCATGCCCACAAAATATTCATCACTTCTATCTACCTCATAATGAAATCTGCACGTGGTGCTCCTACAAAAAGGTAACCTCTGTGGATCCTTTTGCTTCCCCATCAACAACAAACCATTTGCGCGATTTGCTTGAAGAACTCAAAAATATGAATTGGAGAAAAACCACAGCGCTCATACACGACCACCCTTATTTAAGTTCATTGCCACTAGACAAAGAGCGCAAGAAAGCGCTGCAAACCTGTTTGATGCTTTCTCGAGCTCACGCACATTTTTCACGCCTTGCTCCTCAAGAGCACTCTCACGAAAAAATCATTAGCCTCTGGAAAGATTATGCACGCAAGGAAGGCATTCCTTCCTTGCGCACTCTCCCCTTTCCATTTCCAGAACTCATATCGACAACTGCAAAGCATGAAGATGAACTCAATACCTTGCGCACACTATGCGCGCGCCTTGAGAACGCTGGAAGCATAGATCCTTATGTGGCAGAAAATATCACAGAAATCACAGAAGCACTAACCATGAAGGGCGTCATGATAGAACATATTCATGATCTTGCCGAAAAATGCAAACGTGCCGCAACGGTCTCCACTATATGGAGGAAATTACTGGAAGCCTTACACAACCAAAACTCAGAAACGCTCGCAGCAATGAATACTCAGTATCATTCCATGCTGCGCAGTATTAATATGCCTGCATCGTACCGTCAAAACATTGACCAGGCTGTTCATGATAGTTTACTCATTAATAAAATCAACACGATTCTCGCATCGCACCCCAACGAAAGAGACAATATTTTATCTTTGCTAGAGCAGAACAAAAGCATTCTACACTCTTCTTTTTGCCACACTATTTTAAACAACTCACAAACAGTCCAAGAGATTTACACCACTCTCAAGCGCAAACGAGACTTGAAACCAACCCTCGAAAACGCGCTCAAAAAAAGAGACTTCATTGCGATTGCTCATTTATGGGACTCACAGTTTAGCGAACCCTCTGGTTTGTGGAAAGAGCTTACACTGGCAGCGCAAAAAGGAAGCAACCTCACAAAAAAATGGATTCCCGTCAAACGTGCCATCTTGGAAGGTGAGCAACAGTATTTACGCACACAGTGGAGTGAAAAAGACTTTGGCACTATTGCCAAGCATGAAGGTCTTGCGCAGCAAACACAAGATGCTGTAAAAGCCATGTTTAAAGGTGTCAGCTTTCCCACAAACCCAAAGTGGCCTTTTTCTTACATATCCCATCAGTTGTTGCGAGTGATTTTTCCTTGGCCTATATGTACACCTCCCATTCCTTTTTGTTTAATCACTTGGCGCAGCGACCGGCACCCACGCTCGATCTTAGATATGGAGAAAACGCATATTGCTCACTGCACAGCCTATAGTCATAGAGCATTACATGAAGTGATCATTCCTTATTCTGGAAAAAAAGCTTTTGTCTCTGTTTGGCCAGCCGCCACCATTGCATGCTCCACTATTCCAGTACATGCACCGCTGCACATACAATCAGCACCAAATATTCACATAGCCTACAGAAAAAGAATACGCCTCAAGCGAAAAATCAACCATCTCTGCCTGGAAGTGCACGCCAACCAGACACTTTCCAACATCAAGCTTGCTATTACAGAGGCGCCACCTATAAACCCTTTGGCCATCAAAGTCATTCAAGAGTTTTCTATTATTTCTTTAGTAGCGGGCAAAACAATTAAACTACACACACAAATCACAAACCCTCACCACCAATTCTCTTTAGTGGGGTATTATGATTATGGTGAGCACATTCCAACATACTGCGAGTCTTTATAAAATGAAAAAATTTCTATGCCCTTTTTGCCTTTCTACACTCAGTGATGAAAAACTTCATTGGCAATGCGCCGCAGGACCTCAAAAGTGCGCTCAACGCCCTAACTCTAAACTTACAAAGATTTGGGGTATCACCACACCGCAAGCGCATATCTTTAAAGAAAAAAAAGCTATTCTCAGCCATGGGCAAAAATGTCCAAAATGCGCCACCACCACCTACACACGATGCTGCGGATACTGCGCCAAAACGTTGCCTGAAGATTTGTTAAGCAAGAACCATTCGCACATCACATGCATAACATCCAATCACGCATCAGCAGCACTTTTTTATCAATCGGTTTACAAAAGCATTGAACAATCCGTTGGGCAACAAAGCAACCTTATTCTACAGAGTCCACCTACCACAAAAGCACCTTTTATCTTAAGAATACAGGGTGTTAATCAAGCAGCACATTCTTTTGTTTTTAACATATTAACATGGGAACAGATGGCGGATTCTTCTACACAACCGTTACTAACGGAATCAAGTATGTATGCAATCTTTCTTCCTTTTGCGCCACCATCTCCCATAATGCCAGTTCTACACCTTTTGAGCAAACACCTCAAACAGAGCAAGCCTGTAGCTTTTATTTTGGAGGAATGCGAGTCAGTGTTAGCTCATATTCCTCCAAACCATATATTTTTCAGGCATATGCCACACTATGGATCTTACCAAAAAAAAGCAAGCCTCGCTCTCTCCCAAACCTTCAAAGATCTAGTCGCGCCTTTGTGGAGCGCAAACGCCCTGCAATTAATTAACAAAAATTTTCCACTAAATCACTTTTTTGTTAACACAGCACATTTTTCAAACAACAGTCTCACAACTCCGCAAGGGTGGAAGATTGATGAATTCACCTTGTGGCTGCTGAATCACTGAGGCGCTCAAATCCACAATCATGCGATCCCCATTCATACGAGTGTATGCACCCTTTTGGCGACTTAATCCGACCAGAAGGAATCATCAAATGTCCATTTTTCAATGTCATAGGCACCCAATGAGCCCACATATCAGCGACTTGCGCCATGCTCTCCTCTCTCACAAAAACACGAACTTTATTATAAAATGTTACTCCGTCCATCTTTTTCACACCAAATTTTGAATCACACGCATCTTCTTGAGTGAAGCGCGCGGTAGAAGTAGAAGAAGCAGAAGAATGTTCAGAATCCCCATCGCAATCTTCATCTTCTTCCTGATAACTGTCGGCACTTTTTATGCCGTAGAGTGGATTTTTTTTACGATAATCTTCCTGGCCTGAGGAGACAGAAATCATTTCCTTATAAAATTCGTTCATACACGAACCTGGCCTTGAATCTGCGCAAATTCGGCTCAATCCACCACCTCTTGCATCAATTGGCTTTTGTTCGATAAAAGGAAGCTCCAAACTTATACACCCTCCTAATTTTGCAAAGATCTTGGGGCATGAAGCATCGCTTGAGTATGCAAACTTCTTTGAGCATAAGCCTTTCAGCTGTGCACTCCACCTACTATCCTGTTTTAAGACTGCATGCTCCATCCTCACATCCACACAATCATAATGCTGACAGAGCATTAAAAACTTTGCGTAGACATCCCATAATAGGTGACAATGTTTATCAGTTGTGTGCAGCAAAAGCTGCGCTGCGGGAGTAGGAAGAAATCGTTTTTCTTCAAAGGCGGACTCAACCTTACACTTCTCAAAGAAAAGATCCTTCTCCACAGATCCGGCAGTGCTACAGTGCTGGCCAGTGTACGAAAGAAACAAGCGAGAGATAATCTCACAATACCAAAACTCAGTATAACGATCAAGCCAAAAATTCTTCTTAGCGTTAAGCCTCACCTCTGGATGTAATTCTTTATTTGTTTTCTTCTGACTCCTCAACCTCTCTCCACACTCATCCAAAAGAGAGCTGAGAACCTCTGCTGCATCTTGAAACGCTACATCAACCTTTCGCAGTTGGGGATACACGGATTCTACGCTTGCCTGAATTGTTTGTGTCGCTTTTTTCAAATCATTAAAATCCAATTGGAGCATTGCGCCACTTGCGGCACATTCTACCAAATTTAACGATACTGTAAAGAAAAACATTTTAAGTAACAACATACGACTCCCCCTTGTTAATAATGAAATGCACGTGCAAGAATTCACTCAACCACAGCATCCAAGCATATTGTGTTAATTAACAACTAACACACATGCTGTGCATATAAAATATTTTTCCAATAGCAAAAAACAATAAAATCAAAAAATCTCAAAACATGAGCATTTGTTTTTATTTCATTTCGTTAAATCAAGTATGTTGTTACAAAAAAGGATGACTGATATAAACCATAATTGATCGCATGACTAACTGCAATCAATAAAGAAATATGTTTTCATGATTTCGAAAAATAATATATAGCGCAGAATGCTTGAATAAAAACACTCCCTTATGAGACAAAATCTTCTCTTTGAAGCGGGTGATATTCTTCTAAAAACTGCGTTAGTTGATTTGTGAGTACATGTGTATAGATTTGTGTAGAAGCGATGCTGCTGTGTCCAAGCATTTTTTGCAAAGAAACAATATCTGCACCACCCGCCAGCAGATGTGTGGCAAAAGCATGTCGCAAAATATGCGGAGAAACTGCCTCCGGATCAATACCTACATGCACAGCTATTTTTTTCAAGAGTAAAAATATAGCTTGCCGTGTCATATGCTGCTTTTTATCTCGCGAGGAGGGAAACAGCCAGGCAGAATCTGTAGACAACGTCTTTGTATACGCATATAAAACATCCAAAGCACAATCGTGCAAAAGTACAAATCGCTCTTTCGACCCTTTTCCAAAAACTTTAATAAGCTTTTCATCATAAAACACATCACCTTTGCGCAAAGTCACTAATTCGGTCACTCTCATTCCTGTTGCGTACAAAACTTCCACAATAGCCACATTACGCTCAGCAAAAGCCTTACTAATCTGTGATGCTCCATCAATAAAGGACCTCACTTCTTCTTCGGTAAGAACACGTGGTAATTTTTTGGTTATTTTGGGGCGTGCTATGCCCTCAAGTAGATTTTTCTTGATATGGCCTTCTTCCAGTAAAAAGGAAAAAAAATTTTGCAACGAAGCAATCGTTCGGCGCACAGAAATCCCACTTAAAAAAGAAAGAGATGTAAGATGGGTGCGCACAGAATCGGTGTCTAAATCTTGTACATTTGTGTAATCTGGTGCGAGGCTTGCGCAAAATCGCTTGATATCACGACCATACGCCTCAACAGTATTTTTAGATGCTCCTTTCTCAATTACAAGGCGCTCTAGACAAAGCTCGCGCGCACGCGCTATTTTCATTGCATCAAGAGGCTCTCAACCGCGAGCTTTCTTCCCCAATCTTTGTTTACAAATAAAGCGGGCCCAATAGCCGGCAAAAGTTCTTGTGATGACGCTCGGCCTACCAACGCTCCCAACACCTGCCCTTTCTTTCCGGATTGATGAGCCCAATACAAGAATCCATCCACAGTCATATGAGAAGTTGTAGTAATGGCAATTTGAGGAAGTGATACCTTCGCGGGCAACCAAGGTGCGGCCATCGCAAGAACCCATAATGATTTATCGATAGATTCGTTGTGTTCTTTCTGCTTTTTGTACCAATCCGCAAAAACTTTCATCAAATCATTGCGCTCCTCAAAATCCTGATTCAAGATAATATATATAGGCACAACTGGCAAAGGGTGGTTTACAGAAAGCGCCAGATCACGCCATTTTTCGTAACTCTCTTTTGACAGCATGTCACGACACAATAAGGAAATTAAAAATACGGATGGTGCAAAATTTTTATACTGTTCGTTTGGTTCTATTTTAACCACAAAAGAAGACAACTCTTTTGCCGCTACAAACAAGAACCCTGCTTTGGATAGCATACGCACAAACGCGTCCAACAATAATCCTCTCTCTTGGTACAATCGATCTTCAGTGTATGCGCTTTGCAGCATTTGATAAGCGCAAGCACGCATCAAAGGATCACAATCTTTTTTTGCAGCATCGGCAATGTGTGCGGGAATTTTGCGGGTATGCACAGGAACTGGCAGTACAGTTGTGTCCGCTTGTGTATAGAACCTCAAAAGCGTTTGACCGTCTAATGCACCTACGCGCACGAGATGCTCTACTATTTTGAGGCGCAGATCGTCAGTTATCTTTATCCACACTTGATCGTGGTACACAACGCTGTAGAATTCTTTTGGCAATTCTTCAATAAAATTGCTCGTTATTGGCACAAAACGACAGACCAGCTTCACCAACAAGGCGTTCCAGTGTGTCACATGCTTAAAACTTTTGTTCAGTACAATTTTTCGAATATCAGAAAAATCATCCTCTGCAACGTGTTCAGAAAGTATATTTTGCATTTCAGCAATATTGCATGCATCTTCACAGGAGGCATCGAGCATTTGCAGAATGCGGTAGGTTCTTTTCCACGTTGTCAATTTTGCCTTTGACATTTTTTCTTGATCTGGCAAAGGTTTTTCCGCGTCTTGCAAAGTTTTTTCCACAAGCTTGCGTGCTTCACGCACTCTGTCCATACACACAAGATAAGAAACATAAACTTTACACACATCTAATGGTGGGTCACCAAAGGAGTTTGCTCCCAACCACAATCCTTCTACCAAATCAAGATGACCAAGATTCAGCAATTTAGCCATTCTGATAGAAAGGTTTTGGTGTTTATTTTTTGCCAAAAAACCTGGTGGCAACGCTGTTAAAGAAAGGAAAAACACCGCCATATCAGCAAGCACACTGCTGCGAAAGACACTAGAGGTACCTTTCATCATGTAGGAGTAGTCGGTGTACAAAATACCCTTCCAAACGTCAGCAGGGATATCTCGTTTATGAGGAGAAAACAAACCAACGGCATCCATGGATGGAGTCACGACACCTTCTTCACTCACAATAACAGGAGTTGTACGACCATGAATAAAAGGTCCAGAAAAAAACAGTAGCAGAGCTAAAGCAAATAAATACATGGCAAAAGTCGTTTTGATGTCAAGTAATCTCCAATCTCATCATGAGATAATTTGGAGTATTTGTCAATTTTTGCAGGAATTACAGATCTTACAAAAATGCAAAAACACTCTCTTCTTGCACATGCTCCATACCTTTTGTTCTTTGCTCTTTCAAAAAGATGCGCTTTTGTTGTAGAGCATTACTGCCCCCCCTCATGTCCCAACACCTCTACGCACCTATATAGACACCAGGTATGATGATAAAGCAATAGATGGTAACTAGGAATTTCTTCTGCAAAATAAGATTTGCAGAAGTACTGACAGTGCATATCAATATTAGGAACATCTGCGAGTGTATTGCATAAAAAATGCTATAACGCCAAGCGGAAGTGAAGCTTTCCTGTGATCATCTCTCCTACAAATGAGTTGATTGGGGCTCTTGAGCTTCTTGTTTTTGTCTTTTTATCACCGCCAGCACTCTCAAAAGCGCTGCAATATTTGTGAGCGATATCAGTCGGTATTTTGCTGTTAGGCATCAAATCTGGAATCATATGTGATATTTTTCTTTGCTCATAGAAGCGCAAAAGCGCTTGACCGTCTATTGCACCTACACACACGAGGTAATCTATTATTGTGATACATAGATCGTCGGGCATTTTTGTCCATACCTGATCGTGGTATACAAAGGTATAAAACTCTCGTGGCAATTTTTCAATAAAACTACGCGTTACTGGCACAAAGCGACAGACCAACTTCACCAACAAAGCATTCCAGTGCGTCACATGCTCAAAACTTTTTTCCAGAACAGTTTTCCAAATATCAGAAAAAGCATCCTCTGCAACGTGTTCAGAAAGTGCAATTTGACGCGCTTCTTCATAAGAAGTATTAAGCATTTGCAATACGCGGTATGCTTTCTGCCACGCCCTCAACTTTTTATCCGACATTGTTTTTTTGTCTTGCAACGCTTTGTGTACAACCGTGATCGCCTCATGCACTCTGTTCATGCAGACAAGGTAACAAACATAAACTTCACGCACATCTAATGATGGTGGGTCACTCAAGAAAGTTGCTTCTAACCACAATTTTTCAACCTCATCAGTGCGACCAAGACTCAGCAATTCATCCATTCTTTCAGAAAATCGTTTGGTTGGATTGGTGTCTAACACACTCGATGTTTTTGCTATTAAAGGTCCCAAAAAAACCAATAGCAGAAAAGAAAACAAGAACATGAACAAGTTATTTAACGTTCGACAGCCTCCACTTGCATCATGAAATAATTTAGAATATTTGTCAATTTTTGAGAATTTTCAGGAATGACAGAGCTTAAAAAATAGAAAGAATAACCTCTTCTTCTTTCACATGCGCCATACCTTTTGTAATTTTCTTTTCCAAAAGAATTGTGCTTTTGTTGTAGCAGGTTACTGCGCCTTCACTCAAACATACCACCATTGGTTCATGCCCACTGCGCACCTCCATAACACCAGATGTGGTGGGCAAAGAGACAGATGATCCCTCTAGGATTTTTTTTGTTTTTGCATAAAAAATAAGGATTTTCATGCTTACGCACCTTTTGCACGCTTACGAACACTATCTAAATTTCCCATCATGTAGAAGTCGTTCTCATCTATATGATCACACTCTCCTTCCACCAAACTCTTAAAGCCAGAGACTGTGTCCTCAAGTGGAACAAACACACCTGGCTGACCTGTGAATACTTCTGCAGAAAAGAATGGTTGGGACAAAAACTTCTGAATTTTACGTGCACGACTCACAATCAGTTTATCTTCGGCAGATAATTCATCTGTGCCCATAATAGCAATCACATCCTGCAACGCCTTGTATTTTTGCAGCACCGCTTGCACGGCACGTGCAACATTATAGTGCTCATCACCCACAACATCTTTTTTCAGAATTACAGAAGTCGAATCCAGCGGATCAACAGCGGGATAAATACCCATCGCGGCAATATCACGGTTTAAAACGGTTGTGGCATCCAAATGCGTAAAAGTTGTGGCAGGCGCAGGATCGGTGAGGTCATCTGCTGGCACGTAAACAGCTTGTACACTGGTAATAGAGCCTTTTTTGGTACTAGCAATACGTTCCTGCAACCCGCCCATTTCTGTAGCCAATGTTGGCTGATAACCAACTGCAGAAGGAATACGACCAAGTAATGCAGATACTTCCGATCCAGCTTGACTAAAGCGAAAAATATTGTCTACAAAGAGCAAAACGTTCTGTCCGCATTCCTCACGAAAATATTCTGCCATAGTGAGCCCTGTAAACGCAACACGGGCACGCGCCCCTGGAGGTTCGTTCATTTGCCCATACACTAGTGCTGTTTTTGATCCAGGCCCTTTTAAGTTAATAACACCTGATTGAACCATTTCATGGTACAAGTCGTTTCCTTCGCGGGTGCGCTCACCCACACCAACAAACACAGAGTATCCACCTTGAGAGCGCGCAATGTTGTTAATAAGCTCCATGATAATCACTGTTTTACCAACACCAGCACCACCAAACAAGCCAATTTTACCACCCACCATATAAGGAGCGAGCAAATCAACAACTTTAATGCCTGTCACCAACACTCTCTGATCAGAAACGCTATCTTCAAATGTTGGTGGATCTCTGTAAATAGGCCATTTTGTAGCATTTTTAAGAGGAGGTCTCCCATCAATAGGCTCGCCCAAAACATTGAGAATTCTCCCCAAAACCTCTTCTCCCACAGGGGTTTGAACACATTTTCCTTCTGTGGTCACTTCTAATCCGCGCTTCAAACCGTTGGTTTCAGAAAAAGAGATTGTACGCACCACACCATCCCCCAAGTGCATGACCACTTCCAAAACAGAATCGCCTTCTACAGTTTGTACTGCTGCAGTAATAGGCGGAATATTACCTTCAAAAAACACATCTACTACTGGCCCCACAATACGAACAATTTTTCCTTGCATCTTCTTCGTCATTTTATATCCTCAATTGCAATTGCACCCGCCGTAACTTCGAGCAATTCTCGCGTCACTAACGCTTGTCGGCATCTTTGCCAATCCAAGCGCAACTCATCTACTAGATCATTCGCGTTATTAGCGGCCTTATCCATCGCAGTCATTCGCGCAGAGTGCTCACTCATCTGTGTGTGCATGCGGGCGCTTTCCACACACGCGCAAATATAACGATGCACAGCATGTTTCCAAAAACATTGAGTATCTCCTATAACAGAGAGGCGACTTGAGCTTTCTGTTGTTGGATTAAAAGGCTTGATATGCAATTCCTCCACACTCCAAGTTAAAATATTTTGAAAATATGGATAAACACAAAAAACACGCCTTACAGGGTGATTTTTACAAAATGTCTGTACGAGATCAGCCACATAGTTCTTGCTTTCCTTGCGTGTTGCAAAATTCACGTCTACGCGCCATCTTTGCGACTTGAAGCGCTTCAGTATGTTCGCTCCAATCACCCATAAAATATCTTTTTCTCGCAAACCTTTCAGGCAGTGTCGCATTAAACGGTCGGACATGGCGCCACAAAACCCTTGCTCTGGACCAAGGACAATGCAAATATCAGGCGCATCTTCGGGTGCATTGCTCATGTAAGGCGGGATCACAGCGGAACCACCATTAGAGCGCCATGCGCAGGCAAACATTTCCTTTTCAGCCTCAAAATGCTCTAGCAGCACTCTGTGGTGACTCAAGTTTCTCTGCACGGCCACTTGCGATGTAAAGCGCATAGCGTTTGCAAGTTTTTCTATAAACTGCACACTTTTCATCTTTGTTTTAATTTGCCGTAAGCTACTCACTCTTCTCACCCAAAAGCTTCAATGATGCTACTATAATACTTTCAATTTTCTCAATTAAAGCATCATCATACTTTTTATGATTATTCAGTGCATGCACAAGTTTTTTATTGCGCCGCAAATGCTCACGGATAAATTGCACATGAAGCACGCGCTTTTGCGGCGAAAGCGCTTCTTCTTTATGTTCCGCAAAGTAGTATAAAGAAACAATTTGTTCCGCCACATCCAAAGGTTCATACTGAGCCTGTTTGAACATTTCCACAAGAGCTTCTCCATTGCTTAGAAGCTTGCGGGTTTTCACGTTCACATCACTGGCAAATTTTGCAAAAGAAGCCATCTCTTTATACTGAGCCAATTCAAGACGCAAGGTTCCAGAGAGCTTTTTGATCGCTGGAGATTGAGCAGCGGAACCAACGCGGCTAACAGAGTACCCAACATTCACGGAAGGCGTTATACCTTCATGAAACAAACTGGTTTCTAAAAACACCTGCCCATCGGTAATGGAGATAACATTGGTGGCAATATAGCTGGACAGGTCACCTTCTTGTGTTTCAACAATAGGAAGGGCTGTTAAAGATCCGCCACCCTTGGCATCGCTCATTTGCGCTGCGCGCTCTAACAAACGCGCGTGCAGGTAAAAAATATCACCGGGAAAGGCTTCTCTTCCTGGTGGACGCCTTAGCACCAAACTAATCTCTCTGTAAGCAATGGCTTGCTTGGAAAGATCATCATAAATCACAAGCGCATGTTGTCCGCTATCACGAAAGTACTCACCCATAGCGCAACCTGCGTAAGGCGCCAAAAACTGGTAAGCCGCAGGATCTGAGGCAGACGCCGACACAATAGTAACATACTGCAAAGCATTTAAATCTCGCAATTTTTGCACCATATTTACAATTTTTGACATTTTTTGACCAACAGCTACATAAACGGAGTAGACCTTTTGATCATCAGGCAAGTGTGCATTCATTTGCGCTTGATTAATAATCGTGTCTACAGCAATAGCTGTTTTGCCCAGCTGCCTGTCACCAATAATCAGCTCACGCTGTCCACGCCCAATAGGCACAAGGGAGTCTATAACTTTTAGTCCTGTTTGTAAGGGGGTATCAACAGATTTTCTATCCAAAATTCCAGGAGCTGGCGCTTCCACAGGCGCATGCTGAGTAGCTGAAATAGCGCCAAACCCATCAAGAGGCTCACCTCGCGCGTTTACAACACGCCCCAATAAGCTTTCACCCACAGGAACTGTTAAAAACTCCCCCGTTGTACACACTTCATCTCCAGAAGAAAATGTATCCGTTGAGCCCAAAATAACAGCCCCTACAGACGAGACTTCCAAACTAAGAACCAGTGCTTTTGCTCCTTGTGCGTTACTGATGATTTCAAGCGTTCTCACACCCTCCAATCCATAGACGGTAATGACACCATCACCAACTTGTACCACCTTACCTACAGCTTGCACATCAGCATTTTTTTCCAAATGCTGTACTTTTTGGACAATTAAATTAACAACCTCTTCTGGCTTTCTTTTCATCATAGATCCACTCTCATTTGTGCATAAGCACGCACAAGTATATCTTGCAAAGATAAGTTGATTTGCTTCCAGCCTTGTTTAATAACCACACCAGCAAGAATCTCCTTATCTTCTTTATAAACAATTTCTGTACACACAGGAAGAATAATCTTTATCACACTTTGCACTTTTTCTTTCATTTCAGGCGATAGCAGATGCGCCGAAGACACAATAACGGTTTCACGACCATGCATCATGAGCTCTTTACATATCAGCAGAGAAGATCCGAGGGCTGACAAACGCCCCGCCTCTATTAATACATGTAACCACGCAACAAACGTTGCATTCCACACCGCGCACTCAGAAAGCAATTTTTTAGCATCACTGTTATCAGCTATTAAATCCAGGC
This sequence comes from Alphaproteobacteria bacterium bin98, assembly GCA_002238905.1. Taxonomy (GTDB): domain Bacteria; phylum Pseudomonadota; class Alphaproteobacteria; order Bin98; family Bin98; genus Bin98. The sequence continues at coordinate 18,894 of MPNG01000008.1, read as the reverse complement.
ATATCTGTGCATGCTTAAGAAACTGATCTTTCTCTTCTTGGCTCTTTGAGCGCATACACGTAAAAAGCGCACGCCCATACACATTGCCTATTTCGTCATGCCCTAACACTTCTAAATCAACCTACTTACCCCTATTGTAACCTCTGAAACGATTTCTTAAAACATTTTATTTCAATTAAAAACAAAACTTTATTAACAAAAAACAGCTCAAATGTTATACTGAGTCGTGAAAAATTCTTTATACTGGCACGTTTCTTCCTATATCTTCACACCAATAGACAAGCAATTGTGGCAAACAAGATTAAAAACTTTTTTGCATTTTTTTGACATCAAAGGCACAATTTTAATCAGCACAGAAGGCATAAACATCTCCCTCAGCCTATCGCCGGTCGCACTGACAGCACTTCAGCGCTTTCTCACAACATTCCAAGAAACAAAAAACATGGTGCTTAAAAAAACCACAGCACACAAACACTGTTTTTCTCGCCTTTTAGTACTGAAGAAAAAACATATTATCCCATTTCCGTATACACATGACCAAAAAGGTCAATACATTTCCGCAGAAAAACTTGATAAAAATTATCGTGATTTTGTTCTTCTGGATGTGCGCAACCATTACGAGTTCAGAGTTGGCTCCCTAAAAAATGCTCACCATTTTGACATTCAGCACTTTATGGATCTACCAGAACAAATGCAGCAAGCACCGGAAGCATGGAAAAAGAAAAAAGTCGTTATTTTTTGCACAGGAGGCGTGCGATGCGAAAAGGTCACCCCTCTAATGGAATCACTAGGATTTGAAGATATTTATCAGCTTGAGGGCGGCGTTATTGAGTATTTACGCAATACCAAAGAAACAAATTGGAAAGGTGAGTGTTTTACTTTTGACAACAGAGTATCCCTAACACCCTCGCTTAAGGAAGGATCTTTTACGCTATGCTATGCATGCAGAGAACCTCTCTCACCAGACGATCTCACACACCCAGATTTTAAATCCAACAAATCATGTCAATACTGCGTTACGAAGAAACGCTCACAACGTCCCTTAGAGGCATAAGAATGTCCTTATTATTTGAGGATAAAATAAACTTATGATCTTGGCCCGACAACGTCTGTTTCAAGAACTCTGATCCCTTGTACACTTTAAATAGTTGCTTATCCTTCGCCGCCATCTCACCATGCTTGAAGCAGGCATAAGCTTTAGCATCCGCTTGTATCTCCACACTTTGCTTACGAGCGTCTGTAATAATACGAGCCGCTTCTTTTTCAGAAAGCGCTACCATTTTTGTAGCTTTTTCTTGCCCTTCAGCGCGCACCCGCTTTGCAATACGCGTACGCTCAGAAACCATGCGTCGATAAATAGCTTGACTGTTCTGAGGAGGAAGTTCTGATTTAGAAATACGCACATCAATGATTTCTATGCCAAATTCTTTCGTACTTTCCATAATTGATCTTTGAATTTCTTCCAACACTTCTTTTCGTTTATCCTTCAGAAAATGTTCAAAGGTGATTTTACCAAGAGAACCACGCAAAGAAGAAACCGTCAAAGCATGCATGCGCAAACGTGCGAGCTGATGGTTACGCAATCTTTTGTAAAACGCCACTGGATCTACAAGACGATAAACTATATAAGCATCCACAAGCAAACGTTTTTTATCGCTTGTAATAACTTGCTCAGTTGGAGCTTCAAAACACATGGCGCGCATGTCATAAAATTGAACATTTTGTAGAAAAGGTACTTTGAAATACAATCCAGGCTCTGTATTAACCTGCTTAGGCTCTCCAAACTGCAAAACAATCGCCGAAAGGTAAGGCTCTACAACAAAAAACACTCCCCCCAATCCTAAAACAACAAAAAACGCAACAATACCGCCTAATGCAAACACTATTTTTTTCATACCGACTCCTTTTGTTGCTTGTTGGAGGATTTTGGCTCCAAGAGCGGCAAAACACCTGCTGGAAGAGCACCATCAATCAATGTGATGTCTTTGTGCGCCAAAAACTTTTGAAGCGCATTGTACATCAGGAATCGCTCGCCACCATAGCGACCTGATCGCTGGCACTGTTGATAAATTTTATTAAACGCCTCTGATTCAGCATCCACCACTTGACGCATTTGATAAGACTGCGCATGCGCATATTCTGTCATTTCAGCCGCTGCCGCACGCGCTTTTGGAATTGCTTCGTTTCCAAACGCTTCTGCTTGGTTAACAGCGTGATGATGATCCGCCCATGCTTTTTCTACGTCGTAAAAAGCATCAACCACCTCTTTCGGAGGGTCAAGACGACGCAACGTAACTTCATGCACTAACAAACCAGCATCATAACTATCCAACATAGACTGCAAACTCTCTTTCACAGAGCTTTCAATTCCGCTACGCCCTTCAGCAAGAGCTTCATCAATTTCAATACTATTGATAGAGTCACGCATCATAGCTTCGGCTGTAAGACGAATCAGCTGATCTGCATCTTCTACATGAAACAACCAGCGCGCAGGATCACTAATACGCCACTGCACTGTATAGCTCACATCCACAAGGTTACGATCCCCCGTAATAGTATGAGAAGCTGTAGAGTGCACTTCAACCTGTTGCACAATAGAAGGGTTACACATATACACGCGGTCAATAGGCGCTGGAAGACGATAATGCCACCCTGCCTCTCGCGTTTCTAAAACGACACCAAAACGCGTCACAACAGCCACAGAACCCAAATCCACCTGATAAAAACCAGATACAATCCAAAGTATGACTAATAAAGCACTTGCACCAGCAAAAACAAAACGAGGGTCACCTGTGCCGCGCGGCAAAGGTGTTGTCCTTTGTTTTTGTGTGCTTTCTTTTTTTTGATTATTATCCCAAGGGTTATACATAAGGCACCTGGCCAGATTATAGCTCATACGGCGCAAGCCCTCAACCTGCTTGTACAAACAGAAAAATACCAACACCAACCATATATTCTCAAAGCGCCTGCAAACAAAAGGAAATTTTGCACAACACGCACAAATGATGCTTGATTAAAGGAAAATAAAATATAAATAAATATAACTAAATCACGCAGTATTGCCACAAAAATCCTGGAAAGAGAGGAAAACTTGCACAGCATATCCATTGCTATCAACACGCAGAAGTTGTTGGTTGAAAACGAAACATTGAAGAAATGCAAAGATATACTTTCTTCTTTATTAGGTTATGAGTATACCATTGCAAGAAAAAAGCAATCTTTCATTCTTTTGAGTCAAAAATTAGATTCAACCAACAAGCCTGCACCGCTCAACTATGCGATACAGGCTTTCAATCAGTTTGCCAGTTAGGTTCTATACTATGTTTGGCGCATCATAATCAGGAGCAGGAAATATCTTTAAGAAAAGATTTTTGAATTCATACCGCAAAGAGGCAGCACTATATATAGACTCCATCTGAAAAACACTCTCTATATCAAAACAGGAACAGTCAAATCTATATCGCTCATCCATCTGATGACAAACATTCTCAATCTTAAAGGGGTGATCTGTGCGCACATAAAGGAAACGAGGTATCGCTGACATACATGACAACCAAATATGATCAATACCACCCAAACCACACGATTTTTCTCTGGAAAACCCTAAGCGATCACGCATGCTATCAACGTCACGATTCATAGCTGACGCCCACACAAAAAGCATGACTTGATCAAAAAAACTTGCTCCTCCCTGAAGAAAACTCACTATCATTTGAAGACGCGCATGCGCGTTTGCTATCATTTGACCCTCCTCAGGCAAAGGATCCTCTAGCAGCACAGGATGAGGGTTGTGCACTCTCTCGTTAATATGTACAAGTATATCTGCAAGATCTTGAAAATAACCCCTTTCATACCTCAGAAAACGCAAATGGCAGAGATCACCTTGTTGGCAATCAGGTGCATCAGTGTTTGTCATCACAACTGTCAGGCGATTATCGAGCAGAGATTGTAAACTTGGCAGAAACCTTCTGGCACCCTCCTGCGTAGAATAACGACTCAAAACCCGCTGTTTATTCACCTTCCACAACTTATTCATCCTCCACAACTTATTACTTTTAAGAGAGGAATCCACAGAATCGCAATCAATATCAGGAACACATCGACCAAGAGCCTCGAGTATCAGCTCTTCTTCATTTACCTGCGCACCCTCACACACAAAAGTTTTAGATAATGCAAGTGCATCCTTTGCATCCTTTACGCTCGCCTCACACAAGGTCTTTAGGATAACGAAACAATCTTTTTGCAGCATGGGGGATACTTTACCAGAGTGTTTTGCTAATACAGAACATGCTCGCAAGACAACTGAGTTTTTAGGAGTTACCGAGTATGTGGCTAGGTTACGCTCCAATGTGCTATAGCTTTCGTCACATTCCATAGACAATGCAGCATCTGCATTCACAAAAATCATAAACATTAAGATAAAAACATTAATCACAAAGCCATCCATATCATAAATTTTATTCTAATCCTTACATATATACATATATATTAGTCAATACTTTCTCCTTAAATAATATTATTTTTAGAAAAAATTTTTTTTAACACTTTATACCACACAAGACCTCTCACCCACAATTAGATCACGGTGCGGATTTCCAAACGATAAACACGATGGATGGCACTCAACATTTTTTGATAGGAAATTCTGAGGAATATTGTGACAAAACAGCAAAGGAAGCAAATACTTCTGAGTACTTTCGCATATTTGTTCAACACCTTTTTCAATAATCTCGGAAGACAATCTGTTTGCTGCATACTGAACACACAAAAAATCCAACGATTATACACAGCATGTACTTCACCACACAGATAACTTAAAGTCACCAGTACATCATGGGATGAAAAAACAAACGATAAATTTTGAATAAAAATTAGAATTCAAAACTCAAAAGCTTGATCCACTCCATTTATGCGGACCAAGCTTTAAATCAGTCTATAAATTAGATTTTATCTTATACCTGGAGCATCACCATGCGCAAAGATCTTCTCAAAGAGTGTGAGCATTTCGCACGATTGAGCATAATTATCGAAACCTATCATCGGCCACCATTTTGAACTAACATTGTATTTATTGACTACCTTAGGATAATTCACTGCTAGATCATAATGTCGAGTGTATTTTGCACACTGATGATTCTCCTTTGTTTGATAATTTCTCATATATACGCCAGCTAGACTCTCAACATCAGTACCCTCCGCTAACACATAAAGGTATTTTGGAAAATCATCCCGACATTCAAGCCAAAGGTGGTGAGGAGTCCCTGCATTCTGTGGCTGTAGAGTCTTAGAGGTAATATAACCTCTGTGTAGAGCATCACTCTCAGCACGAGAAAGTCCTAAGTTATACAACATTCTAGCATCTACCGGTTCTATAATGCTATCTTGTTCAGGATTTCGATCCACAACACTAGCACCTTTACGCTCCATAAGAAATGCCCATACATAAAGCAAGGCTATTTCACGGTCAGTCACATAGTTTGTTTGAAGAAACCCAATCATAACATCAAGGCGCGCACAAGCGTTAACTACAAAAGCCGTACCTGCCACTTCATACGGATTATTCTGTAATGCAGTCATCGTTCTTTTCATATCCAGCAATAGACCTGTTATCTCATTCCTGACTGAGATTTTACCAATTAAAATTTTATCTACCCAACCATACAACTTAGGATCATCTCTCACATCAACATCTCTCATCACATAGGCTGCAACATGATCACGTTTTAGTGGGTCTTGCGTTGGTTGCAGACCTGGATACGCAGGTAGCCATTGATATACGGGTTGCTGATACGCAAGTTGCTGATGATGCATAGTTAGGTTGGGGTGGTACACAGGAGCACCAGACATGGATGCGGAGCATACTGCAGTCTGAGGTGCAGGAGCGCTTATCCCCAAAAAATCTAACAACGATCGAGAAAATCTGTCTGAACCTTTTTGAGCATTATAGCGATACACAATCTCTTCTGTTTGAGCTATTGGAAGCTGATTTGGTGGAGAGCAAAGTGGGTACAAAGCTACTTTCAATTTCCCGATATCAACCGGAGGCACACATTGGCCCAAAGCTTTAGATTTCGTTGTAATGTTGCTTTTTATCTTATTATCCTCAGCACACAACATTTGAGATAGCATCTGAGGATCTCTTTCACTCTCCCGACACAAGGTGTGTAGCACAACACCAGCATCTATGCACAAAAGTAGACACACGTCTTCTTTATAGCGTCTATGTTCTGCAAAGACCTGTGATAATCTCTTGCACATTTGCAACACATCCGATTGAACAACGCTCATATGGCATGTCAGATTAGATTCGAGAGTTGCATAGTTGTGTTGCAACACTACCTCTGCAAACCAATTTGTATTCTCACACGCTGCAGGAGCTCTCGCTAACCCTGCAGGACCGCTCTCTAACCCCAAAAAAGACAGCAACTTTGGAGAAAATCTTGCTGAACCTTGTTTTTGATAACGTTCCACAATCCCTTCTGAGTTCGCTGGTGATATAGAAAGTACACGCAAAGCCTTTGTTACCTGAGCGATATCAAAAGGAGGAACACATTTGCCCAAAGCTTCACATGTCGTTATAGCTTTGCTTTTCACCTTATTATCCTCCGCAAAAAACGTGTCAAATAGTGTCTGGGAACTCTCGCAGCTCGCCTGACACAAGGTGTGTAGCAAAACACCAATATCTACCCTCAACACTTTGGGTATGGGCTTTCCATATTTTTCAAATGCCTTTGATGCCTTCTTGCACATTTGCAACACATCCGATTGATCAGCTGCAGCGGAGCTCATATGGCGTGTCAGATTAGATTCGAGAATTGCATAGTTGCTTGCAAACGATTCTTTTGTAAACCAATTTTCACTCACAGCCGCTGCAATATCTGTATAAGCCAAAATCATAAATAGAAAGCATTGTATAATATTAATCATAAAAATCTCATAAATCAGTAAACAATTCATATTATATTATTGAAACAAATATTCGTCAACAGTTTTTGTTGAAAATGATATTGTTTTCAGAAAAAAAATTTTACAAATATTGCATCCACTTGGTTTTATTGTTTTTTTCTCTGCATTCTATCAATGTAGTTCACCTTGTTTGCTAGGCATTATCATTTTTTGTCACGGACATTTTTCACACACCTTAATCGAATCGAAAAGTATGCACATATCCTTTTGGAAAAACGAAGGAAAATACATAGCGCTGTCTGCAGCCTGATGCAGCAATCTTTTATGCTAAACTAGTGAAATGATCCACATTAGTCCATTCATATCCATTGGCTCAAAAATCAATGCTGAATTATTTTGCGTAAAACGCTAGATTAAAAATCCTGTATATCCCAATCATGAAAGAAAGGCTTTAAATCAATGGGAAAAATTACCTTGCGCCTAGCGCATCATCAGAAGAAAATATAAACTGAAAAAGATGGCTAAATGCGCAATCATGCATACCATTTCCACCCGTTCTACACTTCCACTCTGGGCTATAACTATTCTTATTTTCCTCAGGAATATCTGTAAAACCATTATGTTTTGCCACTTGGTGCCTCGCCAATGTTTCTTCACTTCGCATATATCCCGCATAAACCTCAATATCGGTACACTCGGATAACGCATAAAGGTAATTAGGAAGATCATCTATACATGATGTCCAAATATAGGATATAGATTGCCAATATGTTTTGAAAAATCCTAATTTATAAAACGATTTATAATCTTGACGCTCCATAACAAAAGCCCATGCAAAAAGCATGGCCTTAGCATCATTATTCAGACACTCAACCGCTTTTATTATATGGAAAATTCGATTACGCACATTATCTATACAAGCCATCTTGACATTCACACAATGAGCAAACTTCTGCGCCATAACATTAAGACGCATCAGTATCTGGGGGAGTTCCTCTAAGATATCTATTTTGTCTTCAGTAGCCGCAAAGTGTATATATTTACATCCAGCGGGCGTACACTTTGGATCAGCACCTCTCAGAACATAGGCTCTATAGTGCGAGTAGTGCGGGTAGTGTGGGAGTGGTTCATGAGCAGGTTGCGTATACATCGCATCACACCGCATAGAGCGATGGTCCCTAGCAGCATCATACATTGAGGTACAACATGCATCAGGGTACAGTAAAATATCACTTGACACTGATGAAAAAAACCTATCTGAACCTGTTTCTTTACTATAATAATACAGAACACATCCCATGATTACCGGATAATTTCTCACATCATTAAAATTCAATAAAGCATTTCTTACATCCAGAAAATCAACCACAGGAACACATCGGCCAAACGCATGAAAAATATTTCTCGTTGTCGGGCTTTTTATCACCTCAACATCCTCCGCACGAAAAGTGTGAAATAGTCTATCGGCATTCTTTATGCTCTTCTGACACAAGGCATATAGAGAAATCCCTATATGTATTCTATTACAGAGGTTTGATCGCTGGAATTGCGTGCAGAGCACAGAGCATGTTCCCAACATAAACGAGTTGTCTGCTGTCATAGAGTATTGTTTGAGATTATTTGCTAAAATTTCATAATTTCTTTGAACGGCCTCTTCTTCAAACCAATTATAATCCTTATCTATTACAGCAGCATCTATATTTAAAATAAACATAAATAGTGACAATATAACAATATTAATCATATTAAACCCTTCGAAATACAAATATCAATCATCTATAGCAATAAAATCTCTTTTTTATGTTACAGTTTTCCATTTATTTCAAAAAGAAAAAATACTTTTTTTTCAATGAAATAAATATTTTTGAGAATCGTATTGAGCTCATGATACTATAGCATCGTACAGTACAATATCATGGAAAGTACAGAGCTCGGAATACTGACGAACATTTATTTCACACATTCTTCAAGAAGATCTGATGGTAGATAGGTTCCTAAGGTGCGCAAGTTCCCACTCTTCCTTAAATTAAAAAAAAGCATATTTCCACACACTTCATCAACACAAGAATCAATCATTTTGACAAGAAAACAACTGCAAACAGGGTTTGAACCAATGCACTAATGATACAAATATTTCAAACTTATTTTGGAGCATCGGCCAGCAAGAATCGAGGTAATCCTAGGGATTTCAGAAACCGTTCTGAACCTTTTTTTTCATAACGACGCTTAAAATTTCTGAAGAGTTTCTTATATATTTGGATATCACGCGGAAGAAAATTGTACAAAACATTGGCAATATCCGCACACTCAACCTCAGGAACACATCGGCCAAACGCATCGAAAATCATTTCTGTTTGGTCACTCACCTTTGCATCCTCATCACGAAAAGTTTGAGCGAGTTCCTCAGCATTTTTTACGCTCTTTTTGCACAAAACATACAGGATGAGATCAATCTCTCTTTGCATAACTAAGCTTTCTTCTTGAAAGCAGTTAGATAATATCTGGCATATGTACAACATAGAAGAGTCTGGGACTCTAATACCGTACTGCTCGAGATTGGTTTGCATAATTTGATAGTATTTTCTAACGGATAATCCTGCGCGCCAATAATGATTATCCTGATCTAACATTTTTGAGAAAGTATCACCAGGCGAGTTGAAATATCTTTTTGAAAAAACACATGTTAGTGATGGTGAAAACCTTTTTGAACCTGTGTTTTCAGTATAATTATTCTGCATCTTCTTCATGGTGCCGCTATATACGTCAAGTGAAGAACCATGTAAAGCATTCTCGATATCTTCCCTAGACTGAGCCACAGGCACACATCGGCCAAGAGCATCGCATAGCACTGTTGCGCCTTTCATGACCTTATAACCCTCAACAATAAAAATTTTAGCTAGTTCTTTAGCATTTTCTTCACTTTTTTTGCGTAAAAGATACAGGATAATTGAAGTATCTAGTTGCGTCGAAAAGATTTCTTTCAGAAATCTCTTGCACAATAACGCGCATGCATCCAAAATAACCTTGCATGGTGACAACATATCACATTCTGGCAACATAACCTTGCACGCTGGCAACGTAGCATTGCATGTTCGCCACTCAGATATGAGCTCCTCAACAGGATAGAATTCTTCCAATACAACATAGCAGTCTTGCAACACAAAAGCATTGTCTTTATCCTCATCTTTGAGTTCAATGCAGGTCCGGCGGAGATTAAATTTCAAAGTGTCATAGTGTGCTTGAACGCAGTCTCTTGCAGACCAACCAAAATCCTTAAGAGCAGGACCCTCAGCCGCATCTATATTTAAAATAAACATAAATAGTGAAAATATAATAACATTAATCATAAAACCCTTCAAAAATAAAAATATCAATCATCTATAGCAATAAAATCTCTTTTTTATGTTACAGTTTTCCATTTATTTCAAAAAAAAAAATACTTTTTTTCAATGAAATAAATATTTTTGAGAATCGTGTTAATCTCATGATATTGCACCATATTATAACAAAATATCATGGAGAGCAAAGTCCTTTGCACTTGTACAAACTTGTGGAAATCCCACATTCATCATCACATAACTCTGCACAGGCAATAAAGGATCCTACTGCATAGGATCATACGGAGCGTGCTGCCACACAACATTCGTGGGTGATTGAAACGGTTGTATACATTGATACGCAAAAGGATCTATCACATAATTCTGCATAGGTAGAGGATAGTACTGATATGCAAATACTGGATTTATCACCGCACCTTGCATAGATGGAAGAGCATACTGAACAAGACCACCAGGCATTAAATATTGATGTACAGACTCCGGAGGCATCATCATATCACTAGTATTATGCGGTGCGCGGTTAGCTTCCAGAGTTGCATAGTGTTCTTGCACGAGTGCACCTGTGAGGTGAGGATGATTTTCCAATGAAGAAGAGATAACATTTGTATCAGATTGTGAGTCTTGACTCGCTAATTCTGGACACATTTCAGGTGTCCTTTTAGTTGGCCACATAATATATTTCCACAAAATATGTTGTAGTCTTGTCGAAAACCTTTCTGAATCTACTGCGTTTTGATAACGATTCCTAAGATTGCATACGACTCCCGACAGACTGTACGCATGCGGCAAACAAAACAAAATTGCGTTCATACCATTAGGTTGCACTGTAGGAACACATCGACCAGAAGCATGGAGGATCATTGATTTTTTTGTACGCACATTATCATCCTCATCACGAAAAGTTTCCGCTAGTTGCTTAGCATTTTTTCGCTCTCTTGGCATAATAGATACAGGATAGTCTCAATATCTGTTTTCACCCAAATGTTTGAATCCAAAACGTAATTGGATTCAAGTAATGCACAGCATACTTGCAACATAATCGAATCTTCGCGTATAATCTGATACTGTGCAAGATTAGATTGCAGCGTTATATAGTGTTGTTGAGTGGCTTCGCCCGTCAACCAAACAGAAGCATCGGCATCAGATTTTGAGTCTAAAGGTAAAGGTTGCGGATACATCATATATTTCCACAAAAGCTCTCTTAGTTTGTATAAAAACCTTTCTGAACCTACTAGTTTATAACGCTGCTTAATCTCGCTCACGCATTGCTCGCAATGGATCGGGATTTTATCGCGATCACACACCTCCGAGAAACATGATAAAATTTTTGTCAGATCATTATTAGGAACCTGAGGCACACATTGGCCAAGAGCATATAAAACATTTATCTTTGTCGGTCTTTTGATCACATCAACATCCTCCGAACGAAAAGTCTGAGCAAGTTTATCAGCGTGAATCTCTCTCTCTTGGCGCAAGGTATACAGAATAGTCTCAATCTCTACTTTCAAGAATATTTTTGCGAACTCAAAGCATTTGGTTTGGGATAATATGCAGCATACGTACAACACCATTGATTTTGTAGGTGTAATGTCATACTGTGCGAGATTCGCTTCCAGAATACTATAGTTTTTTTGAACGGATTTGCATGTCAACCACGCAGGATCCTCTGCAGCATCTGTATGTGCGCATCTGTATTACCAAAAATCATAAATAGTCAAAGTACAATAATATTAATCATAAAATATTATAGAATGAAATACTCTCAGGAACAATCATAATCATAATCATAAAATGATTTTGTAAACATTTCATCCACACAAAGAGAAAACATTCTTAATAATTTCAACAAGAAAAAAATCTCAATTTGCAATACTGCTTTTAAATCATTTTAAGAGCAAAAAAAGGTTTTTGATTACCTTGTTTCTATAATAGTAAAGTCGCATCGTTACAAAACATCATGGAAAATACGAACCTCGGAATACTTGCGCAAATTTAGCGAACATCTTCTTCAAAAAGATTTGGTGGTAGAAGGTGATCAAGTTCTGACTCTAAGCCTTCAGTTTGTGATTGAGGCGAAAAACCCTCTTCAAAAAGATTTGCTGGTAGAAGGAGCTCAAGTTCCGACTCTAAATCTTCAGTTTGTGATTGAGGCGCAAAACCCTCTTCAAAAAGATCTGATGGTAGAAGGAGCTCAAGTGCCGACTCTAAATCTTCAGTTTGTGATTGAGACACAAAATCCGCATGCCTCATAGCACTCTGCCGATGTGGACAGAAGTTCGGCACAGCAGCTTGAGGTGTAAATTCCCGATGTGGATAGGAGTTCGGCACAGCAGCTTGAGGTGTAAATTTCCGATGTGGACAGAAGTTCGGCACAGCACCACTCATTGGTTGTGGCAATGGTTGTGCATATTGAGGAGTAAATTGCCAATGTGGATAGAAGTTCGGCACAGCAGCACCACTCATTGGTTGTGGCAATGGTTGTGCATATTGAGGAGTAAATTGCCAATGTGGATAGAAGTTCGGCACAGCAGCACCACTCATTGGTTGTGGCAACGGTTGTGCATATTGAGGAGTAAATTGCTCACGCATACCCCACAAAAGCTTTTTTAGTGCTGGATGAAACCTTTTAGCACCTTGAAAACCTGATAGTTGATAACGACGCTTGATACTGGACACGACTTCATCTTTTTTGTACACATCCGAAAAAGAATCTAAAATTTCCTTAAGATCATCACCACGAACCGCAGGAACACATCGTCCAAAAGCATGGAGGACAAAGCTCGCTCCTGAACTCACCTGATAACTCTCCTGACTAAAAATATTAGCTAGTGTTTCAACATATCTTGAGCTCTTTAGATACAAGAGATACAGGACAGTCTCAATCTCTGCTTGCAAAAAAACCTTTGGGTGCTGAAAGCAATCGGAATGGGCTAGGGCACCACATACTTGCAGCAAAACAGATCTTTCGGCTGCAATATCCTCCTTTGCGAGATTAGTCTCCAGCATTTCATAATATTTTTTAGCGGATTTGCCTGTCAACCATTTCTGAGAAGCCTTTATGGCAAGTTGTGAGTCTGGATTCGCAAATTGCGGATATATATTCCACAAAATAGTTTTTAGTTCTGATGAAAATCTGTTTGACTTTTTTAGTTTAGCATAACGCCTACTAATGCAATTCACAGATCTAGCGCGCCCGTACTCATCAGAAGATTCCAAAATTGATCTATGAATTTTTAAAATTCCTTCAATATCGCTAACCTTAAACTTAGGTACACATAGGCCAAAAGCATAGATGACCTTGTCATTCTTTTGACTCACCTGATTATCTCCATCACGAAAAGTTTTAACTAGTCCTTCAGCATCGCTCTCGCTCTCTTTAGTCAAGGTATACAAGATAAGAGCAATATCTGTTTTCGCCATAAGCCCTACACCCTGAAATAAATCAGATTTGGATAACATCTCGCATACGTGCAACATCATTGATTTGCTGCCTCTCATAGAGTCTTCGCAATTAAATCTCATAGTTTCATAGTATGCTTGAACCGCCTTGTCTGTTAACAAAATAGGATGTTTAGGATCCTCAGCAGCAGCTTCAACATTTCGATCATCTGCAGATGCTGTAGCATCTGCATTGAAAATACACACAAATAGTGAAAAGATAATATTAATCATAAAAATATATATTTATTATATCAGAAACAATTATAATAGCAAATATCAATGCGATGAAGAGATATTGATCTTATTTATTAAGGGTTATTTTTCGATAGTGATACCGTCCTATATTATACAAAAACAACCAGGAAAGCAAAAAATCTGAGAACTGATGACTTTTGCAAACTACTCACTTCATCAGTATCAAAATACATAATACAACTCCACATTTTGCAACAACATCTTAAAAATCCTAAGGCATCAAATGCTCTCTTAACTTAAAACCCCATAACAAACGCACATGAAAAAAATCAGATCCTTTACAGCATTAAACATATTGGGAGTATAGTCTATTATTCTCTTAAGGCGCTCTCAAACATTCTTGATAAAATCCGAACTTGTTTTCCTCGGAAATATCTGTACAGCGCATACTTTTAGCATTCTGATGCTTTATAAGCGTTTTCTCACTTCTCATATATTTCCATATTCTTCAATATTTGAATAAGAAAACAACCTCAATTTTCAATACTGTTTTCAAAGCATTTTAAGAACAAATAAGCTTTTTGATAATCTTGTTTCTATAATGGTAAAGTCGCATCGTGATAAAACATCATGGAAAGTACGGACCTCGAAATACTGGTGCAAATTTAGCCATCACTTCTTCAAAAAGATTTGATGGTAGAAGGTGATCAAGTTCCGACTCTAAGTCTGCAGTTTGTGATTGAGGCACAAATTCCTCTTCAAAAAGATTTGATGGTAGAAGGTGATCAAGTTCCGACTCTAAGTCTGCAGTTTGTGATTGAGGAACAAATTCCTCTTCAAAAAGATTTGATGGTAGAAGGTGATCATGTTCTGACTCTAAGTCTGCAGATTGTGATTGAAGCGCAAATTCCGCATACCTCATAGCATTCTTCCGATGTGGAGGAAAGTTTGGTTGTGGAGGACACTTCGACACAGCAGCACCACTCATTGGGTGTGGAAACGGTGGGTTAAGAGCAAATCCTCTATGCATCACCCACAAACGCTTGCGCAGTACTAGCGAAAACCTTTCAAAACATCTCAAACCTGATAGTCTATAGCGATGCTCGATATCGAACACGACTTGATCTCTTTTATACACATCCGGAAAAGAATCTAACATTTCCTTAAGATCATCACCATTAACCGCAGGCACACATTCTCCCAAAGCATAGAGGACTTCCTTTCCTCTACTCACATGATAATCCTCCTGACGAAAAGTATTAGCTAGTTTTTCAACATTTCTTGAACTCTCTAGGCACAAGAGATACAGAACAGTCTCAATATCTGATTGCGACCAAATCTTTGAGCTCCGAAAGCAATCGTCATAGGCTAAGGCATCACATACTTTCAACATAGGCGAGCATTCGACTGTAACACGCTCCCTTGCAAGATTAACTTGCAGAATTCCATAATATTTTTTAGCGGATTCGCCTGTCAAACAATCAGATTTCTGATTATCAAATTGTAATTCTGAATTCGCAAAGATCGGACACATCTTCCACAAAATAGTTTTTAGTTCTGCTGAAAATCTTGCTTCATTTTTTAGTCTAGAATAACGCCTCTCAACGCCCCTCCTGGATTGAGAGATCTTGTGCGCACCAACATGTTTCCATTTTTTTTTATAAATTTCCGTAATTTTTCGAATATCGTTAGAGTTAAACTCAGGCACACATCGGCCCAAAGCCAAGAGGACCTTCTCCCCTTGACTCACCTCAACATCCCCATCACGCAAAGTTTGCACTAGAGCTTCAGCATGGCTCTCGCTCTCTTTACTCAGGGTATACAAGATAAGGGCAATATCTTCTTGCACCACAAAGCTTGATTTCTGAAATAAATCGGATTTGGATAACATCCCGCATGCTTGCAAGATCATCGAGTTTTCGGCTGCAATATAGTCTGCGATATTAAATAGGAGTATTTCATAGTGTGTTTGAGCTTCTTTTCCTGTTCCTGTTAACAAAACAGGCTTCTTAGGAGACTCAGCTGCATCTTCAACATTTCGATCATCTGCAGATGCTGCAGCATCTGCGTTGAAAATACACACAAATAGTGAAAATATAATAATATTAATAATCAATATCCTTGAACTATACAATCTCATCATAAAACCAATCCTTTTCTTTTAAATTATCCAAGTATATTTTCAAACATTTCATCCACTTGATAAGACTATAACCTCAACTGGTGAAACAGTTTTTCAGTTATTAACACATAAAAAAAGTTTGATCATGCTAAAAAAGAAAGGCTTTGAAAATCCTGTTTCTCTAGTGACTATCACATATTGTAACAAAATATCATGGCAAGCTACAGACCTCTAAATACTTCTGAAAATTTATCCCACACATTCTTCAAGAATATCTGATGGTAGATAGGTTCCAAGGTGCTCAAGTTCCGCATTCATCATCACATCACTCTGCATAGGCAGTAACGGACCCTATTGCATAGAACTATACAAACCGTAAGCAGGACCATACGCACCATACGCTGGACCATACACACCGTACGCTGGACCATACACACCGTACGCTGGACCATACACACCGTACGCTGGACCATACACACCGTACGCTGGACCATACGCACCGTACTGCGGACTGTACTGGTACTGCAAAGGTTCGGATCTCTCAAAACACAGTGCCTCAACTTCTGCATCACTTCCCACCACTAAGGGATCCAGAACATAACCCGACATAGATGGAAGGCGATGCTGCACAAAATCACCATGCCTTGAATATTGATCTGCGTGATTAGTTTCCGAAATTGCATACTGTTCTTGAACGGATTCGCCTGTCAACTCAAAAGGACTCTCAGGAACATCGGTATCATATTCTGATTTTTGATACCGAGAGTCCGAAGATATCACAGCACTATTACGAGATGAGGAATCGTATATCTCAGAACACGGATCCTCATCTTCTTCACAACTGTCCACCACTTTGGTATCAGGTTCTGATTCTGGATACACAAATTGCGGTAGCATCACTTCACTCTGCCTAGATGAAGGACACTGCTTTATCAAATCAGCATAAGCAGCATTCCAGTATATTTTTGCTTCGCCTGCCCACTCAGCAGCATCACCTGTATCAGGTTCTAACTCTGGAGACAAAGATTTCGGAGGGATCACAGCACTCTTACTAGATGGAGGGCACTGCGTTACAGAAGCACCATTCAACTGTGTTTGAGCGGCATTGCCTGTCAACTCATCTGCAGCATCATCTATATCAGGTTTTAACTCTGGAGGCAAAGATTCCGGAGGTATCACATCACTATTTCTAGATGGAGAAGACTGCGTTACAGCCACATCATTCATTAGATGTTGATTCTTAAATTTCGAAGTCTGATCCCACTTCTGTAAAACACTTTGTAGTTCTGGCGAAAACCTTGCAAAACCTATTTGATGCTGATAACTCCTAAAAGTTTGGTGAATACTGTAACTGCGTCTGCTCATTTTTTTTGGCAAACAACACCTCAAATGTTGTTTAATGCTCTCATCACGAACTTGCGGAACACATAGGCCAAAATCATGGAGGAGCCCCTCTCTGGAAACACCCTCTTTACAAAAATTTTGAGCTAGTGCAAAAGCATTGCTTGCGCTCTCTTCGCTCAGAATATGCAGGACAGTCTCAATGTCTATTTTCAACCAGTCATCTCCCTTCTGAAAGAAATCGGGTCGAGATAATTCTTCACATACTTGCAACATTGGCGATTTGCTAACGTTAACATACTGCGCAAGATTAAATATCAGAGTTTCATAGTGTTTTTGAACGGATTCGCCTTTAAACCAAGGATCCATTACTGCAGTCTCTGCATCAAGTTGTAAGCCTTGATCATGTACACATTGCATCTCCCACACCACAGATTTTAATGCTTTCGAAAACCTTTTTGACTCTTTGCATTTATAACGACCCATAATCTTTCCAACGTTTTTATAGCGCTCGGCTGGAGCACACAATAAAATTTTTTTCAAAACCTCATGGTTAACATTAGAAACACATCGGCCAAGAGCATGGAGGATTAAATCTCTTCTTGACTTCACCTTCTTATCCTCATCACAAAAAGTTTTCGCTAGTTTATCTGCATTTGCGCTCGCTTGGCTCAGGGTATACAGGATCATATCAATATCTATTTGCAGCACGACATCTTCATTCTGAAAGTGCTGTGGCTGGGATAATTGTTTACATACTTGCAACATCACCGAGTTCTGGGGTGTTATATCAGACCGTTTGAGATTAGACTCCAGAAGATTATAGTCTCTTTGAGCGGCTTTACTTGTAAACCAATCAGAAGCGTCAGTGCTTACAGTACACATAAATAGTGAAAATATAACAATATTAATCATAAACATCCTAATGCATCACAATGCTACCATAAGCAATAATGATAATACACTATTTTTTGAAATAAAGTTTGCAAAAACACTGCATGAACACAAAAAACAAATATCTATAATAATTTAAAAAAGAAAAAAACCTCAATTTGCACTACTGTTTTTAAAGCATTTCAAGAACAAAAAAAGGTTTTTGATAATCTTCTTTCTATAATGGTAAAAATGGTAAAGTCGCATCGTGAAAAAACATCATGGAAAGTACGAACCTCGGAATACTTGTACAAATTTATCCAACATCTTATTTAAAAAGATCTGATGGCAGATAGGTTATAAGGTGGCAAATTCCGCATCCCTCATCACATCATCTGACATAGTAAAGGACGCCTACTGCATAGGAAAATACGAACTGTACACAGGATCATACTGCATAGGAGCATACGAAACGTGCTTCCACGCATCATTCGTGGGTGATGGCAATGGTTGCTGGCATTGATGCATAAGTGGCGGATATATCACACCATTCCACACTACCAAGTCAACATTTTCTAGGAGCGGATATATCACATCACTCCACACTACCAAGTCAACATTTTCTAGGAATGGATGAAACCTTTCTAAACCTTTATTGTTCTTATAACGAGTCCTAAT
>MPNG01000061.1 GCA_002238905.1 Alphaproteobacteria bacterium bin98 | reverse complement strand
CAACACCTGCACCTCCTTTGCCTGTGCAGCAGGCTCTTAATGCTTCGGGGCATCAAAGTATGCCGCCATATCAGTACGCGCACATGCCTTGTGATGAGTGGGAAACACCTGAAGCTTCTGTATTGCTAGACTCTTCACTAAATTTAGGTGCATTGAATCAAGCAGTGCTCAATATGGGTGCCGAAGGTTTGCAAAATCATTCAGAATTCATGCATGCAAGACAGTATGATCATTATTATCATTTTTCTGTACCTACTGAAAGTTTTCATTCATCTGCTAGCTTTGTAAGCAGTAATCATTATCAACCTACAGTGCTCACAACGGATCATGATCTTCCTGCTGTGCAGGAAGAGCTTTGTGTCACGGAAGAGTGTTCTGATGTGACTGTAGCAAGTGCACCAGACTTGTTGAAAAATCAATTTATGCTGCCATCTCACGATGCGCACATGCATCTTGCGCCCTTTCCTTGCTCTTCTGATCAGGAAATGAAATTGCCTGATGCGATTATGCAGATCGTAAGGCAAGATGTAAACGCGCGCCAACAAATATTTGTTAGAGATGAAACAACAATAGCAGAGAAAACGGAATATCCTTCAGAGGAAATCAGGAAATGCATTTTCACTACTCTTAAAAGAACAAAGTGTTCGCTTTATGATATGAAAGCTGAAATTGAAACTCTAATGTCGAGCAGGAAATTGGCAGAAACACCAGAGGATAGATCAATGCAGGCTCTGCTCAATGTGGTGTATAAGATGCACAGACTACAATCTGCGATTGTGGATACCATAAAGCGATATATATTGAGAAAAAAAAGACAATTATCTGTTAGCGATCCAAAAGAAATGGGTGAGGACGATTACGCTACATTCTGCTATTTGATCCAAACTAGAAGGCGTGGGGTTGCTGATATTCATATAAAAGAGGATGTCTCTCTTGATGAGATGGAAGCTGCAATTCAGGATATGCAGCGTTACCAGATGTGGGCGGAACAATCACGGAGCGCAAAAACGGATGATGAACTTCAGCTTCTGATGCATGCGATTGCTCAGATAAAGATTGAGGCGCAAAATAACGATATTACACCTGCAGCGCAGTTGGATTTGGAGTGTGAGACTCTGAAAAATCGTCAGAGAACAAGTATCGCGAGTGCAAAAAAGCAAAGATCAAAACAGCGCTCGACCTCCCAAAATCCCATTGATCTTGTGCAATCTCCTGCTTCTTCTGATGAGGTCGTGAGATTAGGCGCTTTGATTAGGGCAAGAGTAATGCAATTTGTAAGCGAGGGCAAAAAAATATTTTGCAGAGATGAAACAACAATGACGGCGGAAACGAAATATCCTAAAAAGGAAATAAGTCTATGGATTATCACTAATCTTAAAGGCACAAATGCCTCGCTTGATGATATAGAATCTGCTATTGCAAGTATAATTTCGAGCATGCAAGCAACAGAAGAGGATAGACAAATATATTTGGAACTTAAGGGTCTGCAAAATGCGGTGTCTAAGATGAACAAACTACAATCTTCGATTGTGAGTACCGTAAGGCTATATATGGGTAGGAAAAAAAGCATATTGACTGTCAAAGGTGCAACAGAAATGGATTTATCCCAGCTAGATTCCACGCATAAGAATTTGCTGCGAACGAGAAGGCTTGGGATTGCTGGTATTCATGAAAAAGAGAATGCCTCGCTTGAGGAGATAGAAGCTGCAATTCAGGATATGCAGAGTTCCAAGATGTGGGCGGAACAATCACAGAGCGCAAAAATGGATGCTGAACTTCAGCTTCTGATGTGTGCGATTGCTCATATGAAGACTAAGGCGGGCAACAAACACATTAAGAGTGCAGAGCAGTTGAAGTTGGATTGTGCGAGTATGCGCAATCGCAAGGCAAAGTCACTAGTTCGTTCAAACAACAAACGATCAACAAATCCAGGGCCTCCAAAAGTCCAAGCACACAAATGAGGCATTGATGTTTTGCGCTAATATTCTCTGCTACTACTAAGAATTTTGAGTGAAGCAAATCTGCAAGCTCTTGTAGATTTCTTGAATTCAGAGTAAAGTGTTTTGGCATATATCCTGGGTCTGTGGAAGTTAGTGACCTGTAATAGGGTGAACAATGATTATGAAAAGTCTATAGGCAATGAGAACTATATTTTGTCATGACGGCTTAGTTGGCATGCAGTCCAAACAGATAAGATAGAGTAACTCCGTTTTCTTGTTCACGGAGATACTAAATAGTCAATCTTGTACTTTCAAATCATCGTAATCGCCTAGAGAGTAATGTAGCTCAAACAGGATTGGAGTCCATATGGCCATGAGATTTGTGTGGCTTATTTTGCTAAGAAAATGTAGTATAAATTTATGAATATTATGTTTTATATACCAAGATTGTTACTGTGTGCTTTTGTGTTGCACGGCGCAGAAGATAAGAGAGTTGATGAATGGTGTGCTGAACAATCTCTTCGGGAGAGAGAGGAAGTGCGCTTTGAGCCATATAACGAGGAGATGGCATGGGAGGGGTGGAAGACAGTCAGTTATGCGCAAATGCTCAATCAAGACGATCTATGGATTTTAGATGCTTTAGATTTAGCTGAAAAGAATGCTGATGCTATAGTATGGGAGAAATGCGAAAAAGTCAGTGATGCGCTAATGCTCAATCAAACAGAGCTATGGGTTTTAGAGACTGGCAATATGAGCGATGATAGCATTTGCACTACACAGACGGATGGTGATTTGGCATTGTGTGAAGAATGGATGCAAGTCAGTGGTGTGCTAGTGCTAGATAGATTAAAGCACCTAGTAGACTCATGGTCTTTAGAACAAGGTGAAAAAGACGGAAGTGTGCTAACGCTAGATATAGAGCAAGCGCTAAAATCATGGGCTTTAGAGCAAAGTGCACAAAACGGAGATGTGGTGCTAGCGCTAGATAGATTAAAGCAAGCAGTCGAGTCATGGGAGTTAAGGCAGGGTGCACGTTTGCCAACGTTGTGTGAGCTCTTTTCTCAACTTGGTGGTTGTTCTGATCATTCTAGAAAGAGTGAGTGTGATAATGTGTTAGTGCCAAAATCGAACATAGAGAGTGTCTCGACCACATCCCACTCTCAACCAAAGCGGATTTTGAATGCTGACAAGCAAGAGGAAAAGGCGCAGTTAAGAGAAGATCGAGAAATTGAAAAAATCATGTGCGAACTGCAGGATGTAGGATCTCAAGCTATGTACCACGCTGATAAAAAACGCCAGAAGCGCGACAAGTTGGTAGGCAAAGCAGCTCAAACACAAAACGTGCTTTATCGCGATCGACTGACGCAAGAGATTAAGATGCTAGACGCAGATTTGATAGCATTGAGAGAGCGAGCAAACGCGGCACAGATGCAAACGCAATTGTTGCGAGACACGATAAGAGAAGAGTGGCGAAAACAAGTTCGCCTAGTCTTCAACTGATCTGATAGGTACAAAGGTTGACAAGCAGGACACAAAAAAGGAAGATTGAATGACAAAGTTAAGGAATTATCTGCCAGAAAAAAGTTTTTCAATAAAATATTATTTTGTGCTGGAGTCACAAGTGATTGTTAAAAATATATAGGTAATGACAGAGATATTTTATTTGTGTGGATTTGATATTCGTATGGTTTAAATAGACAGGATAGATCGCCTCCATTGAAGGTGAGAGGATTGTTCTGCGTTGTGCTGTGTTTTTAGATATTGAATGACCGAAATATTAGCAAAAAATTCTTTCTGAACTGCAGACGCGTCACGATGAATAAAAATCCTCACAGATAAGAAAACACCGATTAAAAAACCCGTATAATGAGACAAATCTCGCCGCGGAGATAGAGTTACTCAAGAAGTAATCAGAACAGTCTTGGCCTCATCAAGAAGTAAAGGATGTTGATGATTATTTGAAGCAGAAAGACGTGAGCCATCTCCTATTGCGCTTGAGGATTAAGTATGTGCACGAGTCTTGCCGTCTCTGTGATCTGGAAGATTGAATGCTTGATCCCTTCTTTCCTACGGCGTCGCAAATTGTGAAAAGTAAGAAGTTTGGATAAAAAATGAACGATGATAGTCAGAATCAGAAAGATATGCTATGCAGCATATT
>MPNG01000060.1 GCA_002238905.1 Alphaproteobacteria bacterium bin98 | reverse complement strand
TAGAGACGAGAGAGAGAAAATTAACTTTGATGCTGACGAGGAATGTTCTAATGAGTTGAGTGCGTTTGAGAGTTCTTCTCCCCGTGGTGAGGCTCTATCTCAAGGGCGAACATCCGCAGTCTGAGAATGTTTGCTTGGGACTCAAAACCTCGTGTGAGGGGAAACTGCGAGTGAGAGTGTTTATGATAATGTTGATCTATCTCACGGGATAACATGGGAAGAATTAGCACTTTTTCTCATGCCAGAGGTAAGAGAGAGTTGTTGAAAATGATGGCCTTCCTCAAGATATGACGGAAGAACAAAGGGAAGATTCACGAAGACCAGAGGCTTCCATGCTAGAGAAAGTTGTAGCAGGTCCAATGCAGGTTACAACGCGTGATATATTAGAGATACATAAAAGAGAATGTCCAGATAATGGTCGCGTTGCTATCGCGCATACAGAGGTTGTAGAAGATAGTCGCAGTTCCTGTTTTTAAGAAAATGCAGACCCTATTGTGGGCAGTATCGAGACTGTTATGGAGTGGTTAGCTTTGGCCAAGGTGAAGAAAGTTGCGGCACTTGCTTCAGAACAATCCAGAGAGCAAGTGAAACGTAGCGGGGGGATCCAGTATTGTATATTTGGTTTGAAAAATAAACAATAGATGTTTGCGCACGTATGGGTTAAAATATCTATGAAATGAATTTACGACTATTATCTCTATTCTGTGTATTGGTCCTGCGTTGTTCTGTGGATTTAGATATTGAAGGGCAGAGAGAATTGCCGCAATCTTTGAGACAAAATTCTGATGGCACAACCCTTCCTGATGATACAATTCTATCTTGTTGGAGAGTTTTTCCTAAAATACCTGATGATAATCCTGTATGTTTTTTGCAAACTTGCGCTGCAGTAGATGAGATGATTCGTGAGACTCCAAATATGCCTGCACTCTTTGTAGAATGGGTGAGTCTTGTACAAGAAGAGCAGAGAAAAATGGCACTAATAAGGCATGATGGTCAAAAGGATCCAGCACTCTTGGAAGAAAAGAGAGAGCATGCTCAACAAGAACAGCAGGCATACGACCTGCAATATTACCAAAACTGGATCAGAAAAAGCCCTAGTGAGAAAATAGCAATCCTGTCAAAAGGAAGAATTGCGCCTATGCCTCCTGAAGATACGACCAAGCATTCACGACCCACCCGTTTAGCGCAGCGTTACTTAGATCTGTTTAAACCTGAGCCTGAAAAATGTGCTAAAAAAGGTCCTAAGGTATTTCGTTTTCAATCAATTGAGTTTATTCCACAATCTGAGGAGTCTCTGCGCGACCGTCTTGGAGCGCTGCGAGACCAGCAGTCTTTATATAAAAACCATTTGAAACAAAAGGACAACCCACAAATCACGAACATGGTGGTGATGAGTGTGCGTCGCTTTGCAGTATTAAATATTATCACAGCGAATCTGCCGTCGTGGATCACTGCATTGAGCAAAAATGAAACATTGAAAAATGATACAGGATGGATGCAAGCAGTACGCACTGAGTGTTATTGGATACACCATGTAAGAATGATAGAGGAAAGGAAGTATTCATGATGATCTTCCGTCGTGCATCACTGCATTGAGCGATGAGGAAACATTGGCAAGATACAGGATGGATGCAAGCAGTACGCACTGAGTGTTATCGGATACACAGTGTAAGAATGAGAGAGAAAGAATCGCGCAAAAAAACATCTGAACCAAACATTCAGCATAAAAAAACTCTGAACAGAAGATGCAACATCCATAGATATGCTAGATATAATTTTTTATTTTTTGTATTGAATTTTTATCCCGAGAAGAATATTTATTAGCCAAACCTAGACTTGGATATATATTGCTGTGTTTTATAAAATTGGTTCACATGCATTTAAATGCTTAATATCTTTTACATACAGAAATATTATTGCTAGATGAATCTATGGAGTCTGTTAAAATTATAAGGCATGCTAAATATATTTTTCATACAAAGATTGCTTCTGTTGTTGTGCGCGCTTATTCTGCATGGAGCATCTTTGCCAGATGATATAGATTTGGCAAAGCGTTATGAGGCGGAAACACCTGATGGTTTTGTGCTTGCTAAGAATGATTCTGAGGTGATAATAGCAAAGTGGCTGAATGAACTTGATGGAATGATTGGTCAACCGACTGATTTTCCTGTGCAGCAGGATCCTCATGATTCGGTATATCAGTGCGCGAATATTACTGGTTATGAGCGGACAACACCTAAAGCTCCTTTATTGCTAGACTCGCCACTGGATGCACCTTCTGAAATTTCTTCTCTACCTGATAACCCTGTAAACAGTAATGATGATCAATCTACAGCGTTCACAACGAGGCATACATGCGCGCCTGCTATGCAGGCAGAGCTTTGTGTCACGGAAGAGTTTTCTGGTGTGACTGTAGAAAATGCAAAATGAAGTTGCTCTATCTTATCTGCCGAATTATATGAAGATTTAGTGGTGCATTTTGAAGTCAATTCTGCCCTTTCGAAGATTATGATAGATGGTTAGTGCATGGGTCTGTGCATGGCGATGGCCTGCTTCATGCAGATAGGTATTCAGTTCGCGCAGTTCGCTATCAGATAATACTTCTTCTTTTTTGTGCATTTGCGCGCTTGCGCTTGTTTGGATGAATAGCAGTAATCTGTATTTCATGTAGACTAGCAATAATTTTTGGCAAGCTATTTTGTGATTGCTGTACCACCTTTTGAATGTCATCTTGCATCTGAGAAAATGCATGCCTTCTGCTTGCTAGTGCGCGCTGCAGTATCGGTCTAGCATGCTCTGGTATATGATCCAGCGTAAACACTGCTTGATGTTTATCGATCATCTCACCAATTCCCTCTTGTATAGCACGCAATATGACATTGTTAGTTAACAGTAAGGGGAGCACTTTCACTGTGGGGATGGTTTGCTCTTCAAAAGACTCTGTGCCCTCACCAGTCTGGCTTGCGCCGTGTAGAACAAGTGCACATAACAGTAATCATCTTTGTATAACTCTAATCATGATATCAATTATATATGTTTTTTAGAAACATATTAATACATTTTTTTCTGGTGTACTATATTTTTGAGAAGAATGTTTAGTAATAAAGCACGGTGTACGATTGATATCAAGCGCTATAGCTGTAATTTTCAACAGTAAACATTGTGCAATGAAACATATCAAGATCATAGTCTATTGAATAATATAGAATTATTATTCTGTGACGATAATGCTGGTGATATGGGATTGGTGAATGCAGATTATATGATGTCAGGAAAAGGTGCTGATCGTTTTGTGGCGCTGTACATCATCGAGGAAGCAGTGCAACAAAAGAAAAGAGTTGATCCAAAATTGCGAGAAAAACTTCGGAGAATGTTTGATCAACAAAAAGAGGCCAGGGGCACAAGAGCTGTTAAGCGAGTAAAGCTCGAAGAAGTATCTGATCTCTTACAGCAAGAGCTGGATAAAAACGATGGGAGTACAGACCGAATAGTATTGCAAGCAGCATTACTAGCTGATGATCAGTGGATAAAAGAGGAATGTGCGAGAAGGGCGGAGAGTCAGCGTAAATCGGAAGTTAAGCAACGAATAAATATTTAACCGAAGAGAGGATGACGTAATAGAAAATGGATTAATCAGACCTTTTGATCTTTCAAAAAGAGGTAAAGGTTCTGTGCTCAGCATGCAACAACGCCCTTCTGCTGCTGTATGATATCAGATGCTCTTATCAATAATCATGCTAGTTAGATATTATGATTATGCATTGTAATTGTTTTTTTTGTTAAAATTTTCTACTATGGATCTATATGATAACTATGTTCACACGAAGCTTTCTGCTGTTGTTTACACTTATTCTGCATAGCGCATATTTGCCAGATGATGAAAATGCTTTAGTGAAGGCTTATGGAATACAAGTGCCTGATGGTCAAGCTATTGATCGGAATGCTTCTGAGGCGACTCGAAAAATATGGATGCGTGAGTGCGAAGAGATTGAACAATCGGCCGCTTCTGTGTATCAGGATTTGAATGCTGACGCCTCTCTTTTGGTGAGTGTAGCAAGAGAGCAATACTTGGTTCAAGAGCAATTACCCTTTTCTCCTGTCCAAAGTGTGGTGCAATATCGCTACGCGCATATGCCTCCTACAGCAACGGGGTATACGCCTTCTGCTATGCAGGCG
>MPNG01000059.1 GCA_002238905.1 Alphaproteobacteria bacterium bin98 | reverse complement strand
GGGTGGTGGAAGGTGGCCGCTTGTGAGCATTACCATGTAGCTTGTGAGCAAAACGTTCATGCGCGCCTTCAGCATATAATAAACTGTTATTCCACTCTCACAAACACTGAGTCAGCCATGCTTTTTGCCTGGGCGTTTGTTATGGAACGTAAAGGTGCCAGAGCTTTTTCTAGCTTAGGATTTTATAGCGATTTGAAGCCTATCTCCTATATGTGGAGATCATGTATCGGAGATCTTCCCAATTATCTTTATGCGTTGGCTGAGCATACCAATATTGAAGCATATGGGGGATGTATGAGAAGTGAGCAAACGATTCTGAAGCATCAGAATGCTAAAAGTATGTGCTGTCCAGATATTCCTGAGGAAAACGAGAATAGTTATAGCCCAGCGTGGCGGAGTATGACAGGTATAAATTGCATGTTGAATTGCCAATTCCAACTTTTGTTTCAGAAGCTATTTCCTTCTGGTGATGCTCCAGATGTGAAGGAGACTATTATTGCGCAACGTTTATCTATAAAGAAAAAAAAATCTCATCACTTTTCCCACTATATGCTGAGAGGTGTGGATCCGCATGTGCACTCCACTGGACCTTACTATATATTGTATGCTGAGATGGAACAAAAAGTAGATATCTTCGCAGAGCTTCCGCATATGCTTCAGCGTATTGGTTGTATGATGGAGGAAAAACCGAATACTTCAAGTCCGGCTTGTATGAAGAATGTGCGAGAGCGCCTTAAGAGGATAATAGACTATATTCCCAATATGTCGAATGATGAAAAGGCTCTGATTTTTGCATGGGCGTTTGTTATGGAGCGTCAGGGTGATAGAGCGTTTGATGACTTAGGATTTTTTGCGAAATCCAAACCTCTCTCCCATATTTGGGCAAGCTGTGTGAGAGAGCTTCCTCACTATCTTTATCTGTTGGCAGAGTGTACTGATATTGAGAGATACTGTCCACGTATGAGAAGTATGCGCACATTTCTGAAGCATGAAGAGGATCGATTTAATGGCGATATCGTTCCTCCTATGGAAGACGTAAATAGTTATAACCCAGTATGGCGGAAGATGATGGGTTGCGATTCTGATGCGCAAAATTACCCAATCGCAAAGATTTTTCAGAAGATTTTTCCTGAGCTTGTATCTGTTGTGCCAGCAGAAATATAGGGTTTTGGAAATTGATTGTCAGCCTGTGCCTCATAATTGAGAGGTGCAGAATTTTAAAGAGGTGATCAAGTATTCAGGTCTCTATTTGGCTATGATGTTTGGTCACAAGATGCTGTGCTATCATTTTCGAAAAATAATCCTTGAAAATATTTCTTTATTATATGCCTATATGCAAAACATTTTTTTGTTTACAACGATGTGAGAACCTTATCACAAATTGAAGTTTTTTCTTGCCAAAACACATGTGTTTATAAGAGTTTTGTCTTATTAAGGTTATTATACTTTCACTCTTTATGTGTATTTTAAATACAGATGCTGCAGAGGGTCCTAAGAATCTTGGTGCTTTGACAGGCGACACCGCTCAAAGATATTTTCACATTTTGCAACTTAATCTCGCAGAGCATGTAACAACAAGATCGATTATGTTGTATACATGCTGGCAGTTATCCAAACCCCATTACTTTCAGCATGAAAACTACGTACTGCAAGCAGATATTAATACTATCCTGTATACCTTGAGCAAAAAGAGCGCAAAAAATGCTGTGGCTCTAGCTCACACTTTTTGTATGCAAGATTATATGCTGAACATAACCTCAGTAAGTCTATTCGATGCTTTTGCCCTATCTGTGCCTAAGATTGATATTGATGACGATGATATTCAAGAAGTTTTGGATTGTTGTGTGAATGTGCTCTATGGAACTGTCCTGGATCACTTGAAGCAACGTTATGCAAAACAAGCGTCAGCAAGATTTTCGGAAGTACTAAAATATGCTGTGTGGAAGATAGAGTCTGAAGTTCACGGAATCTACGCAGTGCATGTTGCATGGTGGAGAGCTGAATCCGCTCAAAGACATTTTCACAGTTTGCAATCTAATCTCGCAAGGGAGCGTTTTACAGTGCAAAAATCGGCTATGTTGCAAGTATGCTGTGCATTATCCCAGCCAGCTTTCTTTCAGAAGACAGATCTCAGACTGGAAGCAGATATTGAAACCATCCTATATCTCTTGTGTGAAGAGAGCGCAAAAAATCCTAAAAAACTAGCGCAAACTTTTTCTGTGGAAGATGAGAAGATAGTGAACGGAGAAACAACGCTACTCGCTGCTTTTGGTGAATGTGTGCCTAAAATTGATTATGATCCAATGCAAAAAATTCTAATGCAAACAATTTTGGTATGTTTGCCAAATGTGCAGAACTGTTATAATAAAGTCATTGGCAGTGTTGCCTGTCGTTATAGAAAAGATGGTATAAACAAGTTTTCAGGATCACTAAGAGATATTTTGAAGAATTGGAAGAGGTGTCCGAATCCGGAATGTACGCCTAAATCACAAACTGCAGCTTTATATACGGATCCGGGATTTGTACACCTTGAAGCCTTTATATTAGAGGTTCTTGAAGAAGATTCAAAAGATGTTAGTTGAATCTGTACAAGTATTCAGAGGTCTGTTCTTGCCATGATATTTTGTCACTATGCGACCATCACTACAGCAAAACGATTCTAAAACACTTTATTTTTAGCATGATCAAACCTTTTTTGTGTGTTGAAAATGATTGAAAAACTGTATCACAAGTTGAAGTTATTTTCTTGTCAAAATTATTGATACTTGTGTTGATAAAGTGTTTGAAAATATACTTTAATAATTTAAAGTAAAATGATTGGTTTCATGATAAGGTTGTATCGTTGAAGGATATTGATGATTAAGAGTATTATATTTACACTATTTATGTGTATTTCACATACAGATGCTGCAGAAGGTCCTGAACACCCTGGTTCTCTGACAGGCGACAAATCGGCACGCAACTATAGAATTTTGCAATCTAATCTCGAACCGTATGGTGTTACATACGAAAACTCGGTGATTTTGCAAGTATTGTGTGCATTATCCCAACCTAGTTTATTTCAGAATGCAAACCCTGTTTTTCAATTAGATATTGATATTATCCTGGATACTCTGCGCAAAAATATCTTAATATATCCTGCTCAACTCGCGCACACTTTTCGTAAAAAGGATTATGCGGTGCGTCTCGGTGCAATCAATATATTCTGTGCTTTAGGTGGATGTGTGCCTAAGGTTAAGCCTAGTGATCTTCAAAAGATTTTGGACTGTTTGTCGAATGTGCTCACTGAATCTGCTCGGGAGATGGTTGAGCAGCGTTATAAACAAAAATATGAAAAAAGGTTTTCGTCTGCACTGCAATATGCTCTGTGGACGATGGAACCTCTAGACCCAAAGTCTCAAGTAGAGCGGGGTGCTTGGTTGAGAAGAGAATCCATTAAAAGGAACTATAGAGAGATGCAATCTAATTTCTCAAAAGAGAATGTTGTATTCGAAGACTCCACTATGATGGAAGTATGCTATGAATTATGCCACTCCGATTCTTTGCAGCAGACAGATGTCTGGTTTCAAGCAGATATGCAGCTTATCCTGTATCTCTTGTGCAAAAAGAGCTCAAAAAATGCTAAAGCACTAGCTAAAACTTTTGGTGAGGAGGATGAAAAGATCATAAAAAGCCAAACAACGATACTTGATGCTTTTGGGAAATGTGTTCCTGATTTTGGTTCTAGTGATATAATAGAAGTTTTGGCTTGTTTGCCAGAAGATGTGCCCAGCCGTTCTACAATTCTTAAAAATACTCGGAATCGTTATCAAAGATACAAGGCTGCAAGAAGGTTTTCGGCACCACTAATGCATATTTTGAATGACTGGAAGGTACATCCGGAATCTGATGTTCAACATCCACAACCGTTGCCAGAGAGTTCTTTGCCTATGCAGAGTGCTGTGGTGTATCCGGAATTTGACTATCAATATCCGTCATTTGCGTATCACGAGTGGCAACCTGTGAGTAATAGGGGTCATCAACAAGAAGGTTTCAAACTGTTGTCAGTAGTAGAGATTTTGGACGAGTGGCAGTTGCAGTGGGATGAGTGTCCGAAATCTGACTTTCAAGATCCGGCATCTGCGTATCAAGATTGGCGACGCTGGCGACATGATGTACGAGCTGTATCTTCTGAGTTGGTTGA
>MPNG01000058.1 GCA_002238905.1 Alphaproteobacteria bacterium bin98 | reverse complement strand
TGACAGATGTGTCCAAAGGTTTTAATCGCACTGATTTGGGGGTGTTTGGTTCTGTATCTGGTGATGTCTACTATGTTCCGGATGTTAATAATATGCTGGTAGTTCAGGAGCCTGATAAAAAGAATGCTCTTTTGGTTGAGGATGGATATGCAGAAGAGAGCGATGTTGCAACGGATATAGAGCTGTTCAAAGATAGCTCAAAAGTGATTTTGGTGAATGAGGGGGATGATGATGAAGCAAGCGACCTTGTTCCTCAGGAGACAGGAGATTCTGTCGATAGCGACGCAGATTCGCGTGAGGATCCAAATCAGCCTTCAAGTGTATTAGGTGGTTTGACAAAGATAGAACATGATAATCTTGTGAGGTTAGCGATTGAAAAAGAGCAATTGAAACGAGCTGAGCTAGAAAGAGAAAGGATTGCGAAAATAGAGGAGATTAATCGGGTAGAACAAGAAAGGCTTGCAGCGCTGCAGTTAGCGATTGATAAAGAGCGGGAGCTAGAGAGAGAGCATCTTGCAAGATTAAAGGAGATTGAGCAAGGAGAGCGAGAAAGGCTTGCAGCGCTGAAGTTAGCGATTGAGAAAGGGGTAGAGAGAGAGCAAGAAGAGCGCCTTATGCAGTTAGCAAAACAAGCCGAACAAGAAAGGGTTGCGGAGTTAGCAAAACAGGCTGAGCAAGCAAGGATTGCCGAGTTAGCAAAACAAGCAAGGGTTGCGGAGTTAGAAAAACAGGCTGAGCAAGCAAGGATTGCTGAGTTAGAAAAACAAGCAAGGGTTGCGGAGTTAGAAAAACAAGAAAGGGTTGCGGAGTTAGAAAAACAGGCTGAGCAAGCAAGGATTGCCGAGTTAGAAAAACAAGCAAGGGTTGCGGAGTTAGAAAAACAGGCTGAGCAAGCAAGGATTGCTGAGTTAGAAAAACAAGCAAGGGTTGCGGAGTTAGAAAAACAGGCTGAGCAAGCAAGGATTGCTGAGTTAGAAAAACAAGCAAGGGTTGCGGAGTTAGAAAAACAAGCTGAGCAAGCAAGGATTGCTGAGTTAGAAAAACAAGCAAGGGTTGCGGAGTTAGAAAAACAAGCAAGGATTGAAGAGTTAGAAAAACAAGTTGAGCGAGCAAGGCTTGCGGCGTTAGCAAAACAAGCTGATCAAGCTATTTCAGATGATGCTATAGACTCGCAGGTTAGTAGAGAGGAATCCGTTGATTATCTGGATGAGATAGAGTTGGACTCTCAATCTGGGGAAGACTTAGAGCATTTGTTCAATGCGATAGATTCGAACTCTCAACCTGGGGAAGAATTAGATAATTTACTCAATGAGATAGAGTTGGATTCTCAATCTGGGAAAGACTTAAAGCGTTTGCGCAAAAATCGCGTTAATGCAAGAGGATAATGATTTTTTTCTTGATGGGATACAGGTCATAGATAGCATCAATGTTAATGATGGGCGTAAGCCAATAGTATGAGTGGCGTGAGATCACGATTCTCTTTAATTGAGAATGTTTAATGAATATCAGGATAACGATAGCATTTTGCTATCACCTCAATGGTATTGTTGGCATTCTCAAATAAGTGGAGCAATATATAGAGGTAACATTAGAGAAGGGCCTAAATATAGTCCGATCACTTTAAAGTGCTAATTCTTTTGCTAATGCGTCGGTAATGAGTCTTGCTTTTTCTGTGAGTGAAAATCCGTTAGCTCGTATAACCAGAAAACCACTTCTTGAGAAGAAAGAGAGTTGTTTCATATTAATGAGATCATGCCTATTTTTTCTCCCTAATGTTTCAAGTTTTTCCCAATAAATACCTTCTTTTACTCGCAGTGCCATTAAGAGATATTCTTGTATAACACTTGTGGTGGATAAGGGCATAAATTCTTGAATGGCTGAATGCTCTTGTGCTGTTTGTAGCCACTTTTGAGGAGCCCGGAATGATTTGGTGCTATATTTTGTGTCGTCAATTGTAATGCGCCCATGAGCCCCTGGCCCCACACCAATGAAGTCATCATATTGCCAATAAATGGAGTTATGCACACAGTGTCTGTTATCACGTGCAAAGTTGGATATTTCATAATTATCAAAACCCCAGCCTGTAAGCATTTGCCAAGTCATGCGGAGCATTTTAGCTTGTAAATTTTCCTCCATGGGGGTCCAATCTCCTTTTTTTACAGCGTGTGCGAAGGGCGTTTGTTGTTCAATTGTGAGTTGATAAAGAGAGATATGGTTGGGTGCGAAGGAGATGATTTCTTGCAAGTCATGTCTCCATGACTTGAGAGACTGTTGCGGCAAGGCATATATAATGTCATATGAGACATTATCAAATATTTTCAGAGCGCTCTTAATAGCTGAAATAGCAATTTGCCGATTGTGTTGCCTGCCCAGAAAAGCAAGCAGTGTATCATTGAGTGATTGTACACCTAGAGAAATGCGATTAATGCCAGCGCTTTTGAAGTCAGAAAATACTTTTTCTGAACAAGTTATGGGATTGGCTTCTAGAGTGATTTCAATATTATTGCTGTGCCCCCAAAGTGCTTCAATGGTCGACAAAATAAACTCTGTGATGCTTGGCGGCATAATGGATGGAGTGCCACCTCCAAAAAAAACAGAGTCTGGGCGTTGATGAGAAGTGTGTTTATAAATGCGCTCTAATTCTTTTTTAAAAGCGTTTTTCCATTGTTCTGGATCAATGGTTTCTGACAAATGCGAATTGAAAGCGCAGTAGGGGCATTTTTTGACACAGTAAGGCCAATGTACGTAGATGCCAAACAATGTTAGAGCCCCATTTGTGCAAGGGCTTGATTTTGTGATTTGCGAATTTCAGAAGTTTTTTCAAATGATTCAGTGATAAAGTCGCTCCAAGATTGAATCTGGATGGGGCCTTGCTCGCCAGTGCCTTGAATTTCTACTAGATGGCCGGTGTGCGTGAAAACTAAGTTGATATCGGCGTCTGCCGAAGAATCTTCTTGATACGAGGGATCAAATATAGGCTGCCCGTCCTTGATGACGCACGAAAGCGCGCACAATTTATTGAGGAGAGGTGTTTTGGTGATAAGCCCACTTTGCATCATTTTAGCAAATGTGATGGCAAGGGCTACAAAACCACCATTGATAGCTGTGACACGTGTGCCTCCATCTGCTTGTATAACATCGCAGTCCAGGCGAATTTGAAACCCTTCTAAGACAGTTAAATCACAAACAGAGCGTAGACAGCGACCGATCAAACGTTGAATTTCCATAGATCGACCTCTAGGTTTGGAGGAAGACTCTCTATCTGATCGCGTATAAGTCGCGTGTGGCAGCATGGCGTACTCAGCTGAAATCCATCCTTTTTTCTCTTTTTGTAAAAAAATAGGGACTTTGTTAGAAAATGATGCGGCGCAATGCACTTGTGTGTTGCCGGCGTATGCGTTGCATGAACCTGAGGCATATATGTTGGAGTTGGTTGTAATTGAAAATATACGCATAATGCATTGTATCATAAGTGTAAAATAAAAATTGTTGTTTGATGCTTTATTGTGGTTGAGGTCAGGCGTCGAATATTGATGTTTCACCAAATCAATGCGATGATCATGACTAAGTTATAGGAGAGAAGAATGATTTGGAGAATAATGTGTTTGATGGCGGCGGCGTCATATATGGCGGCGGCGTCGTTTAATGTTGCGCATGATGTGCAAGTGGATGAAGAAAGTTTGGACAATGTTAATGTTACTGTTGGTCCGTTGAAAGGCAAAACCCAAACTATCACGCTGGATCAGATAGGC
Source organism: Alphaproteobacteria bacterium bin98 (assembly GCA_002238905.1). Lineage (GTDB taxonomy): Bacteria > Pseudomonadota > Alphaproteobacteria > Bin98 > Bin98 > Bin98. The sequence goes on along the minus strand of MPNG01000058.1, from coordinate 473 downwards.
CTTGGTACTGTGAACTTTTCGCGTTTTAAAATTGGGTCAGGCCATGTTGTGAGTTTGGTGGCAAATGTGGCAGGGTCAAAAAAAAGAGGTTTGCATCTTAGAATACAATCCTCAACCATGTGTCTAGGGGGTGAGTTGCGTATTGATACTCCAGGATTGCAAGTGTTTTTGTGTATAGGTGAGCGTTCAAACGATATGGAAGTATGTGGTGGTTGGTTAAACGCAGGGGGTGGTGAGTTTATATCGATGCATCCTATCTATATAAATAGAGTGCCACAACTTGGATGGGGTGCTTGGGAATGGGATCATGCATATTGACGCTCCAGGATTACAAATGTTTTTGCGCATAGATCAGTCTGCACGAGATTCTGCTAGACTTGCTTATGGTTGTTTGATCGCAGGGGATGGTGAGTTTAGGTTGACGCATCCTATTATGGTGCCAGGTATTGCTCTTTTACCGAAAGCATAGGATG
>MPNG01000057.1 GCA_002238905.1 Alphaproteobacteria bacterium bin98 | reverse complement strand
TCTCGATGGTGCGAGAAAGCCAATCTATCGATGGTTGAAAATTTGATCTTAGTTGATGAATTTTTGATACCCATCGATCTGACAGGGGGTGTACGCGCCTTTCCAGATTCTGGCTCTCTAGGTTGCGGTGATAAAGAGGTGTGTTCTTATGAGGATCAAGCTCCTGCTCCTAATGACTTCATGTCCCGTTTGGAAAATTTTATGGCAGTAATCCAAGATACTCAGCGTTTGACACAAGAGCATTTGACATCGGTTGTTGCTTGCATAAATAGTGTTGAAGGTATTGCCCAGGATGAGGGTTCTAGCGATGATCATGGGAGTGATTTAGCCAGACTTTGTGAAAAATCTAAACTAAAAAACACCCTTTTAAATTATAAGATATACCTGAACATGGCTCTAGACACGCCGATGTACAAATGCTTAAATATGTTTACAAAATTTTTGGAGAAAGAGAGATCTTTTAGGAGTGACCCTCTTGTTGTGTTACAAGAAGAATGTTCACACCTAACTTTGGAAGAGCGCCTTAAGAATGTGAGGGACAATCTGGATCAGTTTTTGCAAATGGAGCGTGAAATAAGTACTCGGCTAGAGAGGTTGGCTGGCTGCGCGACTTTTTTTATTCAATATGATTTTGCAGAATACGTCAGACGTTTTCCACAATTAGGAATGGCTCATGTTTATTGGTATGACTATGTGCTAAGAAGACAACTCGCTGAATTTATTAGTACTGAGGATTTATTGCGGCGTCGCGCGAAGGGGAATTTTTCAGATATCGTCAAAGCTCAGAAGGTATTGCATGATAGTGATGGTGATATCGTGTTGCCACCTATACAGGTTGAATGTGATTTTGACGGCTTTAAGTGTAATAATTTGTGTGTTAATTCGGAAGTTTTTAGAAAAATACTCAAAGAAATTAAGGATTGGGAAGAAGTGCAGAGTCGGCAAAAAGAGAGTGTACAAAGAAGTGTGTTTGGTGTGCTGTGCGATCAGACAGCTGCGCGTACTTTGGGGGATAAATTGCCTTATATACGAAAACTGAAACAAGACCTGCTAGGGCATCTTGTCAGAGCTCAAAACAAGAGACGCACGATGGTAGAGACACAACGGTTTGTGTTTTCAGAATTTTTGAAATTGATAATCTCTACTGAGAAAAACCGTTCTGGTCTGTGTCGTAAGCGTAGGTTTTTAGAATAAGAGAGTGCTTTTGAGGACTCTAAAGTTAAGTGGATTTGTGCTGTCTTGTAGTATAAATCATCACTTAAAGAACTCCCTGAGTGATGATTGCAGGTGGTGAAGCGCAAGGAGCTTACGATTTTATCGATGGTTTAGTGCTTTATGAACAGTGCTGCTATAATTAGATTATGAAAAATATAATGATAATAGGTGTGATGCTTGTGTTACAAGCAAAAAGCGCATCTGACGACGACTCTATTCATCACTTCAGCCAATCTTGTGAGGGCGTGCAGGTGCAAGCAGAGGATTTTGAAAAACAGCTAAGACATCTTATGCAGCAGAACCATGAAATTCGGGCTCGAATAGAAGGTTTGAGAGGTTTTGCGAACTTTGTTGTTGAAAGCAATCCTGACTGTGCACATCTTACTCACAATATGCATTTAAGATTAGATGACAGTCTTATTATCAATATGGGTTTTATATCGATCGAGAAGCAGGTCGAGGAGTATAAGAGTGATAGAAAGAAGATGTCAGAGACTTTACGAGACTTTCGTGCTAAGTGTGATGAATTTCTGAGCGCGGAAGGCAGGGTTGTGAAGCCTTTGCGCATAGTTGATGAATCTTTGCATGATGGTAAAAAAACAGCAGTCTTGTGTCCTCTTGATCAAGACCTTGATCTTTCAGACTTAATGTCCTCTTGGGCAAGTTTTGGTGAGACACTCAAAGATGCTCATCGTATAGTGGAAGCGCAGATTTCATTAATCGATTCTTGTAAAGCTGCTGTGGCTACTATGGCTCAGGAAGACCATCGCTTTCAGCCTGGGAGTGATTTGGCTAAGTTTTTTAAAAAACATGCACTAAAGACAAATCTTAAAGGCTATCGCAGGTACGAAAATTCTATAAAACAAGAGATATGTAGAATCTTAGAGTTATTGCCAGAACATTTGGAGAAAGAGAGGCGTTTTAGGAGTATAGAGAACCCTCTTGTTGTGTTGCGAGAACAGTGTGCAGAATTAACTTTATCAGAAAACTGTGCTAATTTTCAGGCCAGCCTATATAATTTTTGGCAGTTGGAGAGTGCGCTAACTACTGGGATAGCGATGCTGGCTGACCGCGCGCATTTTTTCAAGAAGGATAATGTCGCAGAATATGACAGCGTTTTTCCAAAATTAAACCGGGAGGATGCTAAATGGTTTGAGTGGTGGGGTAGGCGTTTAAATCGTCTCGCAACTGAATTTACTGATTTTGAGGGCTCATTGCAGCGAAGGATAGCGGTTTATGCGCAACAGTACCCTATAGATGATCCTTTGGGAAGCAGGATACCTGATACTCAAGATCTTTGCAGCGGTTCTAAGTGTTTGCCTGTAAATGATGATGATAGCGTGTTGCCGCCTATACAGGTTGATTGTGATTCTAATGATTTGTGCAGCCATTTGGAAAATTTTATAGAAACGCTTAAAGAAATTCAGGTTTTGGACGACGATCTGTGGCTCCAAAGACAGATTGTGCACAGAAATTTTTATGGTGTGATTTGCGATGCGACCGTTGAATGCACTTTAGGAGCTACTAGTATAGCTCGCGAACATTGGCGCGTGAGAGAGTATGCGCCCTTTATAAACGTAACCGATAGAAGTGATATGATAGGAGGCTTCTTGGGATCATTTTCAGAATTTTTGAAAACGAGAAATGTGATGGTGGAATCCGTTCAGCGCTGTCAGCGCTGTGCTAAACAGTTTGAGGATTCTGAAAGATCAGCGAATTTATGCTCTTTTTTATGATCAATCCTCACCAAGAAATCCTTATGCATAAGATGCTGGTTGTCTTGCGGCCCACTTTTCTGGTGAGTGGGAGTAATGCCTCTCAACTTTTTGAGTTATGATAGAGGTCAACTCTTCCTTTGTTGTGAATTTTAAACAAAATGGTAGAATGAATCATGAAAATAATAAACAATATCATGATACTTGCACTGCTTGTGTTGCCAGCATACAGTGCAGGCGTAAGTGACGGCTTTGAGAGTATTGAGAGTGTTTTTCGAGTGCGGAATATGTCTGAACTCGAGGATTTTCAAACAAAACTAAGGCATTTCTTGGAACAGCGATCTGCGCTTCAGGTTTGGATAAAGGATTTGGGTGGGAGCGCGAACTGTTTTGCTAACAGTAATCCTGAAATCGACACTCTTGTTGAAAAAATGGGTTTAACATTAGATGAAGATTTTATTAACAGTATGGGTGCGGAATTCAGAGGGATGAATGTCGCTTCGTATAAGAATCATAGAGTGGATTTGGCAGATTGTGTAAGATCCTTGGAGGATTATTGCTCTCGATGGTGCGCGAAAGCCAGGATCGCGATGGTTGCAAATTTGATCTTAGTTGATGAATTTTTGAGACCCATCGATCTGACAGAGGGTGTACGCGCCTTTACATATTCTTTCTCTCTAGGTTGCGATGATAAAGATGATAAAGCGGTGTGTTCTTGTGAGGATCAAGCTCCTGCTCCTTCTTTCTCTCTAGGTTGCGATGATAAAGCGGTGTGTTCTTATGAGGATCAAGCTCCTGCTCCTAATAAATTCATGTCCTGTTTGGAAAATTTTATAGCAGCAATCCAAGATACTAAGCGTTTGACACAAGAGCATTTGACATCGGTTGTTGCTTGCATAAATAGTGTTGGTGAGATTGCCCAGGATGAGAGTTCTAGCGATGATCATGGGAGTGATTTAGCCAGACTTTGTGAAAAATCTAAACTAAAAAAAACTCTTTTAAATTATAAGGCATACCTGAGCAGGGCTCTAGACGCGCCGATGTCCAAATGCTTAAATATGCTTACAAAATGTTTGGAGAAAGAGAGAGCTTTTTGGAGTGACCCTCTTGTTGTGTTACAAGAAGAATGTTCACACCTAACTTTGGAAGAGCGCCGTGCGGATTTGAGGGACAATCTGGATGAGTTTATGAAAATGGAGTGTGAAAGTAAGTAATCGGCTAGAGAGATTGGCTGGCTGCGCGACTTTTTTCATTCACTATGACTTTGAAAAAGACGTCAGACGTTTTCCACAATTAGGCGTCGCGCATGCTGATTGGTATGAGAATGTGCTCAA
>MPNG01000056.1 GCA_002238905.1 Alphaproteobacteria bacterium bin98 | reverse complement strand
CTCTCTCCTTCATCCTCCGGCAACCTCTCTCCTTCATCCTCCGGCAACCTCTCTCCTTCATCCTCCGGTAAAAGGCTGCTTTCTTCATCATCATCCGCCTTATTCACCAAAAGCATTTTTTCGCTATCTTTTAATAACTCACCCTCTGGATCAACAACACCCTCTTCTGCATATCCATCCTCAGCTAAAGGATCACTCTTTTTATCAGAGCTATTAAACGCCAGTATCTCACTAACATCTGGCACATAGTAGACAGCTCCAGAGACAGACCCAATCACCCTTAAATCAGTCTGATTCAAACCGCTTGATACAGCATTCAGAGAAGGATGACCCCCCACATCAGAAAAAACAGCGGAATCCCCATCTATCTCGTCTAAATTTTCACGAATCGCTGCATTACCACACAATAGCATTTGTGCTCTTGAACCCACATTTAAAGATCCCAAATTATTTAGAGTAAGCCACGGAGCAGAAATAAGCGTTGTAAAGAGACCGTTAGAAAGAGAATGCTGCGTCACACTACCGGCAATAACTCCACCGCTCTCAGCACGCACCACCATAAGCTGCTTTTCCCCACCACTCAAATTGGGATGTAAATCAAAACGACTGCCAGAAACAAGATTCAAACTATCCAGATGAACAAAACCCCTATCTTTGCTCAAAGTGAACTTGTAATAATCTCCAACACTCGTATCACTTACCCCATTAGTACTCCGCACAGATAAACCCATAAGCATTGTGGCACTGAAAAACATCAGCATTAGTATTGTCTTATTATTCATTGCTCAACCTTATTGATCCATATCACTTGCGTAATGATCCTTAACGCTCCTTCAACAAAACCAAAGAGCGCCTTACACCTGATTGCCCTCTCTGTAATGCTTTGACACTCTGCGATTCTTCTTTCAACTTAACAAGCTCTTCACTTACCTCTGCACCACTACCTTCCAATTCATCCAAATACCCTATGTTGTTTTCTATACTGAGTGGCAATCCATCCTCATCTTGCACAAACCCCTCAGGATCTGGTAGCACCTCTTCTGGCAATATGGTAGGAATTTCTACAACCTCCTCAACAACAAGAACAGGCTCTTCAACAACAAGATCAGGCTCTTCAACAGCGGTCATCTCACTATTTTGTTCCTCAAGAGCAGGCGACGATGGTGGCAGAGCATCATTTTCTCCTTCATCTTGTGGCATTCGCTCAATGTTTTCCGTATCCTCCAAATCATCTTCTTCCTCTTCTTCATCTAAATTTTTCACTTCGTCATCATGTTCGGCCTTCACTTCACCATCTTCTAAAATCAAATCTGGATCAGACTCTACATCACTTACATCCATATTAGGCGAAGATTCACCCATATTCGGGTTAGAAGGTGTATCAGCTATTTCAGCAGTATCGTTTGCAAGGCTTTCTAAACCCAAAAGTGGGATGGGATCGTTAGCAGACACAAAAACATTCGATGTATTACTAATAAAATTGAGCTCCAAATTTCCGTAGCTCTGTTGTGAGGACGAGACAGTCGAAATTCCATCTTGATCAGCTAAATCACTTTGAAAAATAGGGGCTGTATCAGCAATTTGAGTAGCCTGCTGCAGCACAGCACTCGGCGTTCCCTCAAGAAACATAAGAGACGTTTTCGATTTTGCCACTCCATTTCTAGAAAAAGTAGTGTTATCCAACGTTATATCAGGAGAAGCAATTATAGGTATAAACAAATTATCATTGCGATTATTAGTACCTATTCCACATTTAGACATATACAGATGAGAAGTGGCCATCAGCAGTACTTGTGGACCATCCACGTCTGGATTAGATGTAAACGTCAAATATGAGTTAGACAAACTCATGGGACCAAATGTAATAACCCCCAAGTTTCCCTCCGATCCCATTGTCATATTATAAACAAAACCCCCAGTCCCCCCTTCATTGCTTTCTTTCTGAAAAACTACATTGCTTTGAGAAAGTACTGTGGCAAATACTATCGATGGCATCAAGAAGAAAATGGCTTGGATTACTTTTTGCACATTATTAATATTAATGATTTCGCAAAACGCTATGTTATTTTTGAACACAACCATTGCACTAACGCAAAAATAAAAAACCGGCATAACGTGAGTCATCATTTTACTCTAACGCTCCTGCACCAAAACCAAAGAGCGCCTTGCACCTGATTTCCCACGCTGCAATGCTTTGACACTCTGCGATTCTTCTTTCAACTTAGCAAGCTCTTCTCCTAACTCTGCCTCACCACCACCTTCCAACTCATCCAAATACACAGTGTTGGTGTTGCTTTCTACATCTATGCCTAAAGGAATTGCGTCTTTTTTCTCTGCAACTTTATCTACAACACGTTTAATGCTTTCTATTGCTTCCAAAGCACTATCTTCTGCTTCCTCTAAATTTTGCACTTCCTCAGCACTTTCTTCTTTTCTATCTTCTACATCCTCTAAATTTTGCACTTCCTCAGCACTTTCTTCTTTTCTATCTTCTGCTTCCTCTAAATTTTGCACTTCCTCTTCCTGCGCTTCTGTATCTTCTTCTAAAATTAAATTTGGTTCAACATCACTCATATCTATGCTGGGTGCCGCCTCTCCTTCATTCGGGTTAGAGGGTGTATCAGCTATTTCAGCAGTATCGTTTGAAAGGCTTTCTAAACCCAAAAGTGGCATGGGATCGTTAGCAGACACAAAATTATTCGCATGTGAAGCGCCTGACAATTTACGGAAACTGTAATTTTGCGAGCTATCAAGAGTGGATATTCCATCTTGATCAGCTAAATCACTTTGAAAAATAGGAGCTGTATCATCAATTTGAGTCGCTTGCTGCAGCGCAGCGTTCGGTATTCCGTTATACAATATTACCGATGAGTTTGCACTTCCTGAGCCCAGATTATAAATGTAAGGGGTGTGCTGGAATGACATATCAGGAGAAGCCACTATACCCACAAAAGGATAATCTCCGTTATTATCAGAAGCAATAGATCCTCTAGACATATGCAGCTGAGGAGTCGTCATCAAAAGCACTTGTGGAGAGGAAAGATTTGCATTAGCCTCAAGCACTAGGTGCTTGTTATCCAAATTCAGTGCCTCAAAGTTCACGACCCCAAAGTTTCCGTCTGACCCCACCGTCATTCGAAAAGAACCGCTAAATTCTTGAACGTTTACATTACTTTTAGAAAGTACTGTTGCAAATACTATCGATGGCATCAAGAATAAAATGACTTGAATGAGTTTTCTCACACTATCAATATTAGCGGTAACAGTAACATGCTCATTATTCTTGAAAATAAGCGTTGCGAGAACGTTAAAAGAAAAAATATAGCAAAAATAGTGTCTGATTTGAATCATAATGTTATCCTTAACGCTCTCTCATCACTATCACATGCCCATTGGCTCTTAAAACAGTCATAGACTATCTAATGTTGAGGCGCATTTTATCACTGCGTAAATGCCTTAACTCCTCGCCCAATTCAACCTCAAACTCTAGCTCATCTAAGTAGTCAGCATCATCCCGCTCTCCTACCGGCAATAAATCTTCATCTAATGCTGTCAACCTTTCTCTAGCCTTCTCAGCCGCCAATCGCGCCTCTTCTCTTTCTGACTGCTCAGCCGCCAATCTAGCCGCTTCTTCTCTGGCTGCTTTCTCAGCCGCCAACCTATCTTCCTCTTCTCTTGCCGCCTGCGCATCCGCTAATCTAGCCGATTCTTCTCTTTCTGACTGCTCAGCCGCCAATCTAGCTGCTTCTTCTCTGGCTGCTTTCTCAGCCGCTAACCTAGCCGCCTCTTCTCTTGCTGCCTGCGCATCCGCTAACCTAGCCGCTTCTTCTCTGGCGGCCTGCTCCGCCTCCAATCTTACCTCTTCTTCTCTTACTACCTGCTCAGCTTCCTTCGCCGCTTCTTCTGGATCCATCGCATCCGTTTCTTCATCACTCAACTCCTCTGAGGGTTGATCCGTGTCCAAGCTAGAGTCTTCACTGCTATCGGAAGTTTCTTTTGGTTCTGGCGATGACCAACGACCCACTGCCCCTGTCGGCAAAGTTTCGCCACCATCTTCATCATCCACCGTATTCATCAAAATCACTTTGTCACCATCTTGTAATAACTCACCATCCTCTTCCGGTATAACAACATTCTCTTCTGCATATCCATCCTCAACCAAAAGAGCATTCTTTTTATCAGGCTCCTGAACTACCAGCATATTATTAACATCCGGAACATAGTAGACATCACCAGATACAGAACCAAACACCCCCAAATCAGTGCGATTAAAACCTTTGGACACATCTGTCA
>MPNG01000055.1 GCA_002238905.1 Alphaproteobacteria bacterium bin98 | reverse complement strand
AACGGCGGATTGCTTATTGCTCCCAATAAAATAACCGGCAACATTATGAAAATTAAATATATCATTTCACACTCCTTTAAAAACCATTTCTGTTAATCTTTAACAACATCAAGACACACTTCTTCCTCTAAGATCTCATATCTCTCAACGCTTATTGCACTGCTGATAAGAAAAGAAGACTCAAGCGTTTCAACACAAAAGGTAGCTGATTGAGGTCACACCAGATCTAGTCAATCGCACTTTGATACAACCTTCCTCTCAACCTGTTGAAACCTTATTCTATCTTTAAGGCACTATATCATAACTTTGCGATCATGATACTTTTACTTCCTTTAATACTGAAAAATGGAAGACATCGACTCCAGAGGATACCTCTTGCCAGCACATTATTTGCTTGATTAATACATAGGGTAAAATCCATATTTTTCACATACCTAGATTATTTTAAGAGCAAAAAAATCGTGACCCTCTTAAATTCACAACGACTATCTTTTTTACAAATAGGAATGGTCATCTGCTGTTATTAACAGGTTGTGGTATTTTTTTAACCAATCCATTTCATACGGCTTCACACGATGCTACCACTCTTGTACAACATGATTTTTATTTTCAAAAAATTTCTACACAAATATAGTCAATTAAAAAAAACTCTTCCCATGTGGCCAATCTTTTTGTATTGCGTTAAATGAAGAGGTATTTGTTCTCCAAATAATAACCACACCACTTCTTTAGACGCAAAATTCACCAGAAGTGAGCATGGCTCTGTGAGCGCTATCAAATTTATACCCGTAATAGTTGTATACTCCTGAGCGTTTTTTCTTCCTAAAAAAACTGTTCCTCTTTTAGGATTTATCTCTGAAATGCGCAGTAACAATCCCGCTCGTCATCAACTCGCTTGCTTCTGCATAAAATCCTGGCGAAATTTTAAATTCAAAGCATCCAGAAGATTACAATCCTCCATCCTACACACTAAACACAAAAATAGGCTCCTTCATCTCTTGAGTATTGTTGCAATTTTTGCTGCAAACAAATCGCCTTCCTGGATAAGGCATCACCACACAATCAAAGTTTATGATCTTTGGTCTAAAAACTCATCACCATCTGAACAGTATCTATTGGGTAATCTTACCTCATAAGTAACGCAGAAATAAAAACACATTAGCTCCTTATAAATTCGATAAATGTTAGCGCTTTTACAATAAACTCATTAATTTCTAGTTTGGTTGATAAGAAAATTTTTAGACTCTTTTAGTATAAAATATCTTATCAAGCGGCTAGTCTATCACCACCATTACAAATCTTATCATGAACGATGGCTGCCCACCTTACCCGCTTCCGCTAAAGATTTCCAAATAGTGCTCTGCGTATAGTTTTTTTCTAAGTCATCCAAACTTTGTCCTTGAGCATAGATATGATATTTCTCTTCCAAAAAACTTACTACTGTCTGATGCATTTGATCCAACTCTTCCCAACCTTGCCACACAAAAGGGGTGCTATCTGTTTGCTCTAAATCTGAATCAGAAGAAGTATATTTTTCATGGAAAGATATTCCACTTCTGAGAAAAATAGCCACTTGACAAAGCCTTTCCAGATAACGATCTGTCCACGCGCTTGAATGAATTGTTTTAAGATACTCTAAGAAGCGTTCGGTTTTGATTATATTATCTTTCAAAACATAAAAATAAGCCTCCTGGGGATTCTCTTTACTTCTCAAAAACAATATTAGCGATTCCTCAGGACAGTCCTTTAAAGATTCTGTCCAAAAAGGCATAACTTTTTTTCTCAAAATTGTAAACTGATCATACTGCACAGACAGTCCGTTACAAGCGGGTTGTCGGCGGCGTAATTTTCGATTGTGTATTAGTGCACACAAAGCATGTTGACTAACGAAGTGACTAAGACCATAGAGAGGAATCTCATCTATTTTATTCGCATAAAAATTCGGTTTCAAATTAGGACGCATTTGTTGTAAAAAGAATAACCACATCGTTGATTCAGTCTCAAAGAGCAGAGATCTAAGTGTAGATCTATGTGCTAAAGGCATAAACACTCGAGGGGGTATATGTCTCAAAAACAGATTCCGCGACTTTGATCTTGTTTCGCGCTGGAAAAAAGAGTAATCTCGGATTAAAACTACTTTTTCGCTTTGAAAATCTACCTCTGGAAGCCATAGTTGGTATTTACGCGCATAGTGTGAGCTCAAAAGCGCTATCGCTCCTTCGTCATAAAATCCTGAGCGACCTTGCAAACTTATAGCATCCACAAGCAGATATTTCATATCTGCCCCAACAATCTGAAACGCTACAACAGGATAAGCCATGCCCTTAGCATTTTCAAAACCTTCGCTTTCAGAAAAGATCTCTTCTAGATAAGGTAGCACAAAATACGCAGCTTGATTGTGGGCAGCACCCAGACCAGAATCCACATCATCCGCGCTTCTTTTGTCTGCGCCCATAAGTAGCACAGAAATTAAAAACAATAATAAAAACACATCCCCTCCTTTGTATATCTGCATCATAACTAACATGTACTTTGGATATAAACAATTATTACAAAATAAAAGTGCAAACAAAAATAAAAAATATCATTCATTACCTTTTAATATTGCTTTAATATGCACTACTATCTACACGATCTAACTAACAAAACTCTTAATCATCGGATCAAAATTATCCTATAAATAGCGATGAAATAAAAACAACAATCAAAAAATATCGCTCTTCTTTTTTGATATAGCGAATGTTTTCTTGCGTAAATATCTTCTAACGACGTTTTTTCCAGATGATGCTGCTTGTGGATACTGACTCCTATACCTAACACCTAACAATTTTAATTTTTTCAACGCCATATCTCCTTTTCTTGCTTTTTATTTTTGAGGGGGATTTCCCTCTTCTAAACTATGTGTTTCTTTGAGATGCTCTGTATCTGCCAAACGATGTTTGGCTTTTTCCTGTGCTTGCTGTTCTAAAAAATGTTCATGTTCCGACCAAAGCGCACCTGCCACCTTCGAAAGCTCTTGACATGCAAGAGCTTTGCACATTCTGTTCTCACCTCTTTTATCAATCGCCTGCCATTTTTTAGGATCATATTCTTCTGAACAAAAAATGCCTTTTTTAGAAAAAGAGCTAATTTGCAAATAAGTTTTACCCAAGGATCTTGCCACTCTTTTTGTGTGATTTTTTCTATATAGTCTAAGAATTGTTTTATTTTAATAATATTATCTTGCAAAACATAAAAACAAACCGTTCTGGGGTTTGTTTTATTTTTTAAGAACAATACCCATCGCTTCATCAGAAAACTTTAATAATGCCTTTACCTTTAGGCATACTTCTTTTTTGCACAACTACACACTCACAAAAGTCCAAAAAAAGCCCATCAGTGTATTCTTGCAGTACTTTGCAATGTAGTTCTTTGTTAACATGTCCACTAACGAATTCAGGAATAATTTCAGCAAACAGTGGATTTTTCAGGTTTTTTCTTGCAAATACAAAACCGTTCTTCTGAGTGTCTACTTTTTTAGCTTGATCCAAATTCTGATTCTCTTTATTTTTATGTCTTTTGTGCGCGACGATTCTGCATATAAACTCTTTTCTTTTCCAGGCGAGCATCTCTCTTATCTTTTGGCTCTTTTGCTAGGCGATTATAATCAGCAATTCTCTGTTTTTCAAGGCGAGCAGTTCTCTTCTCTTTTGGCTCTGTTGCTAGGCGATTCCGATCAGAAGTTCTTTTTTTTTCAAGGCGATCATCTCTCTTATCTTTTGGCTCTGTTGCTCGGCGATTCCGCTCAGCAGTTCTCTTTTCCTGCGCTTGAATGTCCTTACGCTTAATCTCTTCTTTCACTACATCACCAATCAAAATACCTTCTTTTTCCATTCTCTTCAGCATTTTCTGAGTCGCACCTTTCAGATCATCAAACGTCAATCCTTCTTTTTCTAGATCTACACGCACCACAACCTTAAGATCATTTGGCATATTATCAAACGTAAACTGGCCTCCTTTAGTTTCATTCATACTCCTAATTTCCTGCTTCATAAAATCAAGCATCAGAGGGTATTTTCTTATTATAGTAAGGAGAGTATTCTTTTTTTTTAGATTTTGCCGATACAATCTATTTTTTTGACGGCTTTTCTCTCTTTTCTCTACAGTGCTTGGATCTTGAGGATCACTGTCCTCATTGCAATCTTGGCTAAATTCTATCCCTGCACTAGATTCGTCATCAAGAGAAAGTGTGTCTGGATCACCATCTATCTTCACCGAAAAAGGTGGATTCCAAAAGTCCCAGGGTTCAAGAAAACATAAAGGGTCTTCTGCAAACAAGAGATGCTCAGG
>MPNG01000007.1 GCA_002238905.1 Alphaproteobacteria bacterium bin98 | reverse complement strand
AATATTTGCGATGATTGTGGGCCAGGCGCAAGCTGCAGAATCACATCCTACGTTATCCACTCCAGACGAAAAAATACCCTTTAGTTGTATTGTGCAAATGTACAATGAAACATTCGTTTTGGAGGGTAGAGCTATTAACTCTGTGAAGATTTTGATGCAAGAAAATCCTATGTTTGCAATACATTTTTCACAATTAATCTCTGAAGCGCTTGGTGAAATGCATCAAAAAAACAGCGATACCTTAAGGACTCTGCAGGGAAAATTGTTAGATATAAAGAGATTGTTATCGAACAGGAAGGGCTTGTGCTGGGCACGCTATCCAAGAGCAGGTCATGTTCTAGATGAGATTGTGCAAAAATCTTTGCCTGATCTGCAGAAAAAGCAAAGTGATTTTGTGACTATTTTTCGTGAATTACATCAAGTAGGAGAGCTGGCTGTTAATATATTTCGTTTTTTAGAGTTATGCACTGATCAAAGTTTTTGCGGTCAAGAATTTGCCGTATCTCAGGAGCGTATGCGCGTTGATAGTGAGCAGGAGGCTTGGGAAATTTTTGATCAAATCTCGCAAGATCTTCGGGGTTTGTTGGATAATCAGAAACAGGAGCTAGGCTATTTGCGAAGACTGTGCTATAAACGTGATGGTTTTCCAACTGTGCTATCGCCTGTCTTGTTGGGTTTGGTCGACAGAAGTGATGGACTTTGTTTGTTTTATAAAGCGTATAGAACAATAATTCTGAAAGAATTCTGCACGGCTATAGAATATTTTAATCAAATCCGAGGTATTACCTTCCACATTAGGCAGGTTGTGCAAATACATGATGAGATGTGTGCGTTGGAGAACAGAGCTATTAAATCCATGAATCTTTTTCGACAAGATGGCTCTCTGTTTGAAATAAATGCTCGAAATCTTGACGAATTGCTGGAAAAACCCGAGATGATACGATTGCCTCTTCAGGACAACGTAAAGATCCTGCATACGTTTCTTCGCGATAACGATATGCTTTTAGGATTAGGCGATCAGGAACTTATGGATATGGTTTTGAAGGGAAGCGCGCCCAATCTGCATGAAAAGCACAGTGATTTTATGGATGTTTGCCGTGTATTACATCAAGCAGGAGATATAGTGATGGCTGTGTTTCGCTGTGTAGATTTCCGCATTGATCCAAATGATGGCGGGAAAAAAGTTGTCGTGTCTCGGGAGGATATCTGCGTTGAGAGTAGGGAGCAGGCTTGGGAAAATTTGGATCAAATCCCTAAAAAGCTTGATAGTTTAACCAAAAGTCAGCATTCGCACCTTGCTGCAATCAAAATGTTGATTGCGAATCAGGTGTCCAACAAACATTATGGTCTGCGGCTTTTTTTGACAGATCGCTTTTTGCGTTATGTTAGCCTCAATCCTGCTAATTATGAACTCTACGGATGTTATAGAAGAATGATAATGAGGGCAGTCTTCCAGGCTTGCGAATGTTTACAATACTTCCAATTTCATTACGACGAATCATGAGCAAGGTAGTCCTATGTTTAAAAATTATTTTTCAGCATTACGTTGTTGAGCGCTTGGTGAAGTGAAGCAAGAAGATTGCTGGACTCCTGCGACTGTAAGGCAAAAGTAAAAATTCTTAGTAAATTTTTGTTGGGTCATCAAGATATGCTGTTAAGATTATTCGATGATCAGGAACTTTTGGATATGGTTGTGCAATAAAGTGTGCCCGCTCTGCCGAAAGAGCGCAGTGATTTTATGGATGTTTTCCGTGCATTACATCAAGCAGGAGATCTAGTGTGTGCTGTGTTTCGCTGTGTAGATTTATGCATTGATCCAAATGATGGCGGGAAAAAAGTTTCTGTGTCTCAGGAGAATATCTGCATTGATAGTAAGGAGAAGGCTGTGGAACATTTGAAGCCAATCTATAGAAATCTTGCTATTTTGCACTACAGGCAGGCAAAGAACCTCAAAGCTTTAAACACATTGCTATGACTTGTATGATGCGGGACAGGAAGCGTTGGCAGAGTTTTTGCTCCATGACTGATAAGATGGGGTCATTGTTGCAAAACTCAGTGCTTGAGATATGATGGCCATATCTTCTTTTTCTGTCCACGTTGATTTTCAGTGATACGTTTTGGTAAAGTGAGTTTTTTGCAAGAAAATAAGCCTTGTTTTGAAGGTGTTTTTTCACAATTAGACAATAAGAAAACGATGGATATGGTTTTTTAACACAATCTGTCCGATCTGCAGAATAAAGAGCAGTGATTGTATGATTGTTTTTCGTAAATGACAGCAAGAAGCAGATAGGGTTGTTGTTGATTTTGCTACGTTTTGATTGTTTTTTTAAAAAATAGTGCTATTATTAAACCGGAAGAGAAAATGCAAACTATCAAAAATATCATTCTAATATGTGCGATGATTGTGTGGCAGGTGCGAAGTGCCGAGAGTCTGCCAGGCGCTGAGAGTCTGCCAGGCGCTGAGAGTCTTCCAGGCGTCGTAGATCAAACAGTTGCTCACAACAGAATGCTCCAACACCTTCAGGAGTTTGTACAAAAGCATGATGAATTATCTTATTTTGAGTACAGAACCATTAGCGATATGTGTGATTGGATTGATAAATATTGTCCATATGAAAATATTTTGTCACAATTACAATTTAAATTATCGAAGGAAGAGGACTATATGCTCTTTAGATCGAATCTGATCCGAGATAAAGGACGCTTGCAATCCTCTGCTTTAACATTGCGTGTAGAATCCACAATAGCTATTTCTCTGTTTCGCAATGTTTGTGAACAATACAATGTTCCAGCACAAACTCCCATACCTCAGGTATCTCTATTCGTTGGTTGTAATGATGCGCAAATTGATTTGAGAAATTTTCAGGCACTCTGCACACAGAGTGAATATTTGCACAAAAGTCAGATGCAACGCGCCCGTGATTTACAAGCAGAAATGGCTCTCTTATCTTGTGAGCATACAGCGTGTCGCGGTATAGTGTGCAATATCCCCTTTTATCAACAATATGCAGATCAGAGAGACAAAAGGATAAGATCACTCTTGAAGCAATGTATAATAATTTTTCGCAAAGAGGATTTTTTTTCTGGGGTATTAACAGGCATGCTAGATAGGGTGTGTAAGCAGAGGGATGCACAGTCAGTGGTGCCGAGAAAGTCCGCCGATTTTTAGCTGTGTGCCACACTGTATAAAATTTTCAGCGATCCTCCTAGATAGCACTGCAGACACAACATGTCACTGAGTTACAAACGATAATTGCAACCGTAGAAACAGTAGAAGTTGATGAGCCAGGTGATCGGATCTTGGTGTAGCATATGCTTGAGAGTTTTAACACGCATCTTTCACGAGTAAATAGTAGCAGTATTGCTATAAAACATTACAACCGCAATAGGAGACACCCTCTTGCTTCCCAGCCTGTAAACGTGCACAAAACAAATGAAATGTATCGTCATATGTAGATTTTGGTTGCTCTGAATACAATAAAAGTATTAAACACTTAAGTTATGCTTTGTGTTGTTTTTGTAAAGTAGGGGGATCTGCAGACTGATCTAAATATTAACAAGCATCTATTGCACTTGCCAGAGAGCAGAGTTGATAGGGAGATTGTTGGTTCAATGGTAGGTGTTGGAGAAACGCTTGAGCAAGAAAGAAAAATCTGAAAAAGAGAATGCATGTTTGAAGGGCGACAGTTTCCATTCCTCAATGTTGTCAGTTTTTAATATTTTAGCAAAAGTGTGCTAGACCTAGTGCATAATAACAATGGAGGGTGGAGTGTGCAAACAGTGAAAATCATAATGATCATATGTGCGTTGATTGTGCCACAGGCGCAAGGTGCAAACAAGTTGGAAGGAGGTGTCATAGAGAGAGAAGATAGAAGAAAATTTGCTGCCAGATCTTTGAGAAGTTTTGTGCAAGCGCATAACGAATTAAGCGCTTTAGGATATGGATTAATTCGCTCTATACATACTTGTTTTTCAAACAATGAGCAATGTGAGGCGCTTTGTTCAGCATTAGATGATTTGCGTGTATTTTTGCAAGAAGGAGAAGAAAAAGTTGTGCGTTTTCGTCTAGCTGATGAAAAATGGAGTGGAGCTGAAGATGAAAGCGCGTCTCAAGTGCGCAGACACTTTGATTTTGATTCACAGGGCTTTCTTGAAAGTTACACTCAAGCCTTGAAAGAGTGTAAAATTTTATCCGCAAATCAGCAGCAACACTTGAGTGTTTTTGGTGAATGGATGGAGGAGTCTTGCAAAGCTGCTGGTGTGCCGATTTCTGATTTTTTTCATCCTAGTGTGTCTTCCTGTATTCGTCGTTATAATACTCATGCATCTTTGATCGAATCTAAGGTGCTCCCACTCCTCAATCAATTGATTTCTTTGCAGATCGAAAATATGTGCCTGATAAAGAAAGTGAGGTTTGATAGGGATTTGATCCAAGTATGATGATATAACCAGTATATAGGATGAGAACAATTTAAAAATATTCAATACTGGGCTATGTTACACATGCAAAAGAACATTCACCAGGTAGCGGAGCCATTGTGACAAGAAATCATTAAGGATGATCATAGCTTGCATATAATAAGCGGAAAGATGAAAATAATGAAAAGTATAATGATCCTATGTGCGATGATTGTGTTGCATGTGTAAAGTGCAAGAGCTGCTCGATTAACTGATGAGCGCGAATCTCAGCTTACCTCACAGGTGTGCGGTGGCGCAATATTAGCTGTTAACGAAAGTACCCCACTTCTTTCCCCAAAAAGAAACTCAAAGCTTAAGGATGTTCTGAAGAGGTTTTCTTGTCTGGCGCGATCTCCGTTAAAGGTTGATGGTAGCGATGATAGTGATTCCCAATGTGCGTTGGTTGTGAACGCAGATACAGGGCTCAGTGCTCAATGTTTAGACAGTTTGAGACGTGATCATCTTTTAATCCGCTCTTGGCTGGGTCGCATGAAGCAACCCCTGAATTTTTTGATTGAAAACAATTTGAAGCTTGATAATCCTGAATTAAGATTTGGTGGTGAGGCTCTTGATTTTGTGAGGCAGTATATGGAATTTCAGCAAGGTCTGCAGACAGAAGTATCAAGTTTTATGAATCAGATAAATGCCTTGTATGAGGAGGGACAGGCAGTGTTTGCAGAGTTTTGGCGTTATGATGTAGAAGACGGGGTCATTATTGAACAATCCATTCCTGATGCTGAAGTGGTAACTTTTGATTGTGGTGATGATGATTGTAAGCGTATTCAAAAATCTTTGACAGATTTGGTGGATTGTTTCACAAGATTGGGGAAGATTCAGGAAAGGCATAAGAAGTGCATTAGTGGCGTCCAAAGCGCGATGACTAGCGCTACAGGTGATGATACCCACGACAATCAGGATGGCCAGCCAAAGATTGCTGTACACGTTGTGAGTTATGCGCAATATATAAATGATCTCCAAACTGCGACAACTAAATACTCGGCGTTATTTGCACAATTTTTGAAAGATGAGCAGGATTTTGGTAATGCAGCAATATGGGTGCGGAAGGCAATCGTAGACCGAGCGGCAATACAGAAGCGTCGTGCTCTTGCTAGACGGTCCTTCTTTTGTCCCTGCTTGAGCCCGTGTTTTGTCTGGTGCTGTGGCGAGTTAAAGGATGAATTGTGATGAGCAATAATTAAGGATGATTATAGCTTGAATATATAAGAGGGAAGCTGAAAGTAATGAAAATCGCACACTGATTGCGTGATAGGATCAAAGACAGTATCTCTAAAGAAAATCGTAAAGATTTTAAAACCATGACGTGCAAGAGAGGATATTTTTTTATTTTTGTACGTTTTGCGTGTTTCTATTTAAAAAATGTGTCAAGAAATGTGCTAATATTTTATGATTAACTGTTGATAGTTAATCTTTTTAATATAATGAGGCTGAACAATGAAAATAATAAAAAATATACTGATTATGTGTGCGCTGCTTGCGTCACAGTCGCAAGCAAGCGATTTGGAATTAGGTCCCCTAGACGCAAGGGCTGAAGTGACCCAATCTTTCAAGCAGTTTGTGCTAGGGAATCAGGCCTTATACGATTGTGAGGTGCACATCATCTGTTACTTAAATTACTTGAGTGAACCAAAATTCAGAACAGCATATTTTTCTGAACAGTTATTAAAACAGGATGGTGTAAAAGCATGCCTAGATGTTAGGAAAGAGATGAGCGAGAGAGCCAACAGTTTTTACAGTAAATGCCTTGCCTTGCGCGCCAACGGAGTGGAGCTTGCAGAGAGATTTAACAAACTATATTATGCCTTGTGTGACCACTATAATCTTGAGCACACACTCATCCCTCAAGTGAGTATCAACGTTTCTTGTAATTCTTTGAAAGAGGTTTTGGATGCGCTGCTAGACAAAGTCCACGATCATAAAAAGTTGCAAGCAAAGCAGCAAGATCTTTACGCATCTGTGCTACATCAGTGTTTTTGTGACGTAGCTACTAATCATATGATCTTTGCTGCATCTGATTATTATCATGATGCTATTACGAACCAGCAGCAGAAACATATGGAAGCGAGTGTCAGTTTGATGCAAGAATTATGCGATTCATTTTCCTCTTTTTTTAAGAAAGAGCAGGATTTTGAATCATCCGGTGTGGCCAAAAAAGTGCTGAAACAGGATGAGGTGCTCCCAGAGAGATCTTGGCTTTTCAAGTTGAAGGCATGGTTGTGTTGTTGTAAGGCTAACTGAGAGAACATCTGATGAACAAACCCTCCGATAGGTTTGCAGATAGAGAGGTTTTTTGATCAGTTTTCTGCAGATTTAGAGCTGTAATAGGATAAAGGAGGGTAGCACCTTAAGCCCCTGCGTGTATGCCAAAAAAGGGAGATTATGCTCTTCCTTTTTTTATGAAAGAAATATAACAACATAATAGATATATTATAAACTTATGCTTTTTTGTATTGCACATGTAGTGAGAGACACTCGCAAATATGGCTAAAATGTATGGTGTTTTGTAACAACCATTAAGGATAAAAGATGCAAATAATGAACAGTATAATGATTATGTGGTCGATGATTGTGTTGCATATGCAAAGTGCAAGAGCTGCTCGATTGGCTGATGAGCACGAATCTCAGCTTACCTCACAGGTGTACGATGGCAGCCCTTCGTCATTAATGGACGAAGGTGGCGCAATATTAGTTGTTAACGAATGTACCCCACTTCTGCAAAGTATAAGCGCTGCTCAATGGTCTGGTGAGCGCGAATCTCAGCTTGCCTCACAGGTGTGCAGTGACAGCCCTTCGCCCCTTAATGACGAAGGTGGCGCAATATTAGCTGTTAACGATATTTTCCCAAAAAGAAACTCTATAAAGCTTAAGAATGTTCTGAAGAGGTTTTGTTGTCTGATGCGATTGCCGTCTCCGTTAAAGAGTGAAGGAAGCGATGATAGTGCTTCCCAATGTGAGTTGATTGTGGATGCAGATACAGGGCTCAGTGCTTCCCAATGTGCGTTGGTTGTGAACGCAGAGACAAGGATCAGTGCTTCCCAATGTTTTGAAAGTTTGAGGCGTGATCATCTTTTAATCCGCTCTTGGCTGCGTCGCATGAAGCAACTTCTGAATTTTTTGATCGAAGACAATGTGAAGCTTGATAATCCTGAATTAAGCTTGGGTGGTGAGGATCTTGCTCTTGTGAGGCAGTATAGGGAATTTCGGCAAGGTCTGCAGACAGAAGTATCAAGTTTTATGAATCAGATAAATGTCTTGTATGACGCGGGACAGGAAGTGTTTGCAGATTTTTGGCACTATGATGTAGAAGACGGGGTCATTATTGAAAAATCCATTCCTGATGCTGAAGTGCGCACTTTTCGTTATGGCGACGATGATTATAGTAGTACTCAAGAATTGTTGGAAGATTTGATTAATTGTTTCACAAGATTTGGGAATATTCAGAAAAGGCAGCAGCAGTGCATTAGTGACGTCCAAAGCGCGATGACTAGCGCTGGGCAAGGTACAGGTGATAATACCCACGATAATCAGGGTCGCAAGCAAAAGATTGCTGCACACATTTTCTGCTATGCGCAATATATAAATGACCTCCAAACTGCGACAACTAAATACTCGGCGTTATTTGCACAATTTTTGCAAGATGAGCAGGGTTTTGATGGTGTAGAAAAAAGGGTGCAGCAGGCAATCCAGAAAGGAATCCAGGAGGCAATGCAGCAGCGTCGCGTTCTTGCTAGACGGTCCTTGTGTTGTCCCTGCTTGGGCCCGTGCTTTCTCCGGTGCTGTGGCGAGGTAGAGGATGAATGTGATGAGCAATCATGAAAGATGATTATAGCTTGAATATCATAAGAGGGAAGATGAAAATAATGGCAAGTATAATAATATGTACATTTATTGTGCGAGAGGCGAAAAGCGCAGACATAGAACCCTGTAGTGTTGCCTACTATTTAGGCACTGTGAGAAAGAATGATGATATACTCCTTTCTTTTTTGAATGCATTGCGGACACCTTTGAATTTTTTGATAGAACACAAGATTCGGACTGATAATCTTGAATCAAAATTCAGAGATTTGGATCTTACCCGTGCACAAAAGTATATGAAATTTCAAAAAAGTCTGTATGCATCCGCAGAAAAGCTTCTGGGAGAGAGAGAGGGCTTCCTTGACGCGAGAGATGTCGCATCTGCAGTGTTTTGGCGCGAGATAGAAGGCAGGGTCACTGTGAAAGTTGCAGACATACCTCCAAATATTAAAAGCGCGTCTCTTTTTCATTCTAACTACGGTGAGTATAGTACTGCTCTCGAACCTTTGCAAGACCTGACGCGATATTTTGCAAGCTTTGATCGAAGTCAAAAAAGGCAACAGAAATGCCTCGATGATTTCAAAAAAGTGATAACTAGAGATCGAAAAGATAAAGTGTCTAAGACTAACAAGGAGAAGGGACGTGAGGATCTGATAGTGTGGTCTATTTCTTTATATAAGGAATATATAACTGATCTTCGCGAAAAGATGACCCAATACTCGGAGGTATTTACAAAAACTTTGGAGTGCGAAGCGCACTTTGTGGCTGTAGCAAGAATAATGCAGGAGGAAAGCAAGCAGAGTCGTCCTGCTAGATGTGCCATACTGTAGTTACGCTTTTTTTGTTGTGTTGCAAAGAAGGGAAGAGCTTTCGACTGGATGTAAGTCTTAACAAGCATTTTGAACCCTTGGCAAGTCAGAGAGTAGAGTTGATAGGGAGTTTATGGTGCAATTGAAGACACTGACAATAAGATCTTTCTTTGTTGAAGAATCTTCTGGGAAAGAAAGAGAAATATGAAGAGAAGGAGTGTGTGAAATGCGAGGATTTTCAATCCTCAATGCTGTCAGCTTTTAATATTTTAACAAAAGTGTTCTAGACCTTGAGCATAATAATGGAGTATGAAAAATGAAAAGCATAATGACCATATCTGCGTTAATTGTGCCACAGGCGCAAGGTGTAAAAAAGTTGGCAGTACGCCAGAGAGAGAGAATAGAAAAAATGCCAGCTCTTTGAGAGGTTTTGTGCAATTGCATAAATCTCTTAGGATATAGTTTTGACTTCTCTACGTTTTTAGTGTTTTTTTAATGTGTCAATATGTGCTAAGATCCAGATGATTCCCTATTGATAGTGACTCCTTATTAGTGAGGGTGAACAATGCAAATAATAAGAAACATCATGATAATATGTTCACTGACTGCGTTACAGTCGAAAGCAGGCAAGTTGACATTAGATAATGCGCTTAGCTTATTTTATGATTTTATGGTTGCTGTTTTTTGCGGCGTGTTAGTATGTGCAAAAGAGGCATTGATTATTGATAATCAATGCGTTGAGTGAGAGTGAATGATGAAAATAATGAAAAGTATAATGATCATAGGGGCGATGACTGTGTTACCAATGCAAAGCGCAAAGAATGATTTGCTATTAGATACAGAGGCCCAAGGGAGCTCGGTTTCCATGCTTGATAATACTCTTGAGCAAATGTTGAATCTGACGCCTGTGTCACCAATGCAAAGCGCAAGTGCGGGTATGCTACAGCACGGTGGCTTGAGAGAGGTGCATACTGTCAAGGATCTTAATAGTTTTATTCAAACGAGTATTCAAATTTTTGATATTATGGCGCCGCAAATATTTACAAGTATACATTTTTTGGCTGCACTAGCATCAAAAAATATTTACTATTCTGATTCAGATGCCGACACCCTAACATCTCTGGGGCAAAATTTTGCAAAGGAATGGTGTGATGCAGCCTGTCAGGCGAATCTGCCGTCTCGGGTTTATAGATTGCTGAGTCACCCTATATACTCGCTAGAGGGGGAGCGAGGTGCTCTGCGTTCTTATGCAAAGGCTTTGAGCATTGTGGAATCATGCCGGGATTATCAGACTTTGGACAAAAATCAGAAGAGTTATATCACTGCTGCTAGAAAAAAAGCTGAGGAATTTTTGGCACACTGCGGCAAGGACTATCGGGATTTGGAAAACAAACAGCAGAGCCTTATCTCTAGTGTCAAAGAAGGTTGGCAAAGCTTGATAGCTGAGAAATGTGTTGTGGGAATTGTTACGGATCACGGGCTGGCGATGTTCAGTTCAACTGAGATTATGTATCAGGAGCAGGAGATTTTTGCAGTTTTTGACATATTTTCGTCGGGCGCAAATGTTAGAAGAGATGTTATGAAAAAATATCTGGCGCACGCCAGGAGGGTCGTGCAATTTGCAGATTGTGAAGATGCTTCTGTCTCATAATGTAGCGCTAAAAAAGTAAGGATATCTCTCTTGAGTTATTCAAAGGAATGTAATTGAATATAATAAAAATATTGCATACTTATGTTTTTGTGTTGTTGAAACTATCAGGTTGTATCTACTAGCAAGAGGAGCAAGAGTGCTATGATAAAAATGATATTTTATCGTTGCTAAGGATACAACTTCCAAATGATAATTGTGAGTTGATTGTGTGCTAGGTGCAAAGTGTGAGTTTATGCTGATTGAAACTTGCGAAAAAAGTAGAAGACTGTAATACCAAAAAAGGGAGGTTGTGCTCTCCCTTTTTTTATTACAAAAATGCCACGTATAGACTTGTGTGCTATGTTCATGGGCAGTAATTTTTATAAAAACATGTTGCGTGTGTTATTCTTGAAGAAGCAAAACAATGACAGTTGAGAGTGATGAACATAATCAAAAATATAATGATCACATGTGTGCTGCTTGGATTGCAGGCGCAAGCAGGCGAGCCAAGAGAGGACAAAGAAGGTCATACCTTTCCTGTTAAACCTTTCCAACCGCTTGAGCAATGGGATGCTGAATTATGTGCTTGTGAGGATAGCGTCATTAAGATTTTGGGTTATCTTGTTAAAGCAGAATTTCTGCTTATGGATTCTCCAGTAGGCAAGAAGGATGAGTCAACGCAACACGTACATATAGTTAGCCGAGATCTTGCAAAAAATATGGGCGTAGAGGGCGAAATTCTTTGCGCGCAACCAAATAAGAATTTAAGGGCATATGTAAAAAATAGAAGTGATCTGAGCGCAAAAGCCAGACAGTATATTAAGGCTTGCCAAAAATTGCGTGCAATCGGAGATACTTTGTTTGTGAGTAGCCGTTTTGATGTACTAACACACGTGTTCAATGGCCAAAAGGTTGTATCTCAAAATCCTGTATGCGTTTCTTTTTGTACTTTTGACGATGCTTTGGATGCGCTGCAGAGTCAACTCGCTCATTATAACTGTTGGAAACAAAATCAGAAGGGCAGCCTTGCACGTGATCAGAAACAAAGTGTAACTAGCCAAAATTTTACTCATGATATAATTGCTCACTCCTGCGCGCGCTCTGTTTATGGAGGGTCGCAGGTTCAGTTTCAGCATATGAATTTTACGTCTGATATAACTGCTCCCTCCTGCGCATGTGGTGCTTATGGAGGATTGCAGATTCACTTTCAGCATCTGAATGAGAGAATTTCTCTGCTGACGGGGCTTTCCCGGGACTATGAAAAATTTTTATCTACAGAGAAGGATTTGCTGATGCATCAGACGGTTAAGCAACTGCGCAAGCTAGTGGCCGAATATGCTCTCTCTTTGCGTCAGAAGGCTTCTGGCTCTGATCTCTCTTTGCGTCAGAAGGTTTTTGCTATATGGCAGACAATAAAGAAACGCGGCTCCTGAACAAGGGGGGCGAATCCTGTGGATGCTTTAGAGCTCAAAGTGTTTGGTATTGTGGTTCTAGGGAGGTTATGATCCCCCTTTTTATTGCGCCTTATGTGCATGAGAGGCAGTCATTTTGTACAAGAATGTGTTGCGAAGTGTGCTAGTATTGATAAGTAAAACAATGCAAGTTGAGAGTGAGGCTGAATGATGAACATTATGAAAAATATTATGATTATATGTGTGATGATTGTATCGCAAGCGAAAGCAAGTGCGTTATGCGAAGAGAGAGAAGGTTTGCCTACCAGCTCTTTCCAAACGATTGTGAACTGGAATGATGAATTATGCGGTTATGAGGATAACATCGTGAATATCTTGCATGATCTTACTCAAAAAGAATTTGAACTTAAGCGTGTGTCAGACGCCGCAACGAGTTCTGTAAAGTATGCAATAAGTGTGATGGGATCTCTTCAAGACAAAGTGGGGCAAGCGGGCCAATCTCATTGTGACGAGCCAAGTGCTTCTTTCATACAACATGTCAAAAATAGAGACGCGCTGATCAAAAAGGCCCGATCGTATATTAATGATTTCCAAGGATTGCGTGAAGGAGGAGCACTAATTATGCTTTTATTGGGCACTTTGGGCACTATAGATACACATTGTTCTGAAAGCGCCCACGTTTCCCGATCCCCTATCAAGGGTCAAGAAAAAAAGGTTATGCCGGCAAATCCGCCTCGTTCTTTTAATACTGTTCACGTTGATTTGAAAGCATTGAAGGGTCGGATCGAAAAGTATCTGTTTTCTCTAGACGGGCAGATATACGCTTTACGATCTGTTGAAAAACAGGTCGTCCGGCCCAAACTATTGAGTCATCCAGAAGCTGCTTACATTTTCAAAGAGAGTGTTGCTTTCTGCTTTCACCATTATTGCTCATATCTGTATGAGCGCAAAGATCGTATGGAGACACTCTTCGAATTATGTGACCAATACTTGGTCAAAGAGAGGACTTTTTTTGACTCTCGGGCGGGTCAAGCACTGAAAGCTGGCAATTAAAGATATGCTCGACTATTTCTGGTGCCTCTAGGCATGATGTGGCTCAATATGCGTGATCGAAGGTAAAGCAAAGGGTGGGAAAGGTGTGTGCCAGGCGAAAAGTTCATACGATCTGCCATTAGGTGCAAATACGGCATGAGTTTTGTTCATCTGCTCAGTTTTTGCTGAAAGTGCATAATGAAATGCGCACTGTGATGGGTGAGTGCATTGAAGAGATGGCTTTTTTTTGCTAACTCTGATCTCTCTTTTCGTTGGGGAATTTCTGCTGTATGGCAGAAAATAAAGAAACGCTGATCCTGAACAAGGGGGCGAGTTTTATGGGTGCTTTGGAGCTCAAAGAGTTTTGTACTGTGGTGCCACAATGGAGGTTATACAGGACCTTTTTTTATTGCGTCCTATGTGCATAAGAAGTAGTTATTTTGTATAAAAATATGTTGTAAAGTGTGCTAGTGTTTATTAGTTAAACAATGCAAGTTGATAGTGAGGCTGAATGATGAACATCATGCACAACATCATAATTATATGTGCACTGATTGTGTACCAGGCGCAAAGTGCCGTCGGAGATCCGCCAATAGATGGTGTAGCTCAGGAGTTAAGGTTAGAAGATGCTGCTGGTTATGTTCAGGTTTATCCCCACACCCTCTTATGTTATTGGGATGAGGTATTGCAACAGTCCCTAGATCTTTTACTTGCACAGGAAAATAAATCTGAAAGAGTTGAGCTTTTTCGGAAAGTCAGCAAGACTATGCAAGGTGTATCTTCTGACGAGGTAGAGCGGTATATAGCGTTTAGAACCAAATTGGCATTCAATGCACAAAAGTTTAAGGGCCAATTTGAGGAATTGGGTCAAAAATCACAACCATTCTTTATTAGCGAGGACACACTTTTGCAAAAGGATGGGTGTAAGAGTGTGCAGTGCATTCTAGAATGCTTTACTGTACGATTACGCAAGTGTGAAAAATGCTTTGATAGTTTGCAGGAAAAGCTGTTGCAAAGCGACCAATTTTTAGCAAACCATACAGATCCTCAGAGTGATATTGCTCAGGGGTGTGCAAGACTCTTCTCCGATCAAACTTATAGAGACTATGTATCTAAGAAAAAAATGATGTTGTCCCAATGTCGCGAGATATTTGAGCAAGCTCTAGCGACAGAGGTGAGTTTTTCTGATCTAGTAAAAACCCTGAATTGGAGGGTGTCCACCATGGGACGTATATGGAATTGGGCAGTAGAAACTTTTAAGGCTGTAGAAGAGTCTGATCTAGTAAAAACCCTGGATGATGTGTACATGGAATTGGGCGGTAGAACTTGTTAAGGTTGTATGGAATGAATAAAAAGGGACCAGATATATTATAGAAATGTCAGAAATTCATGATAAATCAGAGAGTTTTGTGCAAGAAAACAAGCCTTGTTTTGAAGGTGGTTTTTAATAATTATGCAATAAACAAACGAGGGATATGGTTTGACAATTTTTGCACGTCTTCGATCTTTAGGTGTGTGCTATACTGTAAAAATTTGAAGCAACACTCCTAGAAGTAAATGCATTACAACATATAACTGAGTTATAAACGACAATTGCAACAGTGAAAGTTGATGAGCCAGGTGATCGGCTCTTGGTTGAGAATTTTAAAAAACGGAAATAGTAGAAAAATTGCTATAAAAAAAGCAATCGGATCAATGATCTTTTGTCCCAACTTATCCTGCAAACATTCACCAAAACAAACTCAATGCACCTTCATATGTATGTAGAATCTGGCTTCTATTCATTCAAAGAAATTCTCTGAATACCATAACAATATTCAACACTTAGTTATATTGAGCGTTGTGTTACAAATGCAAATAGCTAAAACCTCAAACGGAGGGAAAAGTATGCGAGTATGTAGATAGTCTTGAGAGGGAGTCGCGATGAAAATAACGAAAAGTATCATAGTCATATGTGCATTGATTGTGACAGATGTGCAAAGCGCAGACACAGAGCGCAAGAGTGCTGCTAATTATTTAGATGATTTGAGCGTAGGGAGTGCTCGAATCATCTCTTTTTTAAAAGGATTGGAGAAACCTTTGAGTTTTTTGAGTGAATACGGTGTTCAGATTTATGATTTTGAAGCAAAATTTGAGAGCAGGGTAAAGAGTTATATCAAAGAGCATGAAAATCTGTGGGAAAAAGCGACAAATGTTTTGAGAGAGAGAGAGGAATTGTGTGGCGTGATGGAGGTAGTGTGTGAAGCGTTTTGGAAATATGACATAGAAGGCGGGATCATTGTTGTGAAAAAAACACCGAACAGAACTTTTCTACCTGCTTTTCGCCCTTGCTTTGATCCGTATAAGAGTGTTTTAGAATCTTTGGAAGACTTGAATCGTGCTTTCTGGATGTTTGATCAGGAGCTAACTAATTATCAGAAAATCCTCGATAATTTTAAACAAGCGATGACTAGATTGCGGCAAGAGGAAATACCTAAAACCAAAAAGGATAAGGTGTTAGAGAATCTGATGATTTTTCACATTACGCTTTGTGAGAAACAAATACCGTCTCTCACAAAGATGAGAGGAAACTTGCAGGTATTTGAAGCAGCTTTTGAGGTCGAGAAGCAATCTGTTTATGAGGCAAAAATGGTGCAAGAGGCAATCAAGAAGAGTCGTTCTTATCGATGTGCCATACTGTAGTTTTTATACGCTTATACCTTTTTGTTATGTTTTAAAGCATGTGATATGATCTTGATTGACAAAGAATGCAGGTGCGGAGCTACGCTTATTTATATATTCAAGTTCTAAGTGATGCGCTTGAGAAAACTTGATGTAAGATTTTATAGAGAGTGATTTTTGCATAACGATTTTACAAAAATTTATTACTGGTGAGTTTGATAATTTAATGTTAGCGTAAGTTTGGTGAGTTTGATAATTTAATGTTAGCGTAAGTTTGGTGAGTTTGATAATTTAATGTTAGCGTAAGTTTGGTGATTGAAGATAATGACAATGATACAAAATATAATAATCTCTGTGATGATTTTTTTGCAAGCGCAAGGTGCCGCGAATAGCTGCCCATTACCAGAGGATATAGAATCAGCTAGTGCGCAATTTTCTGATCTAAAATTAGATATGAAAACCAGCACAGATATTGGTCGCTCTCTTGCGAGTATTCTGCAGGTATCTTGGGAGATCGATAGTTTGATGGAGTGCGAAAATACCTGTTTAGATATTTTAGCTGAAAAATTCCCAGAAGTGGATAAGGCTCTCCCTATGCAATTTGCCGAATCATTCTCTGAGCGGAAAAATTCAGAAAATCCTGTATCAGAAAATCCTGTTGCTGTGCAGCTCAATGATTTAGTGACCTCTGGTGCGAGGGAATATTTTGACATCATGGACATGTTTGATGGCCTATGGAATTTTATGCAGACGCATTGGGATTTTGACCCATCCTGGAGTGATGATCACCAGGGCAGTTTTCGAGATTCTTTACCCTCTGTGCGCGATGTTTTGGATCATTTGGCGCAACACAGAAAAATCTATCAGGAGTTGGAAGACAAGCAGAAGCAAAGTTTTGCTTCGTTACAAACATTGATGACCGAACGTTTTGGCGTAACAGTTCCTCCTGTTTTTCGGAACACCATGGAAAGGCTTTCTATGTATTGTGCAGGTGCAGATAACAGAAAATACACTGCATGCACAATTTTAAATCTATTGAAAAAGTTGTGCACAGATGTTGTGCAAGAAAAAGAAAGCTGAAAAAGAGAATGTGGTTTTTGAAATAAGAGCACAAAAAAATTGTATCGCTTACTTTTTCACATTTTAGTGTTTTTTGAACCAGAATGTTCTATCTATGGAAATAGGTAGTTGTGAATTTTTAAAGCAATATCTAGAGCCAACTTCCTTGGGCAGTTTGTGATATTGTATGATTGACCTGTCCTTTCCAGATAGGGTTGGTTGTATTCGTGCTTTTTGTGCTTAAGCACCATCTTCTGTAGAGTATACATTAAGAAAGCAGCGTGTCTGGGAGAAGGTGGAATGGCGTAGAAGACGGGGTCATTGTTGAACAATCCTTTCTCATACTGAAATGGTAACTTTTTGTTCTCTCGAATCTGATTGTAATGGTGCTGCAGAATCTTTACAAGATTTGAAGTAATATTTAACAGAATTTGAGAAGATTCGCGTAACGCCTTAGCATTGCATCAGTGCCTTAAAAAGAGCGATGCTCTCTGAGCAAGATGGAATTGATAATACCCATGCTGATAAGGATATCAGAAAAAGATTTGTGACCCCTGTTGCTTTATGAGCAATATATAACTAATCTCCAAGCGAAGATCTGCAAATGCTCGACGTTATTTGAAAATCTTTGGAAGATGAGCGTGGATTTAAAACAGTGATGAAGGCGGAAATCAAGAAGAGGCGTTCTTTTTTTTTGTCCTGTAGTTATTATACGCTTATACCTTTTTTGTTATGTTGCAAAGTAGGGGGGTCTTCAATTGTATTGTCGGCGCAAAGTGCAGAGGGTCTGCAATCACACTCTTCGCCATCCAGTAAAGATAGAAATTTTTTTCTTTCCCTACTCTGAGAGTATGGTGTGGCATCACGGTCCATGATTTTATTGAACATACTTCTATAAAAAGCAAAGCTGATAATGATGAAAGAAAAATTGTTTTTAATTGCAAATATGATAAAATACTGCTGGAGTGTTTTTCAAATAAAGGGCAAATGAAAATAATCAAAAATATAATGATCATAAGTGCGCTGATAGCGTTGCAATTGCAAGCAAGCGATTTGCCATTAGATGGCGTAGATGCAAAAGATGATGCAATCAGATTTCTTGTGCAAGCAAGCGATTTGCCATTAGATGGCGTAGATGCAAAAGATGATGCAATCAGATTTCTTTTTCAGTTTATACAACAAGGGTCTAACTGCTGCATTTTTGAGCGGGATATCCTTGACATCTTGCAGTGTTTAAGTAAAGCAACACCCAAACGAAGCGAGATTCCTCCAGCCTATTTGGAACAGGAGTCTGTGCAAGAATACATGGATATGATAGACAGGCTGACACTTCATATCGCGAAGTACTATGATCTAATATGGGAATCAATGAGGTCTACAAATGGCGCTCACGAGATATATCACGCTGTGTGTGAAAGCCTGAATGTTCAGTCAAAAGAGCTCGGGCGTCAGTCAGAAGAGCTCAGGCGTACGAAACCTGCTGAGATTTTTGCTGATAATCTAGAAGGTTTTTTGCAGAGGTTGCAGGAACAAACCGAGGCGTATGAAATATCGCAAGTCAATCAGCAGGCGATGCACCATGAGGCACAAAAGCGCTGTGAGGAAAGCGATCTTTTCTTGAGTGCAAGCGTGGCTATGATAGATAAGCTGACACTTCATATCGATCAGTACCATGACGGAGTGCGCAAAGTAATGAGGTCTGGAGAGGGCTTTATTGCGATATATCACACTGTGCGTGCAAGCCGGCAGGTGCAGTCGTATGTAGTGAATTTTCAGGAGTTTAAACGCCTGAGTGTTCAGGCGTCTGAAAGCCTGAACATTCAGTCAGAAGAGATCCGGCGTACGAATCATGATATTTTTTCTTCTAATGGAGAAGGTCTTTTGCAGAGGTTGCAGGCACAAACCGAGGCGTGTGAAAGATTTCAGATGTGGATGGCACAAACCGAGGAGTATGAAAGATTGCAGATGTACCCGGATTTCTCCAGAGCCGAAAGACTGCAAAGGTTGCAGGCACACGCTGAGGATTGTCAAAGGGAGCATGAAACATTTCAGCAGGAGAGGCGAGCGCGCTGTTATCGTAACTATGATGCTGCTTTCGGTGAAGGGTATAAAGTCTGTACCGATTTGAGAATAGATTTTCTGCAATCATTAAAATTTGATTTTCCCAATTTTTTAAAGCAAGAGAAGGATTTCAATCAATCTGAGTTAGGCCAATCCTTGCAAAAGTTGTTAATAGAGTCAACGTTCTACAGAGAGTCTGAGAGTCCTGCTAGATGTGCCATACTGTAGTTACGCTTTTTTTGTTGTGTTGCAAAGAAGGGAAGAGCTTTCGACTGGATGTAAGTCTTAACAAGCATTTTGAACCCCTGGCAAGTTAGAGAGTAGAGTTGATAGGGAGTTTATGGTGCAATTGAAGACACTGACAATAAGATCTTTCTTTGTTGAAGAATCTTCTGGGAAAGAAAGAGAAATATGAAGAGAAGGAGTGTGTGAAATGCGAGGATTTTCAATCCTCAATGCTGTCAGCTTTTAATATTTTAACAAAAGTGTTCTAGACCTTGAGCATAATAGAAGATAGAAAAAATGCTGCTGCCAGATCTTTGAGAGGTTTTGTGCAATCGTATAAAGCTCTGAGGATATAGTTTTGATTTCTCTACGTTTTCAGTGTTTTTTAATGTGTTAATATGTGCTAAAATTTGTATGCTTGATAGTGAATCTTTTTATATAGTGAGGATGAACGATGCAAATAATAAAAAACATTATGATCATGTGTGCATTGCTTGCGTTACAGCTGCAAGCAAGCGATCTGGCACTAGGCGCAGGTGAAAAGGTTAGCCTTCACGACTCTTTAAAGAGGAGGCAGTATTTGTCTGATCATAAGGTTTTCAAGCAATTTGTGCAAAGGGAGTATGACTTATATGATTGTGAATCAGCAATCATGTATACCTTTTCTTATTTGACTAAACAAAAATGCATGAAAGCATCTTTTTCTGAAGCGTTCTTAGCACAGAATTCTGTGCAAAAATATATAGCTGTGAGAGCAAAGATGGCAGATAGTGCCGCAAATTTTTACACTGAGTGCTCTGTATTGTGTGAAAAAGGAAAGAAGATTTCAAGGACACTGGATAGCTACTATAGAGACTTTTGTGACAAATGTGCTTTTGACCGAGAAGAAATGTCTCGACAGGATCTCGCATCTTACTCTACTGTGGAAGCGGCTTTGACGGGATTGTGTGCAAAAATCAAAGAGCATCAAAGGCTGCAGGCAGAGCAGCAGGCGGATTACTGGGTGACAAAAATGTTGCTATATAACAAAGCCCTTTTCTCTCTGATGGTTGATGAAATAGACTATTACACCACTACTCAAATCCATTATGAGCAACAGATGCATGAGAGAGTCAGGTTGATGAAAAAATTCTACGATTCATGTTCAGTTTTTTTGCAGGAAGAGCAGGATGTTTGTGCACCCGATGTGGGCCAGGCGCAGGGTAAGGGTAAGAGATCACCCCGACACCTCTCTTTCCTTTCTAAGGTTAAGACATTATTGAGGTTGATGGCTAATTGTTATAGTGATGTTTTTTTGTGTTGTACATGTATAGATAAGACATTAAAGGAATGATACCGTGTAACAAAAATTAAGGATAAAAGATGCAAATAATGAAAAATATAATGATAATATGTGCACTGCTTACGTTGCAGGTGAAAGGATCCAAGGGTGGTGAAGATAGCCAAACTGAGGCTATTTTTCAGCCTGTGATGCAAGTACATGAGAAAATGTGCACTTTGAGGAGTGAGTTGATTGGCAATATGTGTGTGTTGGTTCAAACAACAACTACTCCATCTGAGGGACTTGATCCACAGAGGTGTGAAGATTGGAAAAACAATCTGTGCAAAAACGCACAAGAGTTTGAGGATGCTTGCAAACAATTGGAGAGAAAAGAAAAAGATATGCTTGATTCGTATTGTTTTGTTCAAACATCATCTTCGATGGATAGTTGTGCTGAGGATGATAGTATGGCTTCTGTTTTGGAAAAGGTGACGCAAGGATTACAAAAGCATGGACGTTTGGAAAAAGAGCAAAAAAAACACCTTGACGCTTGCATGAAGTGTGTAAAGGAGGATGGCGATCAGCGGCTCTTATGTAGCTTATATATCTGCTATGCACGTGAGAGAGAAGGGACCATGGCGAGATTTTTCTCTAGATTTGCAAATGCTTTGTTGGAACCATATGGACCAAACATTATGCAGGCAACAAGCGCAATAGAGGGTTCCACACCTTTTGAGTATGTGGTGCAATGGAGTAAAGCAATGTGTAATGTGCGGAATAGGTTGATGGGCGAGATGGCTGCTTTGTTGAAAGATAGTGAAACCGCTCAAGTTTTTGCATTAAGTGCGCGCTCAGAGTATGCTGAAATTTATACAGAATTTATAAAAAATCTGTGTGCAGATGTGAAAATTTTTCAAGATTGTGCGGAAAAATTGCAGCTAGAAGAAGACCGTATCTTGGATGGGTTGCGGAGGCTTGCTCCAGAGCCGGAAGGTGCGGTAAAGTCGGAAGATCTAGAGCCGAAAGGTGTAGTAAAGTCGGAAGATCTAGAGCCGAAAGGTGCAGTAAAGTCAGAAGATCTCGATTCGGAAGGTGCAGTAAAGTTGCAAGGCGTTGTGACAAAGTCTTTGAAAAAAGTGGTGCAAAGCTTTTCAGACCATGCGTTTTTAGAAGAAAGTCAGAGAAAACACATAAAGCATTTATCACAATATATGAATAGTGAATTTGCTATTTTTCCGACGCAGCAAGATCTTGCCAAACCCTTCTCTCAAAAAAATTGGCAGGATAAAGCGCGTAAAACCGCGCGAACATCTTTAAAATTCTATGTGCACTATGCCTCTGAGAGAGAAAAGGATATGGCAATATTCTTCTCTAAATTTGCAAACGCTTTGAGAGAAGAAAATGAGCTTTCTGCTGAAATGGCGCAAGGAAGGGAATGGATGAATTTTTGTAGATTTCTTTAGATGTGCTGTAAAAAGAAGAAGTAAAAGATATCGTGAGTTTAGCAGATCCCATCAACGTTGGGATCGATCTGTGTCCAGATGCAAAAATGATCGTTTATCCTTGCTAAGACTACAATTTTCAATGAAATGTGAACAGTGAAACTTATGTGCTGTTTTAAAGTGTGCTATACGTGAAAGAGGCAGTGATTATTGACAATCAATGCTTTGGGTGAGGGTGAACGATGACAATAATGAAAAGTATAATGATACTATCTCTGATGACTGTATTATCAGTGCAAAGCGCCAATAATGATTTGTTATTAGACAAAGAGGGAATAGGCGCACGTGTTGCAGACTCTCTTGCGATTTTTGTGCAAAGGAGTAATACACTCCTTTCTTTGTGGCCTAAAGCATGGGAAATGGTAGATTTTTTTACTATACTGGAATCAAAAAAGACGAGAATTTCTCCAGGATCAAACTCTCTAAAAAATTTGTTACAGCGCTTTGAAGCTGAATGGAGAGAAACAATCAAGGGTGTGATGGACACGTCTGCTAGCATTCTATCCTTTTTTGAGGCATACTGGCAGCCTTGTCTATTCGCACCAAAGGATAAGGAAAAAGGTAATTCAGTTATACGACAGGCTAAAAGAATTTTGGATCAATGCCAGGGTTATGAAACTTTGGGCGCGCAAGAGATAGTGTGTATCACTGCTACTGCAAAAGAGGCGTGGGAAATTTTGGAGCAGTGTGTCCAAGAACATGCGTCTTTGGAAGACAAGCAGATGAGACTTATCGCTACTCTCCAAGAAGATTTGAAAAAATTGATAGCTGAGCCATGTTATGTGTCAGTTGATCCGGATCGGTGGCAGAAGATCTTTGAAGCTCAAAGCGCCCAGAATGATGAAGATTTGGAAGAGTGGAAGGTGAGACAGCAAGAAGATTTGAAAGCATTGACAGCTGCGCCATGCTATGAAGCAGTTGACCTGCCTAAGTGGCAGAAGATCATTGAAGATCAAAACGGTTTGGAAAAATTGAAAAAATCAACCACAGGAAAATGTTATGTGCTCATTGGTTTGAATGAGTGGTTGCAGGTCTTTTCACATCTTGATTTATTGAAGTCAGGCGCAAAAGCTAGAAAAGATATGATCCGAGAATACCTGACTCCATTTCAGACGATTGTGCAATTTGAAAAGCCTCCAAGTGGTTGATGTGATTGAAGGTTTTGAAATAAATGTTTTGATTGACAATTTTCGATATGATATGATTTGAATTGGTGGAAATGGCATAAGCAAGACTGCACTTAGTTAAAAAAATGGATTGGTGCAGCAGATTGTCTCGAGGTTGCGAAGCGTGATCTTCTTTCAAATCTTGAATCATATAATCAATATGCAGATCAGAGCGAAGATTTTATGATAAAAATATTGGATCACTTTATTAATTTTTTCAAATTTTGCTTGGTACAAAAAACGTGAAAAACTAGAAAATGCAGAGAGTGTTGCTAGTGAGTTTTTATGTACTATACTGTAGTGCCAAAAGGGGATACAATGCACATCATAAAATGTTGTGTTGAAAACACAAGGGGAAAACACGCAGATGAGAAAAAGTATGTTAACATATAGAAAAAATTAGGAGAAAACCATTTTTTTAACACAAAAAGGATGTAAGATGAGAATGATAAAAAATATAATGATATGCATGCTGATTGTGTCACAGGCGCAAAGCGCAAGCATACACAATCCACCATTAGACCCTCCAGCGGTTCGTGTCCGGAAGGTGAGTGTGAAGATAAGCGATCTTACAGCTATCCTGGAAACTGTATTCCCTTCAGTCCCTGCGCAACCTACGAACATGCAGAGGTGTGATGCAGCATGCGATAAGAAGGATCTTTGGCATACTAGATTGGTTGACGAATCGCGCAAGCGGGCCAAAAAAATGACTCATCGTTCTCTGTGGAGGCATCATCTAATGAGCTGCTTAGAGGATTTTTTGTATAGCAGCACAAGTTCTTTGCTTGAATGTAACTGTCAACATCAAGATAGAGTGTCCAATGCGACTGAGTATCAGGTCTTTCAAAAAAAGGTTCTCAAAGACGCAGAAGAGATGCGGGCTATTGGCTTTGAATTGCAAGACGAGAGTATTCAAGACGCAGAATTGCTTGAGGGTGTTTACCTTGCGTTTTGCGACACTAAGCCAAAGAGGGCTGGCGATCACGAAAACAAAACCTTGATTCCGCACTCTACCAATCGTTGTGATGGGGAGTATTTTTTTAAAAACTGGGAGGTAATGATCAGGGATTATCAGGCTTTATGCGCAGAGCAGAAGGCAGACTTGATGGTTTTAAAAGATCTGCCTCATCAGGACGGTGGTGCAGATTTTGTTTCCGGCATTAATGAAGAGTTTGACGATTATTTGCAACATGTAGCTGGTAAAGCAGCGCTGATGCAGACATTATACGAGAAAACTAATTGGTTTATGCAAAAACATAAGGTTTTTGCTCTGAAAGGTCTAAAGTCTCAACTGAAGCTAAATCTCTCAGGTCAATCCAAACCGAGCGCTCCCCCACCGACCTATCCCAAACCGAAGCGTCTCCAATCGAAGTGTCCCCAACCGATCTATGCTGTACCGTGGATTGCTGGCGAGAGCGTTGCGTGAGAGTTACTCTATTAAGGGAATGTGGTCGCACACAAGCGGTGGCATGACTCTTGCTTTATGAGGTAGCAGATCAAAATAATCAAAAGTGTAATGGAGTTTATGTGCGCTGATTGTGTTTCAGTCAAAGTTGATGTTGTACCATTACAAGTTTGCATTGATTGCTGTGACTGAAACGTCTATTTCTTGGTGTGCAGGAATGAAAATGATTCCTATGAATTGTTAAAGGTGATGGCCGCCTATCACCCGTGTCTCAAAGTCATAGAAAAATTTACACGCAAGCGTAGCTATTGTGCATGCCAGGTTTTAAAACATGAAAAATATCAGGTTTTCTTTAATTTTATGTTTGATTTTTTTTAAAAAAGAGTGTCATGTTTATAGGAAGGTTAGTGAATCATCACTGCTTTGAATGATAATGAGGCTACACGATAAAATCCATTAAAAGTGGAATCGATATGTTGATTTTGTTGTCAGCGCAAAGCGTCGATATTCGCAGTAACAGTATCGCAGATACTGCTCTCTTAGCTCTGATAATGCATGTACGATTATGTCCTGATGATAGATCGCGCAGCAGGGGGTATGAAAGCTATGTGAGATAAGAGAAAGGGTCAGGGCATCCATAAATTGGCTTAGGTTCAGAACGCAGGGCGTTATTATGATGAGCTGCTTTGACCTATGTGAGATACTCTCAGCGCTATACCTGCGGTGGTGCAAAAAAAGGAGTGTATGCAAGAGCTCTCTTTTTTGATTGAATTGAAAGGAATACAATGAACATAATAAAAAATATGCTGATTGTCTGTGTGATGATTGGGTTTCGGGCACAAAGTGCAGAATCAGCAGATGCACAATTAAGCAGCGAAGATAGAGGTGTTGTTGCCAAACCTATAGCCCGCCATTTTAAGGATCTTGTGGCAATGCATTATACCGCATGCAGTTTGGCATGCAGTTTGGATAATAGATTGCTTTTGTCCATACTTTATATCATTGATAACCATTTTTTATCTGAAGCTCTTATTTTGAAACTAAACAAGAAGGAGAAGGGATACAGGTCTTTTAAAAGCGAGCTGAGTGCAGAAATGCAATCTTTACATGAATCGTTCAAATCGCATGAGTTAAAATTGGATGAGTTAAAACAGAGGGACTGTTCTGCACACAACCCAATTGATAAAATCTGGAGTCTTGTCTGCGTAGATTCAGGTTGTCAGAATGAGGCTGCAATAGACAAAAAACATCTTATGTCTCAGATTAGATCCGATGATAGTAAGCCTACGCTTGAAGATTGCAGAGCGCAAGGGAAGAGTTTGCTTGAAGATTTAAAAGAGTCAGAGGATTGGTATGTAAGGTCTAGGTCGTTTGCAAATTTAAAAGATCAAGTAAAGAGTTTTCTTGAAGATTGCGTTGCGCGAGAGGCTTTGCGCGTAAAGCATATGAAAGCTTTGAGTTGTGTGCAAGCCTTGATTAAGCGTAGCGGTGATGGTTTGGCCGTGCAGTCTTCTGTTGCTGAAAAAATGGGCAGTTTTGTAAATGAGAGAGACAAACTGTTCCGAGAGTTAATTGAGAAATTTTTGAAAGCTCTAGAAACAGAGAATTCTTTTTCTTATGTGAAGAATGAGGGTTGAGGGTGATCAAGAGAGTGCACCTAATTTCAGAAATTAATAACTGCGGCATACTATAGTGCAAAAAAAGAAGGCCAAAGATTCCCTTTTTTATTTCAAGTAATGCACGCACTTTTAGTGTTTCAAGCGCAAGGATTACAGCCGAAACGATAGAGTGCAAATCTTGATTTCTGTTTAGTGATATATGTTTAGACTCAGCAATCCTTGTCTCTATGTGCTATAGAGGATCCAGCAATTTGAAGATCTTCGTTGGAAAGTAAGTTGAGAAAGAAAGATAAATCTGAAGAGTAAAATGCAGCCTTGAACAATGAAAAAATTTGAACCACGTTGGATTTATTAATATTAAGTTTTTTGTATGCTTTGTATGCCAAGACAACAAAGTTGTGCGGTTCACAATAATGACAAAGATAATGAAAGATTGTCAAGGGTTCAAAATTTTTCTCCCACTTCAGAATTAAGGCGAAAGTATAGTAAGTTTTAGAAAAAGTCTGAGCGAGCATGAAAAAGAGTTTGTTTTGATGTGTGGGGATTCATCGATTTTGCGACGTTTCTTGTTCTATGCAGACTGTGTGTTCCCATTTGAGGTTGATAATGACTAGAAAATGTTATATCTTGAGGTCTATTCGCGTTTGTAATACTGTGATATATGCTTTGAAAAATTTGCAACACTCTTCAAAGAGCGGGTGGTTTTATAAAAAAGAAATAATGCACATATTTCAAGCATTGATGATTCTCGTGGCCCTACCTTCTGCCGTAGCATAGCTGAAAATGTTCCCTTTTATCTGTCACATGCACATGGGGCTCTAGAGAAGAGCTTGTAACAATATTGTCATATGAATTTGCAAGTATTTACCAATATAGACTCTGAGGTAACAGTGTGATAAAATTCAGTGGATAATCATTTCTTTGTATACACAGTAGTGCGATGAAAATAATAAAAAATACCATGATCCTATATGCGCTTCTTGTGTGGCAGGCGCAAAGCGCAGTTAAAACTGATGATCTATTAAGTGAAGCAGATAGAGGAGCTATTGTGACATCTGCTCAGCGTTTTCTTCAGGCAGAAAAAAAAGTATGCGATGTGGGAACGGATGTGCTTGAATGCTTAAACTTTTTTTTGTTGGATAAGGAAGCATCTTCTAAGATCCTTCATTGGGATTTTG
Organism: Alphaproteobacteria bacterium bin98; assembly: GCA_002238905.1. Taxonomy (GTDB): domain Bacteria; phylum Pseudomonadota; class Alphaproteobacteria; order Bin98; family Bin98; genus Bin98. Next base: position 26,734 of record MPNG01000007.1, on the reverse strand, counting down.
TAAGCCAAAATCGCCCAGCGGTAAGAGATTGTATAAACAAGTACCATGAGTGGACTACATCAAGGGCGGAGGCTATTGCTTTCTTTTCTACCTTGGACTCCCTTTCGCTACATTCTGAGGACACTCCCGAATCTGGTGGCGGTCCCGAAAAAGTCGCAAAGTCTCATAATAGCCACGCTAATGGTAATGATGTGAGAGACCCTTGGCAAGATTTAGAGCAATGCTCTACAAAGTATTTTGAATCCCAACTCGGTATGCGGAGATGCTTATCGACTTTAACAAATGTTATGGTGCTCCAATACTCTGGTGTGGTCGTTGATCAAGTGAGTCCAGACCTGCATCACAACCTAACTTTAGGTATTGCAGCTTATGATGCACTTGCACGCAATGGAAAAGATTGGGTGGAAAAATTGGCGACATTGAGACAATCTTTAAAAAACGAGAAGAATGCTCCTGAGAATAAAAGGGCGCGGCGGGCGTTTCTTCTGAAAAAAGAGAGCGCCTGATTGGCAAAAAAAAATTGCACCATACCGATTTTCTTATGATTTCTTTTATGTTAAGGTTTGATGGTGTCAGTCGTAGAGAGAGAAAAAAGTGTGCAAAAATAGATTTTTTGCATACAAGATAAGGATAAAAATGCGAATAATGCTCATATGTGTGATGATTGTGTGGCAGGCGCAAAGCGCAGCTCAATCGGCATCATTATTAAACGATTATATGGTTTTTCGAGAAAGTATGCGCGTGTGCAGACTTCAGTGTCCAGAACCTCTTATAGCACCCCTTAATGGTTTTCTGAACGCGCAAGATGCATTCTGCGTATGGGGAGAGGCAGTAGATAGCTGTGTGAGCAGAATGACAGTTTTTCTTGAAAGAGATAAAAATTGCAAATGGTCTTCAGAAGATACGCGCCGGGTAGATGGTTATCTACATGATTTCTTGAAAAAGCTACCAAAATCAAGAAGAATAGCTCAAAAAGTTTTGACTCTTGTTCAGGAAAGGTACGTTTTTAATCGTGAAAAGGGTAATATTCCGGATGAGAGAGATGTTGATTTTGATAGTGCGCAAATGCCATATAAAAGTGCGCAAGACGCTTTGGGTGACTTTTGGAAATACATGAAAACATATTGCACTGCTGTAGAAGATCAGAGAGCCGCAATCGCTGCTTTAAAAGAATTGCTGGCTGATCAAGTGGCTATCATTGAAAAGCTGAACGAGTATTTGGATGATGAGATCTATAGAGGCGAGCCGATTTGTTTATTAGGTTTAGAATTAGGTGCAAATTTGCAAATTGAATAGTTGTTGATTTCAATATAAAATGATCGATAAAATAATGAGAAGTATAATCATCATATGTGTGATGATTGTGCTCCAAGCCAAAAGTGGAACAGATTGTGAAGATCGTATAAGTGTTATACAAGCTTTGGAGCATTCTTTGAAAACGTAAGAAGAAGTATGTATTGTGGAGAGGGAATTCATGCACCACATGCGTTCTTTGCCTCAAAGTAATCCTCCTGCCGGAGAAGCAAGTGTTGCTGCATATTGCTTGATATGTGTTATGAATAGTCAACATTGGTCTGAGGAGTACAAAAAGCTGTTTGTTCTGGAGCGTGCACTTGTTTGTTGTGAGGATGTGAAGCAAACTTTGGCAGCTTTGTGCGGATGCTTCAGCAATCAAGTGGATTTGCAAAAAAAACACACTCAAGCTGTCGATGCTCTATACAAACTTCTCTGTACGCAAAACTGCGGAAACGCTAGAAAATTCCGATAGTTCTGCTAGTAGGTTCAGGTGTACAATACTGTAGTGCAAAAAAAGGGATGGCATGCACATCATCAAAAGTGTACTAATATTTAGGCGCGATTAGGATAAAACTATTGTTTTAATACACAAAGAAGGCAAGATGAAAATGATAAAAAAAATAATGATAATGTTTGTGCTGATTGTGTCACAGGCGCAAGGCGCACGCTTTCTTCCCGTGGTCGACGACGATACTGGTCTCAGTGACTCTATGACGAGTTTTCTGGAAGCGGATTGTGCATTATGTTATGGATATAGCAAAGTAAGCATCCACGTGCATTTTTTGCATCAAATCCTTCTTCAACAGGAAGAGCATATTTTGCGCTTAGGGCAGAGTGATAGGGTCAATAATTATAGAGATTGTAGAAAATTTTTTCTTAAAACAGTAAATGGTTTGAGGGAGGCTTTATCTGCGATCTTCTCAAAAAGAAGCACACTTATTGATATTAGGAAATTCGGGGTCTATTCTCAACGCGCTGTAATATATTCAAAGGTTGTGGTTGCAAATCCGTTGGAACAAAAATTTGTTGATGTACTAAAGGTTTGTGAAAATCTTTGCAAAGCACTCTTGGATGGTGCACATCATCCAAGGACTTGGGAGAGATGCTTTATGACTACACCGGCTCTTAGAATTGATGAAAATATGAAATCTTATAATTTATATATAAAAGGGCAACAAACGTTGCTCAATACATTTGAAAAGACATTGAGAAGATGTGCAAGCAAAGAGCGTGAGTTTTCGGATTTAAGAACAGTGGTAGAAGCCGCTGTAGTTACAGAATCTGCAATGTAACCTAATGCCAATCAAAGGGAGAGTTTACTCTTCCTTTTGGCTTTTTTGTTGTGTTGTAAATGTAGGAAGAAGTATCCACAGATAGAGGAAGTTTTGACAAAAAGTTACATCATTATTTTTAATGACTGCGCAATCTCTGTGGCATACTATCTATCATTCCAACACGCTGATCATGTTCTTTGAATGAAAAGAGTGTTATTATAGATCAATGATTTTTATCATCATTTCTAGTAATGTTATTGCTAGAAAGAATGTAATAGGAGACAGAGGCAGTGGATTCAGAATATAATTTTCTTAAAAAAATCCCTGCAGTTTTACGCGAAATTTTTGACAGAAAAGGCGAATGATTTTTTACAGAGCCTGATTGAAGTTTTGCTATCACAATACAGTCAAAAGCGCGGAGCTGTATTGTGATTTTGTACAAAAAAGTACAGAAGTTTTTAAAGAATAAAGTTACTGCAGTAGGCTTTATTGTTCGCGCTTAAGCGAGGAAAGACGATTGCTGCACAATCATTTTAAAGAATTTTGGCTGGTTTTTGTGTGCTGGTCTTTTGTCCACCTCACTGCTGTGGGGGTGGGGGTGGATCATTGCGTGTATGGAAGAGTGTTTGTGGCGTTTCGCTTTCAAAAACCTCAAAAAGGAGATTTGATTATGGTGCGCGCCCCACGCACTTCGGCTTTAAGAGGCAAGACTCTTGTGAAGTTTGTGGAAGGTGTGGCAGGAGATTGTGTGCGTGTGGATGAATCTACGGTGAGCATTGGTAATTTTTGTGCTGTTGCGCGTAAAAAATATAGCGTGTGTGAAGCAGGACTGATTCCTGAAGGTAAGATGTTTGTGTGTGGCACGCACCCTGCGTCATTTGATTCTCGTTATAAAAATGTGGGGCTAATGAATGAGTGCGACTGTGTTGGCGTTGTTCGTGTTGTGTTGGTGTAAAGCAGGTGCTCGTTCTTGGGGTGTGATAGAGCGGTCTTTACCTACACTGACTACTAGTAAGGATCGGCCTGTTTTCCGAGTGGAAGACTATTATATATCAGGCAGCATTCCTGTGAAGTGGGAACTATCTTATTGGCGTGTTGCGTTGAAAAAAGACTACCCAGAGCGCGTGATGATTTTTATTAACGGTGAGTGCACCAAACAAGTGGAATGGGCGTGTCAGCACAAAAATGCCTATATTATCATCACGCACGGTTACCCTGTGAGGTTGTGGAAGAAGCACGCAAGAGTGTTTTGGGTAGATTATAACAAAAAACTACAATCTTTGCTGGGTGTGAAATCTCTCCCTGCAAAAGTAATAATTAAAGGACGTGTGGCCTATGGAGAAGCGGGATGTTCTTTATTGGTTTGATTGTGCCGGTTTTGCTTTTTGCGTGTACGGGCGTGTTGGTGAATCCTGTTTCTGATATTGCGTGGAACTGTTTATACCCTATTACATTGGGGGGCATGTCTATGGGGGAGAGCAAAGACACGGTACAGGAGAACATAGCACCTTTGTGTTGGTGCAAAAAAGGCGTTCTTCCTGAGCCGGGTATTGCTGTTGGATTTTGGGAGCCAGCGTTGTTGATGGATATTACAAGAACGCCGTGGTGCTTTGTAGGGCTCAATGGGCTATGCCTTGGCAAAAAGGGAGGAGGATTGGGTATGATGGGATTTCGTGAGGGTAAAAAAGGTTTTTATCATGTGCATGTTTACCGATACCCTTTACTTTATCTTTTGGATATTCTTAATAACTTTGGTTGTGTCAAAAAAGAAACTATGGATGTGATTTATTTATCGGAATGTGATCCGCTGTGGAACGATGATGTCTTGAGCGATTTGGTGACTACCGAATCTGTGGTGGTGAATACCCCTATGGCGCAGTTATCGTGCGCTGCTGATTGTGCGGCAACGGCTGTGGGTGTTGGGTTAGACTCTCTTTATTGGTGTAGTGGATGTTTAGGGAGTGTTTTTCCTCTAACAGGAACCGTTATGGGTGTGGGGTCTGATGTGCACGCCAGTGCTCTTTTGGTGCACCGCGTTCTTTTTAAGCTTCATCGCATGGGTTTGTTGAAAGGTACCGTTGGCAAAGATGGTTTGTGTGGTCCTTACACAATGATGCAGATGCAAAAAAAACAGTATAAAACACAAATGGTATTTCCGGTGGCGCAGCGGCATGCATGCGCATCGTTGGGGCGCAGTGATATGGTGTGGGGAAGAGGCAGAAGTTTTCCTGTTAAGGGTGAAGATTTTTGTTATGTGGTGTGGAGAAGGCGAGACTGTTGTGTGCTTTCTGGTATGGGCAGTCTGAGAGCAAAAGGTTTGTAAGGGTGGTTGGTTTAGTATGGCACACTGTGTATTTTTGCAAAATTAAATCTAAGATCGGATAGAGGTGATCAAGATTGCTTTCTTAGATAGCCAAGTCGTGATGATCCAACACGCAGAGGGGCATTCAAGACAGAGGTTAGTATGGTATAATGCGCGGATGATTATGAATAATATGGTGAATGATGCAAATAATGAAAAGTATAATGATTATCTGTGCGTTGATTGCGTCACAGGCGCAAAGCGCAATGCGTGGTTCAGGTAGCTATGAAGAACTTTTTTTATGTGTGATGCAAGAGCATTATCAATTATGTGCTTTGAGGGAGAGGGTGGTTGGATACATGATTTTTTTGGAGCAAAAAAATATCCAACTACCTGCATCTCTTAATACCAGATTGGGTGATGAGAATGCTAAGAAGTATATAGATTTTATAAAAACACTGAGCGAAGAAGCAAAATATTGTAGGCATTCTTGCATAAAACTTCAGATGCAAGAAGAAGAAATTGTTGCTGTGTGGCGTGAGATTGCTTCTGCGTGTGGATCTCTTGGTCAAGCTCCTACTGCGTCTCAGATGCCTAGTAGTGTTGACTGTATCAGTCCGAAAGACGTTGTTGATTTTGAGAGTGTAGAATGCGTTTTGGAAAATCTGGAGCAATGCTTCCTAGATAGCGCGTTTTTGGAAGGTCAGCAGAGGAAACACTTAGATGCTTTTAAACAATTTAATGCTTGCTCACTAGGAGACGATGACAGGCTTAAATGCATCGCTGTTGATTTATACGCTTATGAAACCTATGCTGCTCAGAGAGAGGAAGAGATGGACAAATTCTTGGCTAGATTTACAAAAGATTTGATAGTAATGCGCTCTTTTGACTCAGATGATCCAGAAAGTCAAAAATGGCTCTGGATCATACAAGAACAACGGCCAATAGGTGATGCAGGTGACAAAAGTTATCAAATCCCTCTTATTATCGGAGTAGATGATCAATCAAGCAGCTTGATGTCTGGATTGGCTATCTGTATGAATCGTTTGGTTCATAGTTATCTTCCTAAAGATCTTTATTTAAGGTTGGCTGATGAGAGTAGAGGGATATATATAGGTTGGAGAGAACAAATCAACAAAGATGTTCGTGATTTTCAGGTCTTTGTCGCACAATATCGTCTAGAAGGCAGTAACAGCACTGCTGGGCTGAAAAAACTTGATCAACTGTCGAAAGGCCTGCGCGACGATAAAGCGTCGCAAGACCTTCGTGAAAAATTCGTGTCTCAGATGTATAGCCACATTGACTGCAGTATTCTGGAAGGCGTTGTTGGTTTTGATCGTGTGACATACGTTTTGGAACAGATAAAGCTAGGATTCCTAGAAAGTGTATTTTTGGCAGCAAATCAAAGACAAAACATTAAGGCTTTAGAGAAATGTATGACTGGCCAATTTGATATTGCTCTGCAGGAATCATCGCATGCAAGTGTCTGTGCTGCCTTGTCTTCCTATACCAAGTATGCGCATCAGAGAGAAAAGAAGATGGCAATATTCTTTGCTAGATTTGCAAGAACGTTGATGGTAGCACAGTCTTTTGAATTCGCTGAACGCAAAAGTGTCAGTCGGACGTTCTCCCTGATGTCTTTGTTCCATGCTGAAAAAAAGGAGAGGGTCTAGCCCTCTACCATTGAAGGAATGCCGCATAAAAGGATATTATGCTCTAATTCTTTTGTTGTGCTGCAAATCAATTATTGCTGAGTGCTCACTTATCCTGAAGTTGTATAGTATCTGGGAGATGCAGAGGCATAAAGCTCATATATTTTAGAAAGTAAGCTGTGCCATCATGAGTGTTTCAACTGCAATGACAGCTTAAGATATAGCAAAAATCTTACTTTCTGTTTCGTGAGATACTTTTACTCAGAAAGCCTTTTTCTATGTGCTGGATTCAGAAATTGGCAGCCCCTTGCATATTTGGTTGAGAAAGCAAGATAAACCTGACGAAGGAAATGCATTTTTCAAAGCAATAAAAAATTTCCATTGCTTTGATTGCTGAATCTTGGATTTTTTGTTTAAAAAGTGTGTTAGGATAAAATCGCAAACGTTAGCTGGATAATGAAAATAATCAAAAATATAATGATCATAGGTGCGATGATTGTGTGGCAGGTGCAAAGTGCAAACATGCTATCAGACGAGCTCTCTCCCATGCTATCAGACGAGATCTCTGCACAGCTTAAGAGTTTGACCAAAAAGCATGCTGAATTAATCGCGTTGGGGGATATATTTCAGGAGTGTGTGTCACACAGTTGTGCACTGCAAGCGAATCTGAGCACAGATGTAAAAGATCTTAAGACTTTTATCGAGACATCAGCGCAAGAGGGAGATTTGTGTTTTTTTGACTTGCGTTCTGCATTTTTAATTGTTGAGAAAGAGTGGGGTTGCGCTAGTGTATACGCTGCATCTCAGGTATTCAGGTATAGAAAGATAGATTGGAGTCATGCTGAAGATGTTCGGATGAATTTGCAGAAAATCTTTATAAGGTTTGAGGAGTTAGCTGAAATGCAAAGCGAAGCGATCAGTGCATTACAATTGCGCCTTGTCCAAAGGTATGCTCCAGATGCAAAGAATGATCCAGTTGAGCAGGTGTTGCAAGCATTACTTTTTGAGGGCCATCATGTGTCAGGTGATATGAGTTTAAAAGCATGGATGACTAGTATACTTAATAAGTATAGGGCATATGTAGAGAATAGAAACAGTAAGATGAGAGATTACGCCAATAAATTTGGAGTAGATCGGTCGATCACATCAGCCATGCAAAATTAGAAAAAGATGTCGATGAAACAGATAGCGAGTCGAATTAATAGTATACGTAGTGTAGTGCGGCAATAGGGGTGTATGATCTTTCTTGTTTATTCCAAATAAGTTGATTGTAAAGGCAGAAAAAATGGTGTTCAATGCCCCATTAGTTATGGATAATTATGGTTTTGTATATCAAAGAGATATGAATGATAAAAGTAATGAAAAATATAATGATTGTATCTGCGCTTATTATGGTGCAGATACAAAGTGTATACGCATCCGGTGAGGAAGATAGTGCACGTCTTGACACATATTGGACACGTGCTCTTGTGAGAGGAAACTCTCGATTATGCTATTCGGATGCTGTTTTGTTTGAAGCCTTGCATATGATGCGTAGCAGCTGTTTGCTTGAAGGTTTGAACCGCACATGTATCCAGCGTATTAAAGAAGCCACGAGGCATAACTCTAAGATAAAAGACTTTTTATATTTTAGAAAAGAAGTGCGTAAAGCAGCAGAAAGTTTGCTGCCTTTATTGGACAAAGCTCATGAAGAAAACCAAAAAGCTTTTGTGGCACTTGCCGCGATATTAAGACTTGGTAAGGCTGGTCATGCACTGTCGATTGATAGTCCGTGTCCGTGTCCGAGTATGCGCGATGCTTATCACAAAGTGTTGATATTCCTCGACAACAATAAGAGTGCGGTAGACAGCCAGGAGAAATATAGCACGAAGGTTCTAGATGAGGTGTCTAGTGGTTTTCCTGCACTCAATGACGCTACTCTCAGCGCTCTTGATTGTTATCAGCAATCTCTAAAGCAGCGTGCAGAGTTACGTAAATATTCTTCTATATTTGAATCGTTATACGACAGAGAGAAATCCTTTTTTGGCGAATTAGAGCTTGTGCAGAATATATTAGAGGAAGAAAACGGGCTACCGCGTATATTGGTAGGTATGCTACGCTCTGCTGCTCTATTTACTGCTTTGACCATTAGGGATTGCAAGGCTGACGTTTGGATGAGGATGAAAGCAATAAAAAATTAATGATGCATGTGTGCTGATTGTTATGCCGGCACAAAGCGCAAATTCTCTACAAGAAGATAAAGTCGGTATTGTACTCTATACTAAACATTTTATTCAAATGTATGCATAGTTAAGCAATGTGTTTTATTGCAAATATGTTTCTTGTCATGCTGAAAATGCAGTGGAGTAGCAGAGACTGGAAAAAGCGTGTTAGAATGCTGCATTAATGATAGACAATTATTTGCATACCAAGAGGAATGAATGATGAAAATAATGAAAAATATAATGATCGTATCTTTTCTTATTATGTTACAGATGCAAAGTGTATACTGTGCGGTGCCATTATCTTGCGAAGCCTCTGACATATCTTGGGAGTGTTTTGAGAGAAAACACTATCAATTAAATGATTCGACTGAAGATGTGATTGATGCCTTGGAGTATTTAAAAGATCAGAGCGATTTGCTTTCAGGTATGGATGTAACAGGCATCGAGTGTATTGAAAAAAAAGCAAAGGATGATCCTGAGCTAAAAAGATTTTTAAATTTTAGAGGAAGGGTGCTGGGATGTGCAAAAGAGATGCTACCCCAGTTTCAAAAAGTGCAGAAAGAAAGGAAAACAGCTTTTGTTGAATTGCGCACTCTATTGAGCATGGAGGATCAGTGTATTGCAACACGAACAAAGCAAGATCCTAGGGTATCAATGCCTTTTAAGTTTAGAGAAGAAGAAAGATATCCAGATTGTACTCCATGGGTTGATCTATTGCAAGCAATCACAGGTCGCAGATGCAAGAGTGTGCAAGACGCTTGTGAAAAAGTGCTGCAATACCTAAAAAATAATGAGACTTTGCAAATAGAGCAGAAGCAATATATTGATAAGGTTGTAGCAATGCCTGTTGATGTTGCTAGTGATACGCATCAACGCTACACTGGGATCATAGAAAAATTTCAGTGTTATTTGCAATTTATCAAGTCGGATGAAGAGCTGTGCAAAACCTGCTACGGTGAATTTGAAAAATTATGGGAAGGCGAGAAAGGATTGGAGGCGCAATTAAAAGGTGTGCTGAAGGTGCAGGAAGAAGAAAACAGGATATCATTGTTTCTAGCTAGGCAAAAGTATGTAGGTGTCATTTATGGAATTGGTTTTTTAGTGTTGTTCTGCCATCTGTATAAATATATGTTTCTTTGAAGCTTTTTAGAAAGTTTGCTCAGGTGGTGCTGCCTTTTTTCAAATTTTCAGAAAATCATGGAAAAAGATGTTCTGGCAGATATAGAGGTAGATGTAAGAGAAAGCACCTGCAAGGCCTGACCTATGTCATCAGATTTGATGGAATTTTTTGTCTATGAAGAGAAAAATCCGTCAACATGAGTCTTGTGCTCACTCTAGAGTTGTCAATCATATACCAATGATATAAAACAAAATGCCTAGATAAATTTACAAAATCTGAGATCGATAATGCTCAAAAGAGATTTGATTAAATGCATAATCGTAAACGAAAACATAATAATGTAGAAAGTTTTTTAAACAATGTAAACTATATGTTCATTGTTTATAGGGAGGGTGACTTTGTTTTTAAAGAGATATGATTGCAAAATTACTTGATCAAAAAGGCAATCGCCCTCGTTTTTCTTCCGAAGCTATAGCAGTAATAGATCGTATGATACGACCACAATGCAAAGAAATTCAAGACTTTGTTCGTGTGCAAGAGGAGGGCGCGATTTTTCTGACCCTCAATATGTGCAAAGGCAGAGAGAGTGGGTAGAGCACCTTCATAATATGGATGACTATCGTGCTTGTTTGGATATTGACAATAAAGAGTAAAAATGTGCAGCATTAACTGAGATGGAAAATGAAAAATATAATAATTATCTTTGCGATGATTGTTCTGCAGGCAAAAAGTGCAGAACAGCATTTTGCTCTAAGGGGTCATGACACCGCATCTCATATGCTTAGCGACGGCAATGATAAAGATCGTTATAAGGATCATCTTCATAGTTTGGCTCAAATGTATGAAGAGATGCTCTCATTTGGAGTGATAATGGCTGAGGGCCTATATTTTTTAAATGAAAAACTTAGTGCTCCTTCCGCATATTATAGTGATTTGGAATGGGCAGCGGCGTATAAAGAAGCCCGTGCTATGTTGTATGGTTTTCACAAATTATTAACTCAGTCATACACGAAATTTTGGGAAGTGTTGAATCTTGAGACGCGGTGGGTTGTTTATCCTGAAACCGCCGAGAGTAATCGTATGAGAAGCGCAAAGCAATTTCGCAAAGATGCTTTGGTTTTTGCTGATAATGTTGAAGGTGCTTTTGAAAGATTGCAACAAATATGTCAACACTATCAGTATTTTGAAGAAAATCAGAAAAAAAAGATTCAAGTGTTACAAAGATTGTTGACTGATGAAAATGATGAGTTCTTTCATACGGTGCGGCACAATATTAACGATTATTGTTTATTTAGCGACTATAGATTAATACATATAACAAAGCTAGCTAAGATATTAGCGGACTTGAAATTCAGGTTTTTTGAAAGCGAAAGGCTCCTTGAAAAAAAAGCAGAAAAACAACACTGATGTTTTAAAAGAGCTGATACTGATCAACTGGTTTGTAAACTGATGTTCACAATCGCATCGTGTGACACTAGATCTTATTGATAGTAGTGATATCGCTTTCTGATATGAGATTGAGAGATGAGACAGTTATGGAAATCCGTACTGTTTTCGTGAGAAATTTTTTACTACAAATAAAAGAAGAACCACTCCATACAAAGGGTGTGTGTGGAAGGTGATGCTGCTTAAAAAACATATCTGTAGTTCTAAAATATTGGTGTGTAGAGAGGCACTGTATGTAACAGGATGTGTGAACTCCTTTGTGTGTTGCAAAGAATACAATAGACTGTAAAGATTATATATTTATGTTTTTTGTTATGTTGCTAACGTAATGGTGATTGAAAAGATAATGGGTGCGTGTTACTATTTTTTAGTTGATTATGCATGATTTGATTGCGTATACAAAGAGGGATGAATGATGCAAGTAATGCACAATATAATGCTTGTACCTATTCTTATTATGTTACAGATGCAAAGTGTATACGCATCCAGCGAGGCATTAGATAGCGTAAATGATAAAAGATTGATTTTTGTAAAAAGCAGCTTGCTATTATGCAATTTGGAAGATAAGTTGATTGGTTGCTTGCGTTATATTCAGCGTAACAGCTGTTTGCGTGTAGGTTTGAATGAAATCACCACCCAGCGTATTAACGCAATAAAGGGTCAGAATGATAGAGTAGACCACTTTTTAGCTGTGAGAGAAAATATGTTTAGAGAAGCAAAGAGGGTTCTGCCTTTGTTTGAGGAAGCTTTTGAAGGCAGAAAAACAGCTTTTTCTGCATTGCCCGAGAGCTTGAGATATGACCCTTGCTTATCTGCTGACTATGAAAAAAGAGCCCCAGCGACTGTTTATAAAAGTATGGAAGACGCTAGTGTAACTATGCTGTAAGCCTTGCAAGTGTGTGAGAGCGTCGGAGACGCTCAAAGTGCATATATCACGAAGGTTCTAGCAAATCCTTCGTTATTGGGTGCTTCGACTGAACTCACTCCCGCTACCCGCAGCGCTCTTGATTGTTGTCAGCAAGTTATAAAAGATTATAAAGATACGATAGTAGGGCAGACCTTTGTCTTGGACAACCTCGTTTCAAACGAGATATTATTTACTAGAGAATTAGCTTGTCTGCAAAATATTATAGATGAAGGATCAAAAATCGTATAGCGGGTATACTTGTTGGTTGTTTGGAGTTTGGAGTTAGTAAAGAGCACTCCTTTTTTCAGAAATTATGCGGACACTATGAAATTGTAGAGAGTGCACGATCTCATTGAGATTTGAATATAATATGAACAGTATAACGATCATATGTGCACTAATATTTTTTGTTGTGTTGCAAATCAATTATTGCTGAGTGTGCCGTAATGTGCAAAAAAGAGGCCAAGCTTTCTTCTAAGATTTTGTAGCCAAAGAACTTTATAAAGACGTTTGAGACACGTTTATACTCAGAAATCCTTGTTTATATGAGCTAGATCCAGCAATTAATCGATCTTTGAATATCTGCTTGATAAAGCATGATAAACCTGAAGAAGACAATGCAGTTTTTGATACTGATAAAAAAATTTTTATTACTTTAATTTTTTGTCGACTTTAGTTTTTTGTATGTTTTGTTTTAAAAATGTGTTAACATTAAGACAATCAACGTGGGTTGGTGTTAACGTGAGGTGGATAATGAAAATAATAAAAAATATAATAACTATATGTGCAATGATTGTTGTGCAAGCAAAAAGCGCAGACTTATATAACGCTCTAGAAATTGGTTGTGATCGAAAGCAAGTAGCGCAATTGGCTCTAGAAAGTCTGCAGGATATAATGACAGATAGGGACACTTGGAAGACAGATAGGGACACTTGGAAAGCGTTACAGGCAACAGCTTTACCAGGTAGGCCTATGAGTACTAGGTCGCACGAAATTTTTTCTTCAGATCTTTCTGCAGCTGTTTCTACTTTAAAGGATGAAAGAGGGGAAATGGACCTACAGCATGCTAGGGACAATCATGATGCTAGGGACAATCATGAGCTATTAAGAGACTGTAATCAGAATCTGCTAAAAGCCATGGAGTGGTTGCAGGGTCGCTATCATACATACTCAACGATTAGAGATTTTCAGGAAGTAGGAAAGAAGCAAATTCTGGGTATGACTGATGACAAGGTTGAGCTCTATATAGGTTTGAGAAAAAAGATAGTGCGCGCAGCAGAAGACGGTCATAGGACAGTGATAAAATGGATTTCCGAACGAGATCAGGCTATTCAACAAGGTCAATTTGAAAGAGTGGTGCGTTTTTCAAGTCGTCTCAAAAATTTTGATAGTGTGGAAAGCGTTTTGCAAAATGTACAGGAACAATTGCAAGAGTATGCGGATTGGCAAAAAATTGCCATGGGAAGTTCATCTTCTTTATGTGAAAAACAAAGTGAGATCGAATTGCTCTGCGAAACGTTCCAAAATTTGTGCACGAAACAGAGTCAGTGTGCTGATATAGAAGCAACCCTGCTTAAGGGGATCGCAATCAAGAACTCTGTATGTTACAAAGTGACAGACATCGCTCGCTCTGTATGGAACTGCATAAGTGGCGGTGATGCTGAAGTGCCGGCGTATCAAGCCAGGAGGAAGTTTAATGAATATGGGGTAGAAATCTCCCATGCCTGGGACCTGAGATGCGATGCAGATGACGATGCAAATGCATCTGAAGCACCAGTCACTGTATTGACGGATGAGAGTGAGGATGAATCCACGCATGAGTGCAGACGTCGAGTGAGGGCTGAGTAATGCGACATGCATTGCTGAAAAGGGGAGTGTATACACTCCCCTTTTTTTATTCAACAGAAAGATAAATTTGAAGAAGAAAATGCAGTTTTTAATAGTAGTAAAATTTTTTTTCATTACTTTAATTTCTGAACGCCTTAAGTTTTTTTGTGTGTTTTGTTTTAAGCATGTGATAAAATGTTGATGTTAAATCAGGTGAGGTGTATGTTGCAAATAATGAAAAATATAATGATCATCAGTGTGATGATTGTCTTACAGGCGCAAAGCGCAGATAGCTCGATATTAGACGATTCCACAGAGCTCATGAGACAGGAAGTTCTCAGTCTATGGATGCAGAAAGATCAACTTAAGAAAAATGATGTATTAATGCGACTTAATCAAAAGAAATCCGAACTTAAGAGTGGTGAAGACCAACTATGCCTTTTGGAAGATAATTTGATAAAAACCTTGAAGGTTTTTCCTCAGTACATGGAGAACCATAAAATGCTCGAGCGTTTTTGGCAAGTAAATGAGAGGAAAGTCGTGGATGTTTCGCCTGACAAGGTAGAGGAGTTCATAGAGTTTCGAAAGTGTGTGGGAACTGCGATAAGGTCGTTGATTTCTGATCTTGGGCAATGGAAGAAAAAAAGAGGTCAAGTTTGTTTCGCAGATCTTGAATCTCAAGAAGAATCTTATATAAGGGTATTTGAGGAACAGAACATTTTTGGATTATTGCAGAATGATAAGGTGAAAAGCGCGGCGGCACATATACAGCACATTTTTGAGAGAGATTTTCCTGAGGATGAATCTTCCGAAGACGAAGATGATACTTTGACTCAGACTGAATCTGGCGAGGATATGTTGCAGAAAAAAATATGCAAACACGATCAGTGTGAGAGCTTTCAATGCATTGCAGACAGTGTGCGGTTACAGTTGGCAGAGTACCAAGACATGCAAGGGTGCCAGCTCTTACTTCTAGAACAGTTTCAGATTCCGATGATGTACAAAAGTCAAAGGAACGGTAGTTGTTTAGAGCGGGACTATATTTTTCCTCTAAAGGCGCAACACAGTCAGGCGGAGGCATTTTTTGATATGTTTGAAGGCTTTGCAAAGAAAGATAAGGAGTATGCTGATCTAAAAACAGCCCTGAATGAGGGTGTAGCAATCATGGATTCTGTATGTTACAAAATGACAGCGCTCATGGAATCTCTATGGAGTTATGGAGTACAAATCATAAGAGGAAATGGCACAGAAGATCCGCAGTATAAAGCCAGGAAATTTGATTAACATGAGGAGAAAATCCCTTTCTGTGCGCAAGTCGCATTTGATCAATCTGGCGTATCAATCGCTGTATGGAAGGATCAGAAAGAAGTGACGCATGAGTGCAGAAATCGAGTGAGGACTGCGTAGTTATCACATAATGTAGCTCTGAAAAAGGGGTGTATGACCTCTCTTGTTTATTGACAGTGGTCAGTCGCAGTGTCAGGAAAAAGTGTGTTATGATTCACCGTTAGTGAGGGATCATTATTGTTTTGCATACTAACAGAGAGGTGAGTGATGAAAGTAATTAAAAATATAATGATTGTATCTGTTTTTATTATGTTACAGATGCAAAGTGCACACTCCTCCGGTAAGGAATTAGATTGTGTAGATTCTGATGCATGGAGCTTGTTTGCGAGCAGACACCATCAATTATGCGATGCGGATGCGCAATTGATTGATTCCTTGAAGTGTGTGGAGCGTCAAAGCAGTTTGTTTTTAGGTGTGGGTGTAGAACAGCAGATTGCAGCACTAAAAAAGAGTCATCTTGAGGTAGAAAAACTTTTAGATTGTAGAGCAGATATGTGTGCCTATGTAAGCCAGACGCTGACTTCGTTTAATGTATTGCATAGCAAAAAAGTGGCTTTTCATGCATTAAACAAAGATTCGAAACACTCTGGTAGGGCTGACAATGATCAAGAAAAAGCAATGTTACAAGATCGCGTTAAGAGTGTGCGAGACGATTGCCAAAAAGTGTTGGGATGCATCTACACTCATAAGTGTTTGGCAGAAGAGCATAAGAAATCTATTGTTAAGATGCTAAAAAATGATTCTTGTGTTGATGAATCTAGTGGCGCGACAAGTTACAGTGCTAAATTTTTCAGCAATCTACGAGCTCTCCATGACTCTATAGAGGAGAGTGAAGAGCTGCTCAAAACCTGCCGCGCTAGATTTATAGCATTCTTGGAAAAAGAGGAAGGCTTTGATTCGGAATTAAGGCTAATTCAGAAGGGGCTAAAGGAAAAAGAGCAAAGAAGGATATCTTTTGCTGTATATGGATCTTTGGGACTCTGTGTAGCAGGAGTTCTCTTATCGCTCTACTCTTGTGTGTGCACGTGATATGATATCTGTCCAACAGATATCGATGAAAAAAATAATATAATGATCATATGTGAGATGATTGTGTCGTAGGCACAAAGTGCAGAAAATACGGAAGAACCACCAAAGATCAAAAATTTCAAGACTTTTATGAACACATGTCGTGCAGTATGCGGTTTGGAGATTAGCATTATGCGCGACTTGGAATCTTGCACTGCAAGCAAATTTGGCCCTGAAGGTTCTGTGTCAGACTCAGGCTGTGAGACGCCAAACGATGCAGAAGATATGTTTGGTGTTGGCAAGGAGTGTATACCGCAAGCAGGATGGCTTGTGCTGCATTTCCTGAGGCATATACCGTTATATGTTCAACATTTCAGATTGATGATGCACTCAACGAGGAAAAGTGCCCAGAGTGTGATCACCATGGTGTGAGAGATGTTTTGGAATGTCTCAAGAAAAATCTTAAAAGTTATGAGAGCTTGCAAACCAGTCAAGTACTAGCCCTCGAGGGTTTGAAAGGCCAGGGTGGTGACAAAGAGGCTGAAAAATACCAGTGTGATGACCCAGGGGGTAAGGGACTTGTGACGCGCATATTTTCTTTAACCATCAATCATAATATTTCGATTCATCTTGAATATATCAAGCAGAGCAGCAAGTTGGCGCAAGCATACTCTGCGAAACTTACAAAACTTTTGAAAGCAGAAGGGAATTTGCCTGATCCAGAATGCAAACTTCAGGGTGATGGGCAGAGCAAAGCAAGCGAACGGGAAGATTCTGAAAAATTGGAGCACTGTGTCTTATCATAGAGAGAGGGATGCTATTGCTTTTTGTTGTGTTGTAAATGCAAGTCGGGATAATTATGGACAGAGGATAAAATTTGTGATACGTTGGAAAGTATTGATTTGAGTATAAATGAAGGATGTAAGATGAAAATGATGAAAAGTATTATGATGATATGTGCGCTGATTGTGTCACAGGCGAAATCCGCAAAGCTTTGGAAATCAGATTTGGAGCAAATCAGCTCTTATTTTATCAGTGCTTGCAGTTATGATGATTTCTCTTATCTTGGTACTGCACAGGATAGGTGTCAACTGCGCCAGGACTTCGGTGGTGATATTATTTTGCTTCAGTGTAACAAGTATCATATTGATTCAAAACAAGCAGTGGAGTTACAAGCAGTGGAGTTATGTGAGATCTTGGGCTTCACTCCGCGTCCTGAGCCTGTTGGGAGTGTAGATCAAAGACATGATGACTTTGTTTGGCGAGGAAAAGCAGAGGGCAAAGAAGTTGTTGAATTTCGCCCAGTTGCTCAACATTGGTCTGGCGTTGAAGAAGGAATCGTGTCAGTGCGTAGACACTTTGATTGTAGTGATCCGCGCAAGATCATAGAGTTTTATGCGCTGATGCTATTGAAGTTTTGGAAACACTCTTCATCGGTTTAGTATTATTATCATTCAAAAGGCGATTTGGACATTTTGACAACGTAGTGCTAAAAAAGGAGTGTTTGACCTCTTTTGTTTATTGCAAAGAATGCACTAAATATAAAAAATTATACATTTATGTTTTTTGTTATGTGGAAAATGCAATTGGTCTTCGCAAGGCCTTAAAAGGCATGTACACACTTTGTGGTGTTTCGAATGCAAGGATACAAAGATAGAGCAAAAATCTTGCTTGCTGTTGCGTGGATACGTTTATACTCAGAAAACCTTTATGTGTGCACTGGATCCAGAAATTTGTAATCTTAATTGAAAGATCTGGTTAAGAAAGAGAAACCTGAAGCAGCAAATGTAGTTTTCGATAGTCATAAAAAAATTTCATTACTTTCATTTCTTATCGCCTTTAGTTTTTTGCATGTTTTGTTTTAAAATAGCATTGTGTATGGACGTTGGGATGTTTCTGCAATCATTGGCCAAATTTTTGTAAAGTATAGCTGTAGCGCTAAGTCCTGGGAGAGCCAGAGCGCTTTTTTATTTTGTGTTAAATAATTGCGTTTTAAGGATTAAAATTGTTTAGATGGGGATAAAAACTTGTAGAGTACTATGAGCTTCTGATAGAGAGTGACGGAAACAATGAGCGAAAAAAAATCGGTTCTTTAAATTGAGGCAGCAACATGATATTATCTGTAAATAAGAATGAAAAGAAAAATTATAGCGATCGCTGTCTTTACAGCTTTACACATATTCGGCGCACAGAGTCAGCAGCCAGTAGTGCTTTTTGATCCTACTGTGATCATCCAACATCTTCATGATGATTTTCAGCAGTTCCACAAATATTGCCAGAGGCTCTTGTGCGAAGAAAGGAAGCCGATTATTAAACAGTGTGATCAAATTGCATATACCATGGGTCTAGCTGATGATGTGTTAGGCAGTGGATATCAATGGAGCAGATTGCTGGTACCATTTCAGGGTCAAGTTTTGCAGCATTGCGAAACTAGTATGACAAGAGTAGATGCTGCTCTGACAGGCCTTATGAAAGCAGCCAAGAATTTTTCGTCCTTTGCGTCTTTTGCGCAGAGTGCAATAAAAAAATGGCAAGAAGAAAGCAAGAATCCTGTCCTTTATTTGGGCTTTTTCCCCACTGCCTCAATTGATTGGAGCGATACAGATGTGATGGAAGCAGGTGTTGTGCTTTGCGTGTACGCTGATAACGCACTGCGTGTTTTAGAAGCTAACAATATTTTGGAGCCAGGAGCTTTTCAAACCGTTTTTGAAACAATGGAATCATGCCTTGCAGAACTGCTGTGTTTTGTGCAGGATTATAGTAAAGGGAAGATGGGTGTTGTGAGCACAATGTGCGCGTGGATAGAGGATTTAAAAGAGAATTTAACATTAGGTATAGGAACAACTGTAAGAAAACATGATAGCGAACGCGCACTAGCAGGTTTTGTCCTCCAAAATCTGAACAAACAGAAAAAAGAATTACTAAAAGAGTGTATGGTTGGGGATGCTAGGCTTGCGACACTTGTGAAAGACGCTCGTTCGCAAGATTTGCACAGTGATTATGTGATGCAAAATTCAGCGAATTTTCCGCTAGGGATGAGCAAGTTTCAGGGTGTTTTAAATATTCGAGAAGGTATAAAACATGTTGAGAACACGCGCAAATCCTGTCTGCGTGCCTCTGATCAGATGAGTGCACTCTTGAAGCAATCTGAAACAAATGCGGCTGCTGTGCTAATTTACTTGCGAGTTAAAAAAGATCTTTTTTTCGATGTTTTGCAATATTCTGTGGATAGTGATTATTTGCGCGCTTTCCATGACAGTCTTTTGTTGTAGTATTGCTTTGTGTAGGGATTGTGGGGGATGAAAAAAACTTACTGCTTCACAACGCTTGATAGCTGTTGAATGTGATAGTTAATTCTCGAATCTAGAAAGATCTTCAGTGGATCGGATCACGTGTTTGGGTATCCCTTATTACATGCTATCGAAGGTGTGCCTATTCTTTGTGAATTTTACAAAATATTTTTGTGTAGAGAGTTTTTGCCCCAAATGTCTGTTCCGTAATGTAGTGCTAAAAAAGGTTGTGTGATTTGTTTGTTGTAAAAAAAATTATACATTTATGTTTTTTGTTATGTGACCAGTGCAATAGTTGTTGAAAATAGCATTGAAGTGCGCTACAACTAAAGCTATGGATAAATGTTGTTGTGTATACAAAGAGGGATGAATGATGACAGCAATGAAAAATATAATGATTGTATCTGTTCTTATTATGTTACAGATGCAAAGTGTATACGCATCCCGCGAGGCATTATGTTTCGTGGGTCCTGAAATATCTTGGCTGCGTTTTGTGACAAGAAACGCTCGATTATGTCATGCGGATGATGTTGTGCTTGAGGCCTTGCAGTATATGAATCTTAGAGGCTGTGTGCATCTAGGTTTGAATGCAACATGTGCCCGGCGTATTGAAGTAGAAAAGATGCAGAATTCTAAGGTGAGCGACTTTTTACATCATAGAGAAGAGGTGTGTGATGCAGTCGCAGATTTTCTGCCTTTATTTAATGAAGCTTATAAAGAAAGCCAAGAAGCTTTTGCTGAACTTGCCGAGAGAGAGAGATGTAATCCTTTCTTATCTGCTAAGGCTGATAATGCTAAAGAAGGCAGCAATCTGCGACAGTCGATCATTAAGTGTACGTGTATGCAGGACGCTTATAACGGTGTATTGATATTTCTCGACAATAGTAAGGATTTGGGAGACAGACAGGAGCAATATATCGCGGCGGTTCTTAACACATCTAGTGATTCACCTGAACTCACTGACGCTACCCTCAGAGCTCTTAAGCGTTACCGGGCATCTATCAAGAAGCGCGCAGAGCTAAGGAAATATTACTTGAGAGTTAAAGCTTTATACAAAAGAGAGCTATCCTTTTCTAACGAATTAGATATTGTGCAGAATATATTAAAGGAAGAAGGAAAAAAGAGTGTTAAAGTATTTTGATAATTATGGATCATTATTATTTTTTATACAAAGAGCGGTGAAATGATGACAGTAATGAAAAATATAATGATAGTATCTGTTCTTATTATGTTACAGATGCAAAGTGTATACTGTGCTATGGAATTAGAGTCCGACCGTTCTGCATCTTTGGCGCTGTTTGTGAGAGTGCACGAGCAATTCTGCAGTTCGGATGATAAATTGATGGATTCATTGAGGTTTTTGAAGTATAAAATCTGTTTGCATAAGGGGTTGAATCAACGATGCACCGAGAGTATTGAAGCACTGAAAAATCAGAATAGTGAGGTGCGCTCATTTTTGCATTTTAGAGAAGTCCTGTATGCTGCAATATTAAAAGTTCTGTGTGCACGCAGGACAGAGCATACAAACAGACAAAAACTTTTTGACTCATTGTCCCAATTGTGTCTTGATCGTTGCTCATCTGATAGGGCTGATAGTGAAACAGAAGGAGTTGTGTTAGCACAGATCGTTTGCTGCAAGAGTGTGCAAGACGCTTGGGAAAATGTTTTTAAATGCTTCCAAAATAATGCTATTTTGGACGGCGTGCAGAAGCAATATATTGCTTCTCTTTTAGCAAACTATGCTGACGTTAAAGAATTTAGTGCTCTGAGTGCACGCGAACTCGAGACCTGCAACAATAATCTCTCATCTTATCATCAATCTATAGAGAGGAGTGAGGTGGCAATGAAGCAATACCGCAATGAGTTAGCACAATTATGGCGACGAGAGAAACCATATGATTCGGCATTGGTACTTGTGCAGAATATATTAGATAAAGAAGCACGAAAGGTGACGTTGACTCTATTGGGGGGTGGGGGAATTGTTGCTTTGGGGCTTGCCTCTGGAGTAGTAGGGATTGTTGCATGGATGCTGCAAGGCTATAGCGAATAATGCAAAATATAATCATTATATGTGCGATGGTTGTGTTTCAGGTGAGTGCAGGCACGACATCAGAATCAGACGACCTATGGCCGAGTATGCTCCCCGCAGCGCTTCAGCGTTTGACCCAAGTGCATGTTGAATTAAGTGGGTTGCAAGGTGTATTGCAGTTTTGTGCTCAACGCAGTGATCTACTCAAAGGGAAGCATAGAAAAGATGTAGACGATTTTATGACTTTTTCCATTGAATCAAAGCAAAAGGAAGCGAGGCTTTTTGTTGTCTTAATCGATGTACCATTCGTCAAGCAATCTTGGGTTGGCGCTGAGGCACAATGTCAACCTGAGAGTGCTTTGCGTGATCAGATTGATTGTAATAATGCTGAAGACGTTTTGCTAAATTTTCAGAAAAGATTCAGAGATTTTGATTTTTTGGCAAAAGAGCAGTGTCAATTAATCAATGCGTTACAATTGATTCTTGCCAAAAAGGATGCGCAAGTTGATACTATGTTGTGCCGAGTGCATGCAGAGCACAATAAACTTAATGTTGTTGAGGATACGCGCAAAATTTTGGAAAGCAAAAGGGTGCTGCAGGGTGTAAAGCAATGGATAATTGGCGTGATGCATGACTTGCAGTCACATGTAGAGGGTAGAAACAGTGAGATGAGGATCTATGCCAATAAATTTGGAGTAGATTTGTATTGAGCCGATCACATCAACCATTGACTATGTTGGGGAATGGTTGCTTTGGGGCTTGCCTCTGTAGCAGCATGGAATGTTGCTTGGATGACGCGAGGCTATGTAGAAAGACACTATTAATGATCTGATTCGGATAAGGTTTTGATTCATTACTTGAAGTTTGTGGAGCGTAACCGCTGTTTGTATTTAGATGTGGACGCAAGATGCACCCAGTGTAAAGACAAAAATATTTTGCTGAATGTGCCGCTCTATTGAAGCATGACCTTTGCTCCTTTGATCGGGATGACAGTGATAAAGAAAAAGCAGTGTGGTGAGGCTGAATTTCATAGTATGAAAGGCCTTTTGAAAAATTTTAGCCATATTACCAAAGCGTAGAGGGTGTGATGAAACAGCATAGAAACGCCTTAATATTTTACTCATTAACTGAAACTTTTCTTATTTTCTAAGTATGCTGACCCCCATTATATGGAGTAGGTATTATAGAACAGATTGCTTTGTATCAAGAATACAAGGTTTTAAGAAACTCGTGTGTTATGCATAGAGGTTCCAAAAAAGACTCAGATGCTGTGGTGAAATCTGCGAATCTATGTGTCCACATATGAAGGTTTAGTGGTGTGAGAATTTTTGCAATCAGAGTCTCTGAACAGTGTTGTGTGTAAGGCAGATGTTTGTCAAAACCCTCTACCGCAAGAGATAAAAATTTTGCTATAACATTTTTTTATTTTGTAAAAAAAAACCATAAATCAATTAAATTGTTGCAAAATTAACACAAATTTGATAGGATATTTATGTATGCACAACCTTAAATGTTGTGTATGGGGGGCGCCTTTGCTTTTAGAAGCGCTTTAATTGATTGAAAAGTCAGGAGAAAAAAATGAACAATACAATAAAAATATTTCTTTTATTTTCTGTAAGCGTGGCATTTGCAGCATATCAGACCCCTGGTGCTGCAGAGGTGAGGCGTAAACGGATGATGGTATTGGGTGCTCCACAAGCGGCTTTGGACGCAGAGTTGAGAGCGCATCATGAAGAACGATATGGACCGATATATGAGAGACCTAGCCCGACTGAATATAATCAAAGAGTACGTGGCCCGCGTATGCGTAGCGATGATGAAGTCCTTGCAATGGCAAATCAGATGACGCAAAACAGCGAATGTGGCCCGCGTATGCGTGACCCGGAGCAGGCCATTGCACTGGTCAATGAGCTGTTTTCAAATCAGGTGGATCAAGCTACGGCGCATCCGCCACAAGTTAATACTGCGGGCGCCTATGCAGCCGTTGTAGATAATGTAGATAGCCTTCCATCTTTGAATTGTCAGCTAAAGCAAAAAATGGACGAAGTTAAGGCTTTGATGGATTGTGTACAATCGGTAAATCTAGATGCTCGTAATAGACAGAAGGTGCAGAATTTTTATGCACAATCTTTAATTTGTTTTGAGGACAAGGACCTGTCCATGCTTACCAAGCTGTATTATTGGATCAATGGGATAGTCAAGCCTCAAGCAGTGACTGACCCGGCAGTCGTTCATCCTGTGGGCCAAGCATGCGCGGCATTGAGAACACCCAACTCTGCAGCTGTTTCGGTCACAGTTGAGGACATCCATAGGCTTGTGGTTTATGCAAGATTGGAAGAGAAATGTCGTGATAGTATGGATATAATACAAGATCTTTATAAACAGGCTTGTGATGGAGACATCAGCGTGTCTTCTGCGTATGAATTCATTAACGACGCGATCAAGGCAGTATCTGCGACGCCAAAAGAAAAAGGTGATTCTGAAGCCGTTTTAAGCCATCCGACAATGAAGGACATCACGCAGGCGCTGAAAAAAGCCGCGGATAGGGGAGTATATCGTAGCCATATAGCAAAGTTTCATAAGATGATTCTGATGCATACTTCGGCGCAAGATGCAGAAATGATGCGGAAGAGATACCAAGAGGCGCTTGATATGCGCAATCCAGATAGTCCAGATAGTAATGATGAAGAACCAACTGAAACTGTATTGAGCAGCTACGAATCTCTAATGATGCAAAAAATCAAGGCTTTGGCGGAGGATGCAAGAAGAGCAAATAAATATGATTTAATACAGTTCTATTATGAAGCGGCCCTTGGCGGAGACCCATCAGTCGAACTGTGTGAGGTGTTGCAGGTAATGCAAAAAGAGCTCGGTATTGTTAACTCGACACCAGTCAACTCTGCGCCCGATCAAGCACCCACTGCATCGAGAACACCCTACTGTCCCGTCGTTGTGACAAAAAAAGGTCCAACGATGGCAGAAATCAGTGTTTTGTTGAACGAAGCAGAGTCTAGCGGAGCAGATTTTGTCAAGGTAGAAAAGTTGCGTCATAGAGGGTTTCTGACTGCTGAGAACGATGTAAGCGGGATGAGGGCGCTATTAGCAGAGGTGCAGCAATTGCGCGATGATTGTGCAACACCCACTGCATCGAGAGCATCCGACTTTGCAACCGTTTTAGACCATCCGACAAAGGATGACATCGAGAAGGTGCTGAGACAAGCCGATTCTGCGGGAGTGAATTGGAGCAAGATAGCAAGAGTTAATGATGCTGTGTTGCGTGTTCCTGAGGGCGCTGTAAACATGATGAGGCAGCTATACGCAGAGGCGGAGCAATTGCTTACAAGCCAACCGCAACCAGTAGCGTCACAAAACACTGCAGGTCATTGTGAAGAACCCACTGCTACATCGCGCACACCCGATTCTGCAGCCGTTGTGGACCATCCAACAATTGAAGATGTCAGAAAAGTTGTGGACTATCCAACTCTTGGAGAGGTCAGCAAATTGGCAAAATATGCAAGAAGTATTGGGAAACTTAATAAATATATATCTGCTTTGCATATAGAAGCTTCTGGGTATTGGCGGGAAGGAGCTTACACAAAGTTGCAAAAAGTGTATTTGTTGATGCACGAAGATATCTTTGGTGCTGCAGGTAATTGTACAACACCCACTGCATCGAGAAGAGTCGACTCTGTATCCGCTGTGGAAAATCCAGCAATTGCTCAATTGATTGCACCTGATTCTGCAGTGGTTGTGCAAGATCAAGAAGATGACCAGAGACTTGCAGATGATATACGAAACTCGATTGATTTTCAGGTGGGATATGCAAAAATGATGGGGAAAGATAGTACAAAATTCACTGCTTTGCAAAGGGAAGCGCATGCATGTAATGACAATCAAATCGAAAAGCTGAAAAAACTGTATAGCTGTGCGCAGAAGGAGAAACACAGAATGCTTTCGTTGTGCTCACAAGCGTCAGATGACGAGCAGTCGTTGTCTTTAGATCAACAACCAGTGTCCTATGACGCGCCGCCGTTGTCTTTAGATCAACAACCAGTGTCATATGACATGCCGCCGTTGTCTTTACGACCACAAGCGTTAGTGCCCCTGCCACCACAAGCGTCAGATGACGCGCAGCCGTTGTCTTTACGACCACAAGCGTTAGCTAATCTGCCGACAGAAGCGGCTAGTGCTGGCTTGGATGTGGTTACGCGCTACCACCAGTTCGGAATATTTAAAAAAAATCCAAACTTTGAAGACGTTGAGGTTTTGATGCAATACGCGCGCGCTACTGGGCAAAATCAAGGCGTTGTGGCGGTTCTGTACAGATTGGTCAATCAAGATCGTGAAGTAGGTTATATGGGGCTTCTGAAACAGAAGTATGAAGAGATTGTGAAACAATTGCGTGTGCAGCAATTGTGCGATAGCAAAAATAATACAAGCCAATCGCAACCAGCCTTAAAAACACCTTCTGCGTCGCGAGCATGCTCACCTGCAAGAGTGGTGAGACAGGAGGAGCGTACAAACAAGGACAATCCTCATTTGGTTGTGAGAGATATGAGCTATGATGATGTGCAATCTGGGCAGCTACAAGCGTTAGCGCTTGCCATGGGGCCAAAAGCGTCAGTCCTTCAACTGTCGCCACAAGATGCTGTAAATGGCTTTCAGGTGATTAAGCAATTCCGCCTGCACCATTCATGTGAATTTGGAGAGAACCCAACCTTTAAAAACCTTTCTGATTTGGCTGCATACGCGCTAGCTATTGGGCAATATTCAGGAATGATAGAGAAATCCTACGGAGCCGCTCAGCAGTATAATAAAGCAGGGAATACCCCTATGTTGAGAGGGTGTTATCAAACGATGTTGAGAAGATTGTATGTGAAGAAGGCGGAATTGTTTGAGAGCGCACCGAAACCAGTGGGCTCAACAACACCTGTCTAGAGAGCATGCGAATCTGGAAGCGTTTTGACAAAGGAGTCTTGTGATAGTGGATGTTCCGCCATATGGTGCGCTGCTTTACGCGTGCCATATGACG
>MPNG01000054.1 GCA_002238905.1 Alphaproteobacteria bacterium bin98 | reverse complement strand
CTTACTAAAAGTGTGAGCTAGGCCTTTAGCATTTCTTACGCTCTCTTGGCACAAGATATACAGGGCAGTCGCAATACCTACTTGTAACTCGGTATGTTCTTTCTGAAAGCAATCGGACTGGGATAATTCACCACATACTTTCAACATAACCGAGTTTGCGACTGTAATACCATCCTGTTCGAGCTTAGATTTCAGAATTCCATAATATTTTTTAGCGGATTCGCCTGTCAACCCAACAACAGCCTGAGCAGCACCTGTATCAGGTTGTGAGTCTGCACCCGCAGCTACTGTAATACCATCCTGTTCGAGCTTAGATTTCAGAATTCCATAATATTTTTTAGCGGATTCGCCTGTCAACCCAACAACAGCCTGAGCAGCACCTGTATCAGGTTGTGAGTCTGCACCCGCAGCTTTTGAATACCGCTCCCACAAAATAGACTTTAGTAATATCGAAAACCTTTGGGTACCTTTTAGCTTATAATACCTCCTGATCTTGTACAAGCCTTGAGCCATATTGTAGTCATTCGGCAAACAACGAAAAATTGGTTCCATAGAATTAGGGGTAACCTTAGGAATACATCGGCCAAAAGCCTCAATCACACTTCGCTTTCCTTGACTCACCTGAGCATCCTCGCCACGAAAAGTTTCAGCTAGTCCTTCAGCATTGCTTGAGCTCTCTTGGCTCAGGATATACAGGATAGTAGCAATTTCTATTTTCAGCATGGATTGTTTATCCTGGGAGCAATCGGTTTGGGATAACGCACAGCATACTTGCAACATAAGCGAGTTTCGGACTGTAGTCTTCTTCTTCTCGAGATTAGATTGCAGAATTGTATAGTGTCTTTTAGCGGATTCGCCTTTCAACCAACCAATACCCTCAGCAGAATATGTCTCAGGTTGTGAGTCGGTATCCGCAGATATCGGATACACCCGCCATATATTATTTTGTAGTTCTAAGGAAAACCTGTCGAAACCTTCTCTTTTATAATAACGCCTATTTAAGTCATGCACGACTTTATCGCCCTTTTCACGGCCCGGATTATTCATCAAAGGATGCTTCCTAAGAAGGTCAAAAATTTTTTGAATCTTCTTGATATAATCAGGATGAACAAGATTCAAAGGAGGAACGCATCGGCCAAAAGACTCGGTAATCAGTGCCCTTCCTGCACACATACTCTCATCCTCTTCATGAAAAGTTTTAGCTAGTACTGCAGCATTTTCTACGCTTTTTTGGCACAAGAGACACAGGATAATATCAATTTCTGCTTTTCGCACGGGGTTTTCATTCTGGAATAAAACGGATTGGGATAATCCAGCACATACTTGCAACATAACCGATTGTTTGAATGTAATACCATACGGTATGAGATTATATTGCAAAGTGCTATAGTTGCTTCGAGCAGCTACGCCTGTCAACCAACCAGGATCTGCAGCAGCCTCAGCCGCATCTGCATTGACCATACACATAAATAGTGAAAATATAGTAATATTAATCATAAAACCCTCTTCTGTATTGGCATAGTAGCATCAACAGCCATAATGACAAAATATTTTTGTCAGTCAAATTTGTATAAAACATTGCATCAATACAAAGAGCAAACATCCTTAATAATTTTCACAAGAAAATAACATCAATTTGTGATACTGTTTGCAAATTATTTAAACACAAAAAAAGGATTTTTGATAATCGTGTTTCGATAATGGTGCCGCCACCTCTTGTGACAAAATATCATGGGAAGTAAAGGCTTCTGCATACTGAGTTAGCTTGACCTAACTGCTGTTACATCGCCATCAGGAAATATAGTGTATAAAAGAAATCCAAAGCGTCCTTTCAGATAAACTGTCCGCAAACCCATAATATACTTCCATTCTTTGCTATAACTATTCATGCCTTCCTTAGGAATGATTGTACAAAGCGCATCTTTCGCCTTTTGATGCCTCTCACATGTTAAGGTGCTTCTCATATCTTTCCCATAAACCTCAATATTGGTACACTCTGTCAACGCATAAAGATAATTTGGAAGCTCGCACCGACATACTTTCAAAAGATGATTGATCAACTCCTGACCTTTGAAAAATCCTAAGTCATAAAACGCTCTACCTCCTTTACGCTCCATAACAAACGCCCATGCAAAAATCATGGCTTTCTCAAGATCACTCATCCATACAAGAGAGCGCTTTATGTGCAAAAGGCGCGCACGCACGTTCTCCATACAAGCTACACTTTCATACTCAGGTTGACTCTTCACTGTACAGCCAATCCTGTCAAGCATATTTGGAAGCTCCTTCATGATATCTAATTTTTGTTCTGCAAAAGCATAGCTCATGTAGTCAGGTTCATTGGAATCAAAATTCGGCCGAACACCTCTATACACATAGGCGAGAAGGTGCTGAAATACCGGATCTACATCTGCAGTTTGTGATTGAGGCGAAAATGTCGGATCCATCACAGCACTCTGCATAGGTAAAGGAGAGTACTCCACAAGACCGTACGGTACACAAGCACCATATGGATATTGAAACTTCGGATCCATCACAGCACTCTGCATAGGTAAAGGAGAGTACTCCACAAGACCGTACGGTACACAAGCACCATATGGATATTGAAACTGTTGTAGATATGGATACGCACACACCGGGTATATCATCCCAGCACACTGTATAGGTAGAAGACAGGGATGCACAAAAGCACAATACTTTGGTGGAATAGAGCATATCTCAGAATGCGGCTTTAATGCAGCATATGTATTTGAAATACACATAAATAGTGAAAATATAATAATATTAATCATCAATATCCTTTGACTATAAAATCTTATCATGCAACTAATCATTGTCCTTTAAATGAAACAGGATATTTTCAAACACTTCAGAAACTTGACAAGAAAATAACCTCAACTCTCTTTATAATACCTGCAATTTCACCACAAAGTTTAATGTACATATTTTGCTAAAATTTTTCTACTGTATTGCTCACCCACATGCTGAAAAATTGTTAAAAAACCCCGCATCTCTCACTTATGCAACACAGACATCCATATTGCATCTGATGCACTACCCCCAGGAAAGAGACAGTAGAAAAAAGATCTCTTGCTTTCTGGTCCATAACTCCGCAGATACATCACCTGCTCCCATCTAATCCATAACTATGCAGATATGCATGTTTTCCGTTGCGACAGAGGAAGCCATTTTGCATCTCGCGCATCACCCTTCGGAAAGATACAGTAAAAAAGAGATCTCATGCTTTCTGGTCCATAATTCTCCAGATCCATCACCTGCTCCCACTTGTCTGAATAGCGATCCAGATCCGTCGGAATATTTATCCAGCGATTTTTGTACGCCTTTTGATGTCTACGATATGTACAGGAACTTCTGATAGGACTCCCATAACCCTCAATGTCAGTACACTCTGCTAATGCATAAAGATAATTCGGTAGCTCAAGCCGCCATGATATCCAAAGATAGTGGATATTGTGGATACCATCTCTTAAAAAACCTAAGGCATAAAATGCTTTAGCACCTTGACGCTCCATAAGAAATGCCCATGCAAAAGTTATGGCTTTCTGATGATCAGTCATAGGGCGATTGTTAATAAACCACTTTATTTGATCAAGGCGCACACGAACGTTATGCTCACAAGCAAATTTTTTGTCATACTTTGCGTACACATCCGCAAAGACCTTCTTCATTCTAAGGCCAATACGATCAAGCATCTTTGGAAGCTCATCCGCGATCTTCACTTTTTTTTTGGCATAAGCATAAGCCACGTAGTCAGGCTCACCCAAATCAAAATTTGGAATCGCACCTCTCCACACATAGACTATAAGGTGCTTCAATAGATCTAAAGATTTCCTTTGTAATTGAGGCGCACATTCTGCAGGCATCATCACAGCACTCTGCATAGGTTGACCCCACTGCGGCACCAACGCACCATGCATTGGATGTGGATGTTGATGTGGAGGTTGAAACTGTGGTGGATACTGATGCTGTGGTGGATATTGATACACATATCCCGGAGGCATCATCACACCACTCTGCATAGGTTGACCCCACTGCGGCACCAACGCACCATGCATTGGATGTGGATGTTGAAACTGTGGTGGATACTGATACTGTGGTGGATATTGATACACACATCCCGGAGGCATCATCACACCACTCTGCATAGGTTGACCCCACTGCGGCACAAACGCACCATGCATTGATGAGGCATCAGAGGCATCATATGTATCAGGACACAATAATCCCTCACCTTCTTCATCACTCTCTACAGCAATACCTTCTAGTAATGAATGAAACCTTTCGCAACCCTTTTCTTTAGTATAACGAATAATAATATTTTCTATCATATCCTCACGATTTTGCTTACCCAGATAAACATACGTATCTATAACTTGTTGAGACGGAAAACCTGACAAAGCCTCTCTTGCACCTTGCACATCCATCTCAGGGACAGATCGACCAAAAGCATCCCACATCTCTTCCTGATGGTCTCTCACCTTATCATCTTCCTCACGAA
>MPNG01000053.1 GCA_002238905.1 Alphaproteobacteria bacterium bin98 | reverse complement strand
TTCATGATAATTTTTTCAAGAAAAAAAACGTCGAATTGTCATATAGTTTTCAGATCATTTTAAACACACACAAAGTGTTTTGTCACGGATAAAATATAAATCATTCATATCCATTGAATGAAAAAATTAGATTGAACCTACGTATCTCAATTATTCAGCATACGATTGAAGGCAGTTTATAATATAGCTTCTATCTTGCATCTGGCACATCATAGTCAGGAGCAGGAAAGATCTGCTGGAAAAGCTGTGCGACTGGGCAAGGATTTTGCGAATCAGGATCACAACCCATAATATTCCACCACTCTGGTCGATAAGTATGATTGTTTCTCTATCAGGTATAGTCGCGCAGTGCCTTTTCGCCATTTCAGACCTCATCAATGCTTTAGCATTTCTCATGGGTGGTAAATATTCCTCAATATCAATACACTCTGTCAACACAGAAAGATAGAAAGGAAGTCAAAGTCTCATAGGCTCCCAAACATCAGAGATGCATGAGACATGATGAAAAAATTCTAAGTGATAAAACGCTCTATTACCTTCCGATTCATAACAAACGCCCATACAAAGAGCAGAGCTCTCTCACTGACATTATAGAAAAGTATGCACATACCCTTTGAGACAAAACAGTCTGACAATAAAAATTCTGATCAGAATATCGTATTGTGACAAAACAAAAAGGCACGTAAAGTCCAGCCTTCTGCATACTTGCGTGGTTTTATCTAACGCCTGCCGCATCACTCAAATGAAATATCTCAAAGAACAGAAATCCCATACAGCCGCGTCTCACACAAGATTTATACCTATCCATAATATTTCGCCACTCTGGGCTATAACTACTTACATCTTCCGTAGGAATCTTTGGCCAACAAGAATTTTGCGCCTGTTGATGCCTCCAGTATGTGTGAGTGCTTCTCATAATCCCACCATAATTCTCAATATTGGTACACTCTGTCAACGCATACAGATAATGCGGAAGATCAGGCTGACATGATGTCCAAAGATAGTGGATACTTTCCCGACCTTTTAAAAATCCTAAGTCATAAAACGCTCTATCACCTTTACGCTCCACAACAAACGCCCATGCAAAAATCATGGATTTCTCAAAATTACTCATAAGGTAAAGTCGTCTCTTTATTTGATGAATGCGCGCCTGAGCATTCTGTATACAAGCTGTATTTTCACAGTTAGGTTTCTTCTCCACCATACGATAAATCCTGTCAAGCATCTTGGGAAGCTCTTTTAAGATATCCACTTTTTCTTCAGAAAAAGCATAACTCCTGTAGTCAGGTGCATTGGAATCAGGGTTCGGCCTAATACCTCTACACACATAGGCTAGAAGGTGCTTAGCCCGATCTAAATATTTAGTTTGTGATTGATCCGCAACCTCCATACATTGATGCTCAAGTTGTAGACATTGATACGCAAAATCCGGATACACCACATAACTCTGCATAGGTGGATATTGATACGCACAATCCGGATACATCACATAACTCTGCATAGGTGGATATTGATACGCACAATCCGGATACATCACATAACTCTGCATAGCACAATCCGGATACATCTCATAACTCTGCATAGATGGACATTGCTTCACAAAAGCGCCACTCATTGGCTGTTGGATTGGTTGTGGGCGAGACCACGATTCCGGACACATTTTCATCATATATTGCGACAAAATATGTTTTAGTGCTGGCGAAAACCTTTCTGAATCTACTTCGTTTTGATAGCGACTCTTGATATTGCGCACGACTGAAAGGCGATCGCACACATTCGGCACAAAAAACAAAATTGCTTCCATGGCATTAGGCTGAACCTCTGGAACACATCGGCCAAAAGCATCGATCAGCGTGCTCACACCTTGTTGCAATCCGCCCTCCTCAGCAATAAAAGTTTCAGCTAGTTTCTCAGCATTTATTGAGCTCTCTTTGCACAAGAGATACATAATAGTATCAATATCTGTTTTTACACATATTTTTGTATAGGACTCGTACTCGGATTCAAGTAATGCACAGCATACTTGCAACATAATCGATTTGTCGACTTTAACACCATACGTTGCGAGATTAGATTGCAGAGTGCAATAGTGTCTTTTAGCGGCTTCGCTTGTCAACCAAACAGGAGCCTCAGCAGCATCTGTATCAGATTGTGAGTCTTGAGATGCATGTTCCGGACACATCACATATTTCCACAAAGTCTCTTTTAGTGATAGCAAAAACCTTTGTGAAGATTTTACGTTTTCATAACGCCACATAATATTGGACACGGTCGCAAAGCGCATCGGCATATTCGGGAAACAAGACAAAATTGATTCCATATCATTAGGGTGGATCGCTGGAACACATTGGCCAAGAGCATCGAACATATTTTTCTTTGTGAGACTTTTGATCACTTTACCACTCTCCTCACGAAAAGTTTGCGCTAGTGTATCAGCTTCGCTTACGCTTTTTTGGCTCAAGGTATACAGGATAGTATTAATATCTGTTTTTACCCAGGCGTTTACAGACTGAAAGCAATCGGGTTGGGATAATACACAGCATATGTAGAGCACCATCGAGTTTTCGACTGTAATATCATACTTTTCGAGATTAGATCGCAAAATTCTATAGTCTCTTTGCACGGCTTCACCTGTAAACCAACCAGGATCCTCTGCAGCATTTGTATTTAAAACAAACATAGAGAGTGAAAATATAATAATATTAAGCATAAAGATCCTTTATAGAATCTTATCATTAAATTAATCATTTTCCTTTAAATGCTATTTGCAAACACTTCATCAACACAAAGATCAGTCATTTTGATAAGAAAATAACTTAAACCTCTCTTAAATATAAGACAGGTGACGTCACAAGGCGTAGATTTCACCACGGCCAAAAATCAATGCACTCACACATGAAATCGACAAGATTTTTGATGGATGGAAGAAACCTTTTTGCACCTTCTTTATGAGTATAACGCTTTATAATACCTCTAAAGACTTTCTTATATATTCGTAGCTCCCCAGTCGGATAATTATCCAAAACATTAGCTATATCCTCACACCCAACCTCAGGAACACATCGACCAAAAGCATCGATCAGCGTGCTCACACCTTGTTGCAATCCGCCCTCCTCAGCAATAAAAGTTTCAGCTAGTTTCTCAGTATTTGTTGAGCTCTCTTTGCACAAGATATACATAATAAGATCAAGCTCTCTTTTCATCAGATGGAGTTGATCCGGAAAGACATGGGGGAACATACTGCATATACGCAGCATAAAAGAGTGTTCAACTATAATACCGCAATTCTGGAGATTGGTTTGCATAATTTGATAGTATTTTTGAACAGATGCGCCTGCACACCAAGGATGCTCCTGACCCAATATTGTTGGGTCAGGAGTCGGTGCGACGCATGGTGTTTTCCCAAAAACACATTCTAGTGATACAAAAAACCTTTTTGAACCTGTGTGTTCAGAATAATTATTCATCACGTTGCCCACGATTGCATCACGATTTTTTACAGATGGAAAATCAGACAAAGCAGTGCGCACCTCCTCCCTAGACTGAACTTCAGGCACACATCGGCCAAGAGCATCGAATAGCGTTATCTGGCCTTCCATCACCTTAGCACCCTCAACCATAAAAGTTTTAGCTAGTTCTTTAGCATTGTTTGCGCTCTTTTGGCACAAGAGATACATAATAACTTTAGTATCTAGTTGCCTCAACAGGCCTCCTTTCTGAAAGTGATTGGATAATGCATCGCATGCATGCAACATCAGATCGCATGCCTTCCACATAACATGACACGCTGGCAACACAACTTTGCATGCTGGCAACATAACATGCCATACTGGCAACATAACCTGGTCTGCTGTCAATGTAACCGGGCATGCTTGCAATATAAACTCGTTATAGCCTGGCAACACAGCCTCGCTTTGAATTTCCATACAGGCCTGTTTGAGCGTAAGGCGCAGATTATCACAGTTTTTTTTAACGGATTCGCCCACAAACCAAGGATACTCCTGACCCGATACACGCCATGCAGCATCTGTGTTAAAAAAAATCATAAATAGTGAAAATATAATAATGGCAATCATAAATATCCTTCAACGATAAAATCTTATCATGAAACTAATCATTTTGCTTTAAATTATCAAAGTATATTTGCAAGATCCTCTTCAATCTTCACTTTGTTCCGGTATAAGATAATACACGTAGTTAGGTGCACTGCAATCAAGATTCGGCTCAACATAGGATCTAGGGCACTCCAAGGACAGATCTAAATTTGCAATTTGTAATTGAGGCGCACATATCGGATACATCACATAACCCTGTGTAGGTGCAAGATATTGCTGCATACAATAACCATTCATTGGTTGTTGCAATTGATATGGTTGCTGGCATTGATGCATAAGTGGCGGATATATCACACCACTCCACACTACCAAGTCAACATTTTCTAGGAGCGGATATATCACATCACTCCACACTACCAAGTCAACATTTTCTAGGAATGGATGAAACCTTTCTAAACCTTTATTGTTCTTATAACGAGTCCTAAT
>MPNG01000006.1 GCA_002238905.1 Alphaproteobacteria bacterium bin98 | reverse complement strand
TCAAAATTGATGCCTCATTTCACAGAATGTATAAGCGTAAAAAAAGCGCGGTATTGAGATTGATTTTCTACAATTGATCTTCTTTATTTTTCTTGGCAAACTTGCGTATAAAGTAAACACTTGTAGCAATAATCAAAGCGCTTAAAACACCATAAAAAATTATGCTCTTAATTCTTTTAAACTCACCAATCAGCCACTCAAACATAATAGCAAAGGTATAGCCCAAATAAGTAATAATAACAGCCCACAACACAGCTGAAACACAAACAAAAAGGCTATATTTTTTTAAAGAAAATTTGTGAGACGCTCCTAAAATGATAGGCGTAATCGTACGTATGCCATAGAGAAATCTAAACATAGCGACAAAATAAATACCATATTTGTCTACAAGGTTATAAATTCTCCTCACATGACGCATTTTTTTGCCATCTTTAAGACGCTTCTCAAGCTTATGCCCCAGATAATAAAGCGCATGATCATGAATAATAGCCCCGGTCGCTGCAAAAATCGCTACATAATAAATTGATATATGCCCATGATAAGCAGATGCCGCAGCAATCATAAGTATAATCTCACCTTCAATAAGCGCTCCAATCAGAACAATCCAGTACTTATAAGTAATAAGAAGGTCAAACCAAAAAGAGACGCTAAAGAGTTGCGTGCAAAATGTGAACCCCATATTAAGAACATCTGTGCAGGTACATACAATATCCATATCTCATGGTATCACAAAGATTTTTTGATGTATTTGCTGATTTCATTGCGCCGAAACCGCAACAAAAACAAAATAATAGAGATCATCAACAAGAAGGATAGTAGCGCAACAATAGCAACAGCGTTTAAAAATGGCGTTGAACCTTCTTGCGCCACTGCATAAACAAAGGTTTGCAAATTAGAAATACAATTCCCTCCCAAAAGCATGGCTATCATAAAGTCATCCAGAAGCCATAGGATTCCTACAAGCCATATCCCCATAAGTGGCATACGAATAATCTGCACTTGGCACCTCCAAAATGCAAAAAAAGAAGTCGCCCCTAAATCTTGTGCCGCTTCAAATATATGCCGATCGAGCATGCGCAATTGATCCATAATAGCAATCATCGAGGGCGCCAAAAAAACAATGGATCCAAACCACGCCACAGTAATGCGTGAGCCCAAAATAGCAAAAGGACAAAAAGCATTAGCTTTAATAATGGCCAAAAAAAACAAAATGGCTAAAAACATTTCTGGAGTCACAGAAATCAATTTAAACACACTCTGCAAACATTTAGCCCATCGTGATGCAAAGTTTTGCATATGACACATATATATAATAAATAAAGCCAAACACATACTAATAGTAGAGGCACTTAGAGATAAAAGCAGACTATTAACAATAGATTGTGTCGCAACGCTGTTCTGCAAAACCTCTAAGATCCATTTGAAAGAAAAATTTGTAAACGTATGCGATTGATTGCCACCATTAAACGCATATATCAGCATAGTCCAAATAGGTGTTTGAGAAACCGCTATAAGCAAGAGAAGCGGAATTTTAGCGCATACGCCCATAACGCCTCCATAATAGTATAAGCAAACTTAAAGAAAGGAATATCATAAAGTACAAAACAATAATAACAGAAAGGTCCATCCAGCGTGCAAAATCAAAATACACGCTCCATAATAAATTTGAAAGTCGTATTGTACCTCTGCCCAAAACATCAGGCACAACAACATCAAAAAGCATAGACGGCAAAACAATAAGCGACCCTATGATTACACCTTGATACGACAATGGTAGTATAATATGCAAAAAAATTCTACATTTTGTTGCCCCAAGGTCTCGTGCCGCTTCAAAATATTCTTTAGGAATTTTTAAAACAGTTGGAGCAATCGATAAAAGCATATAAGGGAAAAAGAGGTACACATAGCCAAAAATCATAAGTGGTCGCCCAGAAATGCCAGAAAATGAAAATAAAAACGACTCAAAAAACTGAAATACTGCATAAGCGGACAAAACAGAAGGAAACGCAGCTGAAAAAAGAAACATTACAATAATATAAATTTGCGTAGTTCGTTTATAAAAAATCACACTTGTAGCAACCACAAAAGACGCCAAGATACAAACAATCCATGCGAAAAACACATCGATGCATGTTTTGGTAAATACTTTTTTGTAAACTGGCTGAGTAAAAACACTATCAATCGCCTCCAAAGAAATATTTCCCGATGAGGATAAAAAGGCAGATTCGAAAATAGCCCAAACCGCAAAAATAATATGCAGACTTAAAAAAAGCAACAAAAGTACGGAAAAAATGCGCGATCCAGGACTCAGTTTGTTAAAGTTGTAACTGCGCAGCTGCATGAATATCCCATTTAATCCAAACTTGCTCGTTTTCCAGAAAATGTACATTTTCTTTATTAGATACCACAACACTTATTTTAGGTGCGTGTGGGTCCGCCAAAACAGTGTAGAGGGTATCTTTTCCATGAAAAAAAACACCCGTCACCACAGCCGACAAAGCATTGAATTCTGCTGTGGTCTGTGTTTTGGTGATAGTAATAGATTCCGGTCGCACACCAAAACAAACATCGCACCCAGCGTCTGTATCAACGCTTTGGACTCTAAACTTCACACCATCATGCGCATTCTGCAACTCTGAGTAATCTGCGTGTTTGCGCACAACAGTAGAAGAAAATATATTCATATTTCCAAGAAATCTTGCCACATAAACACTTCTTGGATGATTATACACCTCTTGCACAGTGCCAAATTGCTGAATTTCTTTATTGCCAAGAACAGCAATATGCGTGGATAGACTTAACGCTTCTGACTGATTGTGCGTAATATGAATACAGGTAATACCAATAGATTTAAGCATGGTCAACAAATTATCTTGCAGCTTTTCACGCAGATGATAGTCAAGCGCAGCAAAAGGCTCATCCATCAAAAGCAGCTTTGGTTTTTTAATTAAAGCGCGCGCAAAAGCCACACGTTGATTTTGCCCTCCTGATAGCTCGTGTGGATAGAGGTGGTCACATCCTTTCAAATCCACAATCTCTAACATTTCTGCAACTTGCCTTTGTTGATCGCTCTCTTTTATCTTGGAAAACAATAAAGGAAAACGTATATTTTCAAAAACTGTCATATGTGGGAAAAGCGCATAAGATTGAAAAATTGTGTGAATAGGACGTTGTTGTGGAGGTATTTTGGTAATATTTTTTCCGTTTAAAAATATTTCTCCTTTTGTAGGTTGTTCAAATCCAGCAATAATACGCAAAAATGTTGTTTTTCCAGATCCAGAAGGCCCTAGGACAGTAAAAATTTGATTTTTTTCTATATTCAGATTAATGTTACTCAGTATTTCTTTTGCCCCAATGCTTTTAGATATATTTTTTACAGTGAAAAATGCCTGATTCAACACCCTACTCCTTCCTTACACATGTATTTTATAGGTATATAAAATCCGCGCAACTCTAAAAATTTCAAATAATGCGCGGATTTGTTTATATAACATCAAATAATAATGCTTGTAATGATCCTGACAACCCAAACGCTTCATCCAAAGAGTCTTGAAAAAAGTTTAGAGCTTTCGCAATTTTTTCAAAATCTTTGTTAGTTTTTGCTTTTTGCAAGGCACAAAGATCATTTAA
Source organism: Alphaproteobacteria bacterium bin98 (assembly GCA_002238905.1). Lineage (GTDB taxonomy): Bacteria > Pseudomonadota > Alphaproteobacteria > Bin98 > Bin98 > Bin98. Next base: position 51,064 of record MPNG01000006.1, on the reverse strand, counting down.
AGCATCTGTCAGTCTATCTTGTTTTCCAGGACTAATCCAGAGCATTGCATGCCAACATGTCCAAACAACTGCAACTGAGTGTTGATTTAGGAAATTCACCAAGCCGTTACGGGTCCCAGGTGTGATTTTTGCCTTCGACCATTCTGTTCTCATGATTGTACCCAATCCAGCCATAGAAACACGCCTCTTTTGGAATTTAGCTTGCATTTTTTTGGGGAGTGTGTGCGTAGACAGATCGTTTAATGTTGCATCATTTTCTTTAAGAAGAAGGTAAGTTATGGCACAAAGTGCATAAACACTATTTTTATAATCAGCAAAAGATTTGACAGGATTAGCACGCAATTTCTTGCTTTCACCTGCTATCGCCATCAGCCTTTTGGCTTTGTATAGCGAGCCTTTATTGGGATCAATGTTAAGTGTTTCTAGCCATCCATGCAACACATCGTCCGTTTTTGAAGCAAGTGCGTCAATTTGTGTGCGCAGCATGCTTTCCGCCTTTTCCATATTGACATTCAATATGCGCATTATACGCAAAGCACACATATCCACAAATGGCATCATAGGCTCCTCATTTTGCACCATATGCAGAAGGGCAGCATGTGTGAAGCGTAAAGAGCGCATCATGATGTCTATAAACTCTTTGTGTACTGCTGCGTATTGAGGAAAGTCCAGACAACGTTTTGTAGATAAATCTCTCACTACAGCAGAGACCTTATCTTGATGAAGAAATTCCAACACCTTTGTAAAATTTTCTGAAACTGATACCGCTGAAATGGCAGCTTTAAAATCTTGATCTTTCGCAAAAACGGCGAGCAAAGGCGCAACTCTAGCAGTGCGCTTAACTTTATCAAAAAGAGCCAGATGATCTTCTAACTTAGTGTCCACATCACCTTCTTTTAAAATTTGTGCAGCTTTCTTTTTTTCACTGTCGGTCAAAGTATACAGTGCTACTACACCCTCTAAGGTTGTTAGCATCGATCCACCTTCTTCCTCGCGAGCCTTGCCCTCACCTTCTTGGGCCTCACGCTGTTGCTTTGGAGACTTTGTAGTAGATTTCCATTTCTCCAGAGTTCGCAGTACCGATCTCCTCTGCAAACTCCTTTTGGCAAGCTCAGTTTCAGCATCAGTGCTTTCCCTATCAGTTTCAGCATCAGTGCTTTCCCTTAAGACGTTCCGATCGCCTTTCTGTGGAATCGTGAGCATCACTTCGCTGCGAGGAGTGTTATCACCCTCTTCCTTTAAAGGACCGCTTGTTGATGACGCCTGCCTTCTTATTCTTTTGCGCTGTCTCTTTGAGAGTGAAGCATTTTGACCAGCATTACCACCATTCACAACAGCGGCAGCCGAATGCTGAGCAGAAGCACTTTCTCTTTTTGGCAAATAAATATCGTCGGCAGACTGAGAAGAATCGCTCACTTCAGCCAGAGAGTCATCAGCAACACCTGAAGAATTCATTTCTGCCTCCAGTGAGGCTCTGTATCGCCTATGGAGCAACTCTACCCTGATGGCGTCACGCAGTACTTCTATGACAGCATTCTGCTTGATTAAATTCATGGCATCACGCAGCACTTCTTCGGAAGCATTCTGTTGCTTTAAATATTGGTGTACTACTTTAGGGTCTAACAATAAAAATGCATCGATCCTCTTAGCATGCGCAGGATCTTGCAAAGATGGTGCTGAGCTTCTTCCTGTCAGAGTGCCGGCAACAGCCAATCCACCCAGCATAAAAAATAATAAAAATTCCCTTAAAATTAACATCTCCCCCCCCAAAGCACATATTTCAGAAACATAAACAATCTGAAAAACATCCTTTCCTCTCCTTCAGACTAACACAAAAAAGCATAAGAACAAAAATTCCGTCACGCCATCTAAAAGCAATTTTTATTGCGCAAAAAGTCAAAAAAGTCTATCTATCAAAAATGATAGATAGACTTTTTTATTCTTGATCTCAAGGAAACACCTTAAGTAGTCGTAGGAACACCTTGATTGTTTATGACTATCATAGGAATTTATGCCCTTGAAATATTACTGAAGGATTTAGCTTTAGATACTACTTTTGGTTTATACTTTCCTCCTCGATCTATTTTCACTGACTTAAGAGATTTTGCGCGCTCTGCATCTACCGCCTTTTGCGCCTTTGCTGCCGCCTTTGCTTCCGCCTTGCTTGCCTTGAGTGCTTGCTTCAACTCTTCTTTGGTCATCAATAGATGAGGCTCAGGTAAGTTCGCACCACTACGAATATACTGCAACATTGGACTCATCTTCGGTACATCATCACGGGAATTCAAAATCAGCACGCATCCTTGAAGGCCAAATATAAACAATCTTCTTGATATGAGGTAGAATTCATAAAAGATATCATTCAAAGTAATTCTATCGATTTCTCCAGAAAGGCGTGCCACCCATTTTTTTACATTCCCCATCTCTACAGATGTTAGCCGCAAAGATCCAGCTAAATCTAAAATATGTTCTCTTCCTGAGTAGGCGCCTTGAGAGATAGAAAACCCTTTTTGAAAGCGAGTCTCAGCCCACTTCTTCAAAGCGAGCTTGAATGCATCACGTGTGCTCTGGCCATCCTCGTTCATCACCAGCTCTCTCAAAGCATAGAATTGCGGGTCCATCAGACTTCCTATTTTTTCTTCCATCTGCTCAGCACTGGTCTTTGCCTCTGCAGTACTCAAACATGTCATAGCACCCAAAAAACAAATTAATAAAAAATTTTTTAATATAAACATTTTCACTCCCTTAGAGCACATATCTTCAAAAACACAAACAAACTTCTGGCATCGCCCTTAGCTGTTTATTTTTATAAACTGTTTTAGAAAATATTCTTACCTCTATTTCACGTTAACACACAAAAGAATCAGCACAAAAATTCCGTCACTCCATCTAAAAGCAACCTCCACTGTACAAGAAGTCAAAAAAAGTCTATCTACCAAAAATGATAGATAGACTTTTTGATTGATCTCAAGAAACAAATTGCTCAGGCATAAGCATATCTTCACAATTCATAACTATCATTGCGCAATAGCCACGCCACCTTGTTCAGGGCGAGTCACGCTCTACAAATCAGTGAACGCGCATAGACTTTGCTTCTGCTCTTTGCACTTTCAGATCCTCTTTTCTTTTGTCTTTGTCTATTGCCTTCTGAGTCCTCAACATCGGATAATCCTTACGCTTGGTGCCCACCAGATCGCGTTGCATCTTTGCAAATGCTAAACGAACCTTCCTTAATTGGGAATCCTCAACCTCCTCATTAATGGCTTCATCAGGGCTATTCACAATGACTGAATACCCTTGAATAGCAGAGATGAAAAGAATTCTTGACGCTTGATAAATATTATAAAACACCTTGAATACATCATCAACATGCGAATGATCATGCAGTTTTCTCAAATATCCCCCAACCTTACTTGGAATGTCTATTCTAAGCTTGTTTGCAAGACTTAAAATAAATCTGTCTGGTTGTAGGCTGTGATCATGAGGTCTAACATTCATTGCTACACGCATGTCCGCCCATTTTCGCAACTGAGTTTTAAACTGCTCACCTGAAGACGATCCGCCTTTTACCATATCCTGCAAATCCGTTACAAGCGCCATCTCGTCAGTTTTCCCTTCCTTCACCGCCTTTTTTGCCTTCACCAATGACTCATCCCTTCTACGCCTAATATCTTTGGCGTCACCCAGAGTAATTGCTTTTGCATCGCTCCAACATGCCATAGCACTGAGCACACAAATTAATAAAATATTTTTTGATATAAACATTTGACCTCCAAAGAAGAGAATCTTCAAAAAAACAAGCAAACAAATTACTTTTTATAAAAAACGTTTTTTGGAAATATACTCACCTCTTTTTCACACTAACACAAAAAGCATCAGAACAAAAAAATCCTCCAATCCACCCAAGCACTCTGCAACATTTTAAAAAAGTCTATCTATCCAAAAAACGATAGATAGACCTTTGATAAATGTGCAAAGCAGAAAGCTATTTCACTTCTTGTTTTTGCAACTTAGCCATTTGTCTTTTTTTAAGAAAATCAATTGCAGCGTTCAGATCAGGCTTCATCCCCTCTTGACCTGGCTGCCAATTTGCAGGACAAACTTTGTCGCCCGAACGTGAGGCAAGGTGTGCTTTGATCACACGAATCACTTCATCGGTATTACGGCCAATAGATAAATCACTGACTGATTGAAAAATAACTTTTTCGGTTGCGTCGTCAACTATAAACGTTGATCTCAAGGCCACATCTTGGTCAGGCGCGGGCACGCCGTACATATTCATAATTTTATGATCATCATCTGCAATCAAAGGATAGTTAATGTGCCCAACACCACCCTCTTCAGGTGTAGCTTCACGCCACTTCACATGTGAATCAACTGTATTGACACTAATACCCACAATCTTAACATCCAATCGTTCTAATTCTTGCACCAAATCATGAAATGCCAAAATCTCAGTCGGACACACAAAAGTAAAATCAAGAGGGTAAAAGAATATAACGCCGATATGGCCTTTAAAATATTCTTTTATGTCCAAATCTACAATCTCACCATTAGGCATCACTGCTGGAGCAATGAAGTGGCGGTATTGGCGACCCACCAAAGTTGTATGCTGAGCTCCTTGCTCACAGTGAGTCCATTTTATTATCGCTCCAAGAGCCAAAAGTCCTAAAAGAAGAACTGGAAAAATTTTTTTTAACATCTTAACGCCTTTGTGAGGAACATTTTTGTGATCACACTCCACCTCTCTCACACCTTACTACAAATTAGATAATATTTAGTATTTCAACAAAGGTATTTCATCAGAGTCAGGGCATATGAGCAAAAAACTACTCAAACCATTAAACATAATCAAACCCCCTGTTGTAGCATGAAAATTATAAACTTTCATCCCACTCAGGATATCAGCAAAAGGGTCACACAGCAATGCAGAATCTCAATAATCAAACAACTCCAGTTTTGGCTCACGGACTCTCTAGATAGAGCGAAGCATATCCTGAATGGGGCAGTATCCAAAAACATTTCATGTGTATGTTAGGGAATATCATTCTGCAAAAAACGATCAATATTCATCCTGTGAACGAAGCTCATGCACTGATGAGTGATGGCGATCTGATCACTATTACAAACGCAAAAAGAGCAGAGCATTCTTAAAATAACTTCTGCAATTTTTTAACCATTTGTGGTAGATGCTTTAGCGAGTTATAGCTTAACATGCGCTCATAAATCTCCAAATTCTAGCATTGCGCAGATAGCAAGAAAATACTCAATACATGCATTACTCACACATTCACCTGGCAGCACTGATTCTTCTTTACGGGGGAGATTCATTCCACGATCTTGCGCGACAGGTTCTACAAACTGCATAGGATTCTCATTTGTCTTGGGTTGCATCGTCAACTATACGCGCTAACATCAAGGCACATCTTGATCATGCGCGGGCACGGCGCACATATTCATAATTTATGATCATTATCGGCAATTAAAGGATAGTTAAATGCAGCATGACATCCTCTTAAGGTGTGACCTCACGCCATTTAATGTGAATCAACTGTGTTTATCACTCATGCCCATAATCTTATCATCCAATCTTTCTAATTCTTGCACCAAATTGAAATGTTACAATATCAGCATTGGTCATCACTGCTAGAGCTAATAAAGTGGTAGGTCCCCCATCAAATCTAAAATCAGATATATATAAAGCTTAAACTCTAATGAATTCAAGCTTTATATATTTTTTTTCAGATCGAAACCCTTCTTGTAGGTTGGGAAGAAGCCCTTCTTGTAGGTTGATGAGAATGCATTTTCCCATGTTGGCTAGAATCCATTTGGTTAGAATCCATTTGGCTAGAATCCATTTGGTTAGAATCCATTTGGCTAGAATCCATTTGGTTAGAATCCATTTGGCTAGCATCCATTTGACGTCGATAATATCTCAAGTTGCTGTCGAGACCCTGCATTATGCTGTCAACGATTTCCTGCTCTTCCCGCAATGACGTATTCCTATCTGGCAGCATGTCTTCATAAATCTCTATCGCCATGAAAAATAGGAGTGGCGATTTCATGTGTATAGCACGAAAAGCGTTCAAACATGCATCTTTTTTAATTTTGTCATGAAGCATTTTACGCATTTTCATCGCTGCATCAGGAAGCTTCATCCCTAGCCTTTCCGCAACAACTGCCACAACACTCATAGGGGATCTATGAGAATTCTTTTGCGTCAAACCCCTTCGAGTACGCTCTGTTGCCCAATTCAGCAAATTTAGCCCTATAACATCGGTCGACAACCCTTCCATTGCCCCTTCTTTCAAAGATCTAACAATCACGCTATAATCATGATTATTCATCCCGGCGCTCTGTTTAGACATTTTAGGCGCGCTCTCCAACACAACAAAGCCTCCGAACAAGAAAAGAGAAAATATATATCTAAAAACAAACATGTGAAAAACCTCCTGTATGGACCTCTCACAAAAAAAACAGCCCACACCTTAGGCTACTAAATAAAAAGTCACAATTCAATACAGTAATACACATAAAACGCAAAAAAATCATCTCTTAGATAGGAAATGCAGCAGCACGCATTAAAAGCGAGCAAGTGAGACACAACTTATAAAAACAAGGTACTTTGAATGTACTTATTCATCTACAGATCATGCAAGGTTCTGTATTAAGTAATATTTTCGGGTCAACGCTTACTTAACACTCGGGATTGTTTGAGTTGACATAGGCATTAGGTGCCAGAAATCATATTTATTCTGAGACTCAATTTCGCTTCCTTTGCAGAAAAGCTCTAAAGATTCGAAGAGGACTAGAGACGAATTTTTCTGCATGAATAAATCTGCCCAATGCAGTTTATGATTTCCTGTAATTTTTTGTGAATTTTTAATCAGCATCTCAAAGGCATAATCAAAAGTGTTTAGATCGAAAACAGTGCGTCCACCAAAGTCATGAATTTCATCCAAGCCTTCCTTAAGAATCTGTTGGATTTTAATCATTATCTCTTCAAGCGTCAAACAGGTTGAGATATCAACATCACATTTAGACCCAAGAGTCTTCCAAACAACACGTTTAGAATTAATAATCTGCATAATATGTGCTTTGCGATCCATAATTTTTTGTGCTTTTCCACAAACCATCTCTTCTTCTTTTTGACCATCAACAATACAAGCGTCACCAAGAGACGCTGCTCCATAAGCATGCACACAGATTAAAAATAATAATATTAATGACATCAAAATGGAACTTATGCGCTTCAATATGCGCTTTCAGCTGCTGCTTTGTCAATGTTGTTTTTGAAACGGCATTTTGTGATATAAAAAAGCTTCCGAAAAAACATAGGAACAACAAACGATTAAATTTTCTAAACATGACCCCCCAGGTGAGAAACAACACAGTCGCTGAGCACTCAACCTCTATTCCAGCATATCATAACAAAGTGTTAATCACGCCTTAGTAGGAAGCGGGTTATACTCTTTAAATTCCATTCTAAATTCTTTAACCATTTCTAATGGATTTGGTGGTGGATTATCGCTCAACATGTGCTCATAAATGTTCATTGCCAAAACAAATACTCCTGGCGATGCTTTACACATAGCAAGAAAAGCCTTAAAGCCTGCATTGTCTTTAAGTTTTTCTTGCAGCATTGCCTGCGCCTCAAAAGGCAGAGTTTTTCCAAGCGATTTTACTGCCAGATTGACTAATGTCATAGGGGATGCACCCCCAGATTGAAACCAACCTTTTTTTGTGCGCGCATCCGCCCAAACTTTCAAACACTCTTTGAATAAAGGGAGAGTCATAACTTCCTTAGTGCCTTTTTTTTTAGTGCCTTCTTTTGCATTTTCTCTTTTTTCAAGGAATCTGCGCATCTCCTTAAGAAGATTAGGATGCTTTTGTGATATTGATTTTAGATCCAGATTATATCGGGGGCCATCAAGACGGACCTTTCTAGATATAAATTGCATCCCTCGAGAAAAGTTTCCTTTTGCCATTTCTTTCAAAAAAGCGACACCATCCAAGCCTGTAGGATCATCATAAAACCTTTGCATTGGCAAAAGAAACCATCGCGAACGAAGCGTGTCGAAATGATACCTTTCAAGATGATCTTGCAACTGCCCCTCTTTTAATAGTTCTCTTGCAACGGAAATTTTCGGTGCGAAAAAGCTTCCTAAAAAACACAGAAGGAACAAACAATTAAATTTTCTAAACATACAAACCTCCCCAGGCATCACAGTGATGCAAAGCACACTCTACTCCAACATATCATACGCTAGTGAAACCATAAAGTTTATGATGCTTCTGATACTGGCTCCACAATCAAGTTTCCAGATGCGTCCACATCCAAAACACCCTCGGACAACATATATTGGTAAATTATATATAAAATTTCAAACGCAAGACTACCACCTTTTCCGCGTTTAAGAGCAAGCAAAAGCATTGCAGCGTAACCATTGCTTTCTCCGCCATCAAAACCACTCAACACATCAGCTCGAATTGGTTTGTTAAAAATAAGCACTTTCTTTAAAATCGCTTTTATAGGTAATTTTTGTGAACACTTAGGATTTTTTATTTTGCGAAAAAATGCTAGACACCAAGACTCTATGAGTGCGGTACGTATACGTTTAGTGTTTTGGTAAGTCATGCTTTCTTTTTTAAAGGCTCTTTTTGCATCTTCTGTAAGCTCTGTTTCCACTTCGTGTTGTGAAGGAATCTTACTACCGCTACGTATAACCATATCTTTTTTTAAAAATTGTCCATCTGTTAAAAAAGCCTTCAGCAAACCCAAAGACTCTGGACTTTCGCTGTGCATCACAACAAACACAAAAGCTTCTTTTGGAGAAATACGCTGAGATATGTTAGCGCACAGATCCTTTTGAGGCAAGATTGCCAAAAAAAGAATAAGATAAATGACTCCCCTAAACGTTTCCATTTGCACCCCTTGTCTATTTAATGTTAGTACAAAAGAATAAAGAATGTAAGAGCTTGAGATGAGCAACACTCTTTTTTCTCAAAATATTTTGCACACAAAACTTGAATGTGCATGAGTGTCAATGATATGCGGGCAAAAATAAGCACACTACTTGATCGGCTTCAGAGTAGGAAAAGCTATGACATCTCGAATGCTAGGCGCATCTGATAGCAGCATCACAAAACGATCAATGCCCAACCCCATGCCTCCGGTTGGCGGCATGCCATACTCTAATGCCTCCACAAAGTCCAAGTCTGGCAAATGGTCATCACCATCAGATTTTTTTTGAAAACGCTCAAGTTGATCAATGGGGTCAGAAAGCTCAGAAAAAGCGTTTGCAACTTCAAATCCTGCCATAAAAGTTTCAAATCTCTCCGTCAAATGCGGTGCTTCTGGGTGTTTTTTTGAAAGAGGCGAAACAGCTACAGGAAGATCAGTGATATGGGTAGGTTGTATCAAAGTGTGCTCTACAACAGAGTCAAAAACATCTGCAACAACCTTCCCCCACTCTGATGCTAGAGAGTTCACACCAAGAGATTTTGCCGCAGAATGCGCTTCTTGCAAGTCCATGTGATCTTCAAAATTAATGCCTGTTACTTCTTGAATGGAATCCAACATAGAAATCCGCTTCCAAGGAGAAGAAAAACTTATCTTTTGCCCTTGATAAGTGATTTCTTTTTGTCCACACACCTTTTGCACAACATCTGACATCATATTTTCTGTTAAATCCATAATGTCATGGTAGTTTGCATAAGCTTGATAAAGCTCAATAGTGGTAAACTCTGGGTTGTGGCGCGAAGAGACGCCTTCATTACGAAAACACCTATTCATCTCAAACACTTTGTCTGAAAGCCCACCAATAATAAGCTTTTTCAGATAAAGTTCTGGTGCAATCCGCAAATAAAGATTACAGTCTAAAGTATTGTGGTGCGTCACAAAAGGCTTCGCAACAGCACCGCCTGCAAGCGTGTGTAGCATAGGGGTTTCAACTTCTAAAAAATCTTTCTCAAGGAGCCACGAACGTATCGCCTGAATACAGCGAGAGCGTACCAAAAAACGCTTTTTTGCTTCATCGTTCATAATCAAATCAAGATAACGTTTACGATAGCGTGTTTCTACGTCTTCCAAACCATGGTATTTTTCTGGCAAAGTTGCTAAGGATTTTGTTAGTATTTGAAAGGCAGACGCATCAACTGTCAGCTCACCTCTTGGAGTACGTCTAATATTACCAAAAACACCAAGAATATCTCCCACATCCAAGAGTGGTAAGAAATCTTTAAGCTTCTCTTGCATTTCTTTAGAACAAAATACTTGTATAGAGGCTGTGTGATCTTGCAAGACTATAAACATATAACTGTTGCGAATAGCTCGAATACGCCCCGCTATGCGCACCTCTCCTTCAGAAGACTCTCCTGCGGGTAAAATTTTATGTTTTGTTTGAAGCTCTTCAAAGGTAGCGGATCGCTGAAACGCATTCGCAAAGGGATCGATGCCCATTTCTTTGAGTGACTGAATTTTTGCAATTCTTTGTTTTTTTAAATGATTATCTGACATTATATAATCTCGTGCTTTTCAAAAAGAGATTTCAAGTCACCATTTTGATACATTTGCACCATAATATCACAACCACCCACCAGCTCTTTATTCAGAAAAAGCATTGGAAATGTAGGCCAATCTGCAAATTTTTTAATATCTGCACGCAAAGTTTCATCTTCTAGAATATTCACTCCTTGAAAGGGAATGTTTAAAGCGTTCAGAATGGTTACTGCGGTTTGAGAAAATCCACAATAAGGTTGATGCGGCGTGCCTTTCATAAAAAGAACAACTGTATTTTCTAATAACAAAGATTGTATTTTTTCAGTCATTTCAAAGTCCCCGTAGTCATAGAAAGAGCATGAACAGATAGTCCTACATACTCTTTTAAGAGCTCACATACCCAGCGCTGTTGAGCTAAGAGAGTTTTGCCTTCAAATGCGTTTGTATGCAAAACAAGCGAATAGTGCACACCATCGTTATCTCGAGAAGACAAATCAATCTCTGCATCAGGAAAATTCGTTTCTAAAATATGAATCATCGCTTCAGCGAGTGGATCATGCGTTTTCGGTGGCTGCATCTTTGGCTTTATTTGCGGTTTCTTCTGGTGCAGGGGCTGCCTTTACAGAAGCCTCTTTTGCCTCAGCTTGTATAGCGGCAGCTCGGCGAGATGCGTTGAAATCTTCAGCAATACGAGCTTTCTTACCGGACAATGCACGCAAGTAATAAAGTTTTGCTCGACGCACACGACCATATCGCTCAACAAAAATACGAATTTTAGGAGAATAAAGAGGAAAAACTTTTTCAACACCCTCACCAAAGGAAATTTTCCTTACGGTAAAAGAAGAATTAATGCCAGCATTGTGCCTAGCAATACAAACGCCTACATACGCCTGCTCACGCTCTCTGCTGCCCTCCTTAACACGGATCATAACTCGCAATCTATCTCCAGGCGAAAACTCAGGGATAGACACATTCTGGGTCAACTCTTGGCTTAGTTCATTCAAAATCGTCATAATCTAAAATCCTTCTAAAAACTCTTTAAAGCAGGTGTCATTAACACCACTCATAAAGTATAGCACAAAGCAGACGCTCTTCAAAAGCAAAATCTCATATTTTATTTGGACTTAATCTAGCCAGTCATCCGGGAAAGGAGTATAATGGTTATGATGAGCGAGTCAAATCAAAGCGCAACACTCAATGCGATAAAGGGCGAACGGTATTTCATATGCCGATGCGGTCTATCTGCCAAGATGCCTCTTTGCGATGGAAAACACAAAGGCTCTGGCATAAGACCTTTATGTTTTGAAGCAAAAGAAAACTCGCTTTTGTCTGTTGAAGAGATTCTAAAAAGTAGCGATTAATTATGTTTTCCAACCTTGGTGAAAAGTTACGTAAATTAGCAAGTGGTTGGCAAGACACCGCCGTTCTCAAAGAAAAAGATTTAGACAAGGCGTTAAAAGATATACGTCTAGCATTTCTGGAAGCGGATGTTGCACTTTCGGTAACAGATGATTTTATCGGCCGAATTAAAGAATCTTTATCTACGTCTGAATACAAAACATCACTTACAGCCTTTCAATCTATTATTCAAAGCGTTTTTGCAGAAATCAAAAAAACCTTAGGTGAGGCCGAGCCTCTCAACATTAGTGACAATTTAAATGTCATCACACTGGTGGGGCTGCAAGGTGTTGGTAAAACAACAAGCACTGCAAAACTAGCGGCTTATCTAACCACAACAATGAAGAAGAAGGTGTTGCTGGTTTCTTTAGATGTTTATCGACCGGCAGCACGCGAGCAATTAAAAATTCTTGGTGAGCAAATTAGCGTAGATGTAGTCCACTCTGAACAAAGCGATGTTGAAAAGATTTTTCAAGAGGCGTTTCAGGTAGCAAAACAGGGACTTTATGACGTTTTATTGGTGGACACAGCTGGTCGGACACACATTGACACAAAAATGATGGAAGAGCTTGCGCTGGTGCACAAAATATCAAAGAGCCGCACCAACATTCTCGTAGCGGATGCCATGCTTGGTCAAGAATCTGTCACAATAGCATCCGCCTTTCATAAAGCTGTGCCATTAACGGGTTTGCTTTTAACGCGTGTCGATGGTGATGCGCGAGGTGGCGCCGCACTTTCTATGCGCGCAGTAACAGGTGTCCCCATTCAATTTCTTGGTGTAGGTGAAAAGATTGATGCCTTTGAGACCTTCAACCCTGATCGCATTGCGCGTCGCATATTAGGAATGGGCGATACCCTTGCGCTTGTAGAGAAAATTACACAAGAAGAAAAAGATGAAGATGAATTTGACTTTTCTTCTTCCAAAAGCTTTAATTACAATGATCTTTTGAAACAAATGAAAAAGATTACAAAATTAGGTGGTGTAAAAAAAATTATGCAATTTTTGCCGAAAAGCTTTTCAGGCGCTCAGCTTCCTGATGTGGATGAGAACGAAAAAAAGATAAAACGCCAAATGGCGATTATTTTGTCTATGACGCCTCAGGAACGATTAGAGCGTGCTCCCTTGAATTCGTCACGTAAAAAGCGTATAGTATCCGGTGCAGGAGTCACCATTCAGGAAGTTAACCAAATGGTGAAACAACTCAAAACTATGCGCACAATGATGAAGAGAATGGGCAAACAATCCATCAAAAAAACCAGGAGATAAAAGGATAAATTATGGCTGTACATTTAAGACTGCGCAGAATGGGCGCAAAAAAGAAACCTATTTACGGACTTGTAGCGGCGGACAGTCGCTTTCCACGTGATGGGCGTTATATTGAAAAAATAGGAAATTATTACCCACTTTTGGCAAAAACCGATGAAAATCGTTTTGTTCTCAAAAAAGAACGGGCAGAGTACTGGCTTAGCCAAGGAGCTCAACCTACTGACAGAGTCGCGCGGTTGCTACACACACAAGGTTTGATGGACAAACCAAAAACGCCAACGCCAAGCAAAAAACATTTGCCAAAAGCAAAAGCACAGCAACGCGCTGAAGAAAAAAAGAAGATAGCGGAAGATGCTAAAAAAGCAGCGGATGCACCATCTGATGCCGCAAAAGAGTAGGTGATTTTTGCCAAAATGGCATGCACATGTTCTGACCTTATTTCCAGATCTTTTTCCTGGACCTTTGGGCATCTCTCTTCTAGGCAAAGCGTTGACAGCAAAGCTATGGTCTTGTTCAGCCTATAATTTGCGTGATTATGCAGACCCACCACACTATTCAGTGGATGATATTCCGTATGGTGGTGGGCCTGGCATGGTTATGAAACCTGATGTTGTAGCACGTGCATTTGACGCTTTAAAGATAGAAGGCCCTATTATTTCTTTAACACCATCTGGAAAGCCGTTTACACAAAAGTTAGCACAAGATCTATTAAAGCATAACAATGTGACATTTTTATGCGGCCGCTATGAAGGAGTAGATGCACGTTTAGAAAACGAGTACGAACTTCACCACATCAGCATTGGTGATTTTGTATTAGCAGGAGGAGAATTACCTGCTATGACTATTATTGAAGCGTGTGTTAGGCTAATACCTGGCGTATTAGGGACGATTGAATCTGTTCTGTCAGAAAGTTTTTCGCACCCCTACTTACTCGAGCATGAGCATTATACAAGACCAACGATATGGAGGGGTCATTCTGTTCCAGAAATATTAACTTCAGGACATCACGCAAAAATTCAACAATGGCGCGATCAAAGGATGTACGACCGCACAAAAAAAATACGACCGGATCTCTGGGATAAACTTCAAGAAAACAAATCTAAGAAATAATAATCTCTGAACCGTTTGAGCTTATATGCACAGAAGACTCTTCACTGATTTCTCCATTTAATATTTTTTCTGACAAAGGATTATGGATATAATCACGAATGGCTCTTTTCAATGGCCTTGCGCCATATACAGAACTAAATCCTTTTGTTGCAAGAAAGTCTTTAGCCTTTTTATCCAAGAAAATTTCAAGGTGCATTTTTTTCAGCATTGCTTCCAAGTACGCAATCTGATGGTCAATAATTTTTTCCATATCTGCAAACGCCAATTTATTAAAAATAATAATATCATCTAATCTATTAATAAACTCTGGCTTTAAAAACTTGCCCACTTCTCGCATAGCTTTTTCATGAAACAAGACATCTTGCGCATCATACGAACCTTGCATTAAATCAGCACCAAGATTGGATGTCATCAAAACAACCGTATTTCTAAAATCTACTACACGTCCTCGCGAGTCTGTTAAATGCCCTTCATCAAAAACCTGTAAAAATATATTAAAGACATCGGGGTGTGCTTTTTCAATTTCGTCTAACAGGATCAGCTGATAAGGACGCCTACGAACAGATTCTGTTAGTTTTCCGCCTTCTTCATATCCCACATAACCTGGAGGAGCCCCTACTAACTGTGCTGCTGCATGTTTTTCCATATATTCAGACATATCGAGACGTAACATTGATTTCTCGCTGTTAAAAAGAAATTCTGCAACAGCTTTCGCCATCTCTGTTTTTCCTACACCCGTTGGACCCAAAAAAAGATAAGAACCAATCGGCCGATTGGGGTCTTTGAGTCCAGCGTAAAGCCTTTGCAGACAGTGACTCATAACGGTAACCGCATATCTTTGACCGATAACGCGTTTTTTCAAGGCGCTTTCTGCATTCAAAGCTTTTTCTTTTTGATTGTTTAGCATTCGCCCTACAGGAATGCCAGTCCACTTTGCCAGCACATGAGCAATGTGATCACGTGTAACCAGCTCAGGTCGGTCATGTTGTGCAGGAGTTTGTTCTTGTATCGCTTTTTCAATATTAGGAATAATCCCATATTTCAGTTCACTGGCAAGTGAAAAATCTCCTTTTCTCTCAGCAGAAAGCAGTTCTTGCTTTTTTGCAGCCAAATCTTCACGTAAATGGGCATATTCTGCATTTTTGGCGCGCTTTTTTTTCCATTCTGAACGCAAAGCGCTCGCATCATCTTCCAAGGACGCCAAATCTTTTGCAAGTGCCTGTAAGCGCTCTTGGCTGGATTTGTCTTCTTCTTTTTTCAAAGCTTCTTTTTCAATATTTAGTTGCATGCAACGCCTTTCTAGCGCGTCTAAAGATTCTGGCTTTGAATCTAACTCCATGCGCAAGCGGCTACTTGCCTCATCCAGAAGATCAATGGCTTTATCTGGAAAAAATCTATCACTAATATATTGCCCTGCTAGTGTTGCTGCAGCAATAATGGCATTATCCGCTATACGCACTCCATGGTGCAGTTCGTATTTGTTTTTAATACCACGCAGAATAGAGATGGTTTCCTCTGTGCTAGGCTCTGCAACATAAATAGGCTGAAAGCGCCGTGTTAACGCACCGTCTTTTTCTATGTTTTCTCTGTATTCATTGAGTGTGGTAGCACCAATAATGCGCAAATGACCACGCGCCAGCAATGGTTTGAGAAGATTGGCTGCATCCATAGCACCTTCTGTTTTTCCGGCTCCTACAAGAGTATGCATTTCATCAATAAACAGAATGATACGCCCATCATTCTTTTGCACTTCAGTCAAAACAGATTTCAATCTTTTTTCAAAGTCCCCTCTAAATTTTGCACCAGCAACCAATGCACCCATATCAAGAGAGATCAGTGATTTGTTTTGCAGGCTCTCTGGAACATCTTTTAATACAATTCTCTGCGCCAATCCTTCAGCAATGGCGGTTTTTCCTACTCCAGGCTCTCCAATCAGGATTGGGTTGTTCTTGGTCCTCCTCAACAATATTTGAGCTGCATGTCGTATTTCATCTTCGCGACCTATCAAGGGATCTAAGTTTCCCTCTCGCGCCATTTGCGTTAAATCTACGCCATATTTTGATAAAACACCGAGCTCTTTTTCATCGTTTTCATCTTTAACCATATGCCCTTGCCTTAACGCTATAATAATTTTACGCAACTGCTCTAGTGAGAGACCATAACTTTTTAATATTTGAGTATGAGAAGCACAAAATGCAACAAGAAGCACGTCTTGCGCTATAAAAGAATCTCCCAAAGCTTGTGCTTCTTTTTCCGCCAAAGAGAGAAGAGAGAAAACATCTGAGGTTAACTGAGGTTGTGTGCTAGAAGTCCCCTTTGTTATTTTGCTTATTTCTTTTTGTAAATGCTCTTGAAATTTTTCGCTTGCGCCTTGGCTTGCAGTATCAAAAATATGTTTTATAACCTCAGCTTTCAAAAGCGCCAAACCAATATGTACACTCGATACTTTCGACAAGTGCCCTGACTCAGCAGCCAGTCGGCATGCTTCTTCTAAAACAGATCTCGATTGATTGGTCAATTTTTCTAGAATTTGCATAAATCCCCTAATTTTCTATGTTATAACGAAAAATTAAACAGCGGTCAAATCCCTGTAAATCTTTTTGTACTTTTATTAAGCAACATCGTACATCCCACAGCGCTATTTTTTTTATAGCATCATACTGGTTATGCCCTATCTCTACGACTAAAATGCCTCTGTCATTTAACAAAAGTGGCGCTATATTGAAAATATCTCTGTAATAAGACAAACCATCTTCACCACCATCCAAAGACTGCCTAGGATCATAATGAATGACATTGTCATCCAAAGAAGAAATTTCATTACTAGGAATATAGGGAGGGTTACTGGTAATGTAGTGAAATTTTTCGGAAAAACAGAACTGTCTCATACAAGTTTGTATAAAAGAAACTCTTTCACTCAAACAAAGCTTTTGTGCATTTAAGGAAGCTGTAGCAAGCGCAGCAGCATCAATATCTACACCAACACCTGTCATTTGGGTTGCATGGTGCAGTATACTCAACAAAATGCATCCACTGCCCACACCTAAGTCCAACACTGAAGCCGCCCCTCCTTGATAATTTTCTAATACGGAATCTACAATCAGCTCAGTCTCTGGCCTTGGCTCTAATGTATTTGCAATAGTAAAATCTAATCCAAAAAACTCTTTATAGCCTTTAATGCGTGCAAAAGGTACACCACGGTGCAGTGCATCTGCTCCTTGTTTAATGAGGTCATACACATTTTGAGAAAGCGGCATATTTGAATGCTCAAAAGTCCAAGATACATCTTGGTTACAGCAATGTGCAATTAAGGCACGCAGGTTTCCCACGCTGTTCGGAAACTGGCAAGCACATTCTATAAAAATATTTTTAACAGTATACATTACTCAGTAGTGGATAACAGCTTCATCGCCCGATCATTCTCTAACAAAGATTTTGTAATTTCCCCAAGCTTTTCACCGCTTAAAATAGCATTTAAATCATTAAAGCGTTTGTTTATTCTATGATCAACAAAGCGGTCTTGTGGGAAGTTATATGTTCTAATTCGGTCAGATCTATCTCCTGTTCCCACATGCTGTTGACGTACAGAGTCACGCTCATCTGCTAAGCGTTGACGTTCACGCTCATATAAGCGCGAGCGCAAAATCTTCATGGCTTTTTCTTTATTCTTATGCTGTGACTTCTCATCTTGCTGCTGCACCACCACACCTGTAGGAAGGTGGGTAATACGCACGGCACTGTCTGTAGTATTGACAGACTGGCCACCAGGGCCACTAGATCGGTAAACATCAATGCGTAAATCGCTCATCTCAATAGCAATGTCGACTTCAACAGCTTCGGGCAACACTGCAACAGTTGCTGCTGATGTGTGAATACGGCCTTGTGACTCTGTTTCTGGTACGCGTTGCACTCTGTGACCACCAGATTCAAATTTGAGGTTTGCAAAAACATTTTTGCCTTTCACAAGAATAATGGCTTCTTTAATGCCGCCCATTTCTGTTTCAGAGCAAGACATCATCTCGGTTTTCCAATTCATAATAGTCGCGTAACGAATATACATACGTAATAAATCACCTGCAAATAAGGCAGCTTCATCCCCACCTGTGCCCGCTCGCACTTCGAGGATAGCGTTGCGTTCATCTGCAGCATCTTTAGGTAAAAGCGCTACACGCAAATCTTGTTCTGCCAGAGCAATAGAGCTTTTTAATTTTTTCAGCTCTTCTTCTAAGTATAGAGACCATTCAGGATCTGTTGACTCTTCTAGCGTTTTCAGAGCTTCTTGCTGCTCTGTATACACTTTGAGATAGTGGTCAGCAAAAGCTGCAATATCAGATATCTCACCCAATTTTTTTTGAGCCTCCACAATTTCTTCGCGAGACAAAGTGGAAGATTGGATTAGTTTTTGTTCAAGAGTTTCTTTTTTTTCAAGAATTTGTGCAGCACGCTTATGTATCATAATGCTTTTTTACAGTAATAATCAGATCCGCAAGAGGCAGTATACGCTCCTCACTACGCATCATATCACGTAATATAGCTGTTTTGTTTTCCATTTCTTTAGGCGCAAAAATAATTGTATATTTTGCTTCCAAACGACTGGCGATTTTCATACGTTTGCGCAGTGTTCCTTCATGAACAGTTAAACAAGCAATGCCTTCTTTTCTCAGCAATGATGCGTATTTCTGAGCTTCTTGATCAAATGCTTCAGTCATAGCTATAATCACAATATTTTTTCTTGGAGGAACAGAAAGAGTCTGATGTTCTTGCGCCAATAAAAACAGGCGCTCCATTCCAGCAGCCCAACCAATCGATGGTGTGGGTGTTTTTTCTCCAAATTGCTGCGCCAAACCATCATACCTTCCGCCACCCAACACTGCGCTTTGAGCACCCAATGCAGGTGTTTTTATTTCAAAAACAGTTTGGTTGTAATAATCAAGGCCTCTCACTAAGAAAGGATTCACAGTATATGAGATTCCAAAATTTTCTAAGGATTCTAATATATTATCAAAATATTTTGCTGACTCCATTTGTAAAAAATTACGCATGACAGGTGCTGTTTCCAAAATCTTTTGGTCATGTACGTTTTTTGAATCCAAAACACGCAAAATATTTTTATCAAATCTTCTTACAGAGTTTTCTGACAGTTCATTTTTATAAGGCAACAAGTAATCGTGAAGAGCTTGTTTATATGCGTCTCTTTCAGATTCGCTTCCCAAAGTGTGTATTTCCAACTCTGTTAATTCAGCAAGCCCTATCTCTTGCATAAAGTGTACCGCCATCTGAATGTTTTCTACATCCGCCATATAACTCGCTACGCCAATACATTCCACACCAAACTGGTGAAATTGCCTATAACGACCTTTTTGAGGCCTTTCATAACGAAACATAGGACCATAGTATGCCAATCTTTGAGGCAACTTTTGAAACAACCCTCCTTCTTGACATAAACGCATAACTCCAGCAGTATTTTCAGGTCTCAGCACTAACGTTTCGTCTTGCTTTTTTTCTAAAAAAAACATTTCTTTACTAACAACATCGGTTTCCAAACCAAGGTTGCGATCAAAAACCCTTATGTCTTCCAGAATAGGGGTTGCGACCTCTTCATATCCATAAAGTTTACAAATTGCAAAGAAAGTTTCGCATATTTTGTTATATAACCTCATCTGAGAGGGCAAAAGGTCTATTGTCCCCGTCACGCGCATTTTAAACCGCCCTTTTCTCTAATACTAATCTAATACGTGTGTCTTCTAATGCTTTTAACCTTGCTTCCTTAGATTGATGCTTCATCTCTTTATAAGCTTTGTAAGAAAGGGGCATATCTTTGAACTTTCGCAAATCTTCGGGTGGCATGCCCAAGTACAGTACAAGCGATCCACGTTTTTGACAAAATGCGACTGCCTTTTCGCAATCCTCTAATCTTTGAGATTCGGAAAAATGTGCGTCCAAATCCGGGTCAACTGCAAAGGCAATAATAGTGGAAAGGTCAATTTTTTCTCCCACTTTTGCTATAAATGCAAGATTTGTGCTTGAGACAACCTGCCTGAACTGCAATGCTTTCTCATGTTCATACAGAGCTTTTTCAAGATCTTTAGACAAAGATGCTATCTGCGTTCCTTTGAGTTTCCAAGTTTGAGTAGGCCCGTCTTTTGGTTTCTGTACTTGAGGTTTAGATCCATACGTCCCCTCCCCATCAAATGCTTGAAAAATGGTAATAAAAGCTCTCCTAAAGTCTGCTCCAAAATCTCTATCAGGTTTTGGTGTGCGCAAATAATGGAGAAAGTTAAACAAAAAGGCACGATTAAAAACGTTAATCTGCCGAGGTTGATATTCGACTATATTTGTTAAAATTCGACCTATTGACTGTAAGAGTACAAAATCAATGGTTCTATAAAAATCTTCAGGACTGACTCCTATGCTCATATCACGTATAATCAAAAGCAGCATTTCTTGAACAAACTCGTTCACTCCATCAAATGCGTTCTCTTGTCCTAAAACCATAAAGGGTTGAACGTCGCGTTTCATAGTTTCGATAGCAACTTTAGACATGTTTGTAATTTTTAGAGCAACATCTTCACCCACAACTTTGGCAAAATCGCTGTCAACGTTTGGAAATTCGGTAACTGTTTTTGTTTCATTTTCAGTGTACACACGCGCAACCAAAAATGGCAGTAGGGGATCGAACTCATTAGGATGAAACTGAGCATTTTGCAACCACTCCCCCATTAAGGAAAATAAAGTATGTTCAAGGTCTGATATCATAATAAGATCTCTATCAACCTTCTTCTCAAATGCGGTAGCTCTATTAGCCAAAAGGTTTGCAAAGTCAACCTTTCGCTTTATCTCCATCATGCCATAGAGAGGCTTAGAAAGAGAAAATGTGAGTGTCATTTTTTTTGGTTCTTCTGATTCTAAGGTCACACTTTTTAATGACAATGCGCTCAAGAAGAGGTTTGCTGCTATATTGAGAGCCAAACGATTGTTTGAATTAACATTAGTTTGCCGTTGCTCCTCTAAATTAGGGGGGGTCGATAAAAACTCTAGAAGAAATGAATGAATCATGAGGTTACCAGCATCATCAAATCGCGGATGAGCTGTCAGGTAGCTTAATTTTTCAGAACTGCCTCCGTAATGTCCCACCAAAAGGCTGAGAGGGCCTGGTATGTATAGACAACGAGTCGTTTTTGGATCATAAATACCAAAAAGTCCACGTAGCACCTTTTGCTCAGGATACTTTTCTTCACATTGCTCACATACATAAACTTGAGTATTTGTATAAAATTCTAGTATAGTGACGAATTTTTTAGGCAGGTATGTTAGCCCATGCAGTATATTCTTGAAAGGAAGGGGCAATGGTCTGGCAGTTTCGGGAAAATTGATGATCTCGTTTTCAATCCACTGAGATATTTTTGCTAAATAAAGCGATATAGCACCAATCGCAGTTTCGGCGTTCTCCAGCAAACCCTGTTTACAAAGCAATGTTTTGTCAACAATCGTTAAAGCTTTTGGCAAATCCTGAATCCGCAAGGGAGCATAACACGAAGCTAGAACTGGCAGCAATATATCATTAAAATTCACCTCAGAAGCAACTTGCCTTTTTCTCAATTCAAACTCCGATTCACATTCCGCCATCTGAGTCTTAAATGGTTCAGAAGATCTCATAGTCCATTGGCTATCAAGTGCACCATGGAGGCCATCCAGTTCGTCATGGCCAGCACTCCATAGCCCTAGAGAAGTAAAAAAAATAATTAGAAAAAAAGTCATAACCCCCCCATTTTTCATTATTTCAAAAGCTTGCTTTTTTTTAGGTAGTCTACGACACCCTGAATAGTAGGGTTCATTAAATCCTCTCCTTTCTTCCAGTTTGCAGGGCAAACCTGTCCAGATCGTGATGCAATAAGCGCTTCTACTACACGAATAACTTCATCTGTGCTGCGACCAATCGATAAATCACTCACCGATTGAAATATCACATTGCCACTCACATCATCAATGATGTAGGTTGAGCGCAAGGCTACACTTTGATCAGCAGCTTGCACACCATACATTGTCATAATGCTATGATCAATATCTGAAATTAAGGGAAAGTTGATTTGGCCAATACCACCACTTTCCAATGACATATTGCGCCACTGCAAGTGGGCATGCGCTGAGTCCACGCTGATGCCAACCACCCTTACGCCTAAACGACTAAATTCTTTTATGAGAGCATCAAAAGCTAAAAGCTCAGATGGACACACAAAAGTAAAGTCAAGGGGGTAAAAAACGATTACTCCTATATGGTTGCTAAAATAGGATTCGATGTCCAAATCCATAATTTCATTATTTGGCATCACAGCTGGCGCCACAAATTTATGATATTTGCGCCCTACAAGTGTTGTATTACTCACAATATTCCTCCATTTTCTTCTTGATCATGTTATACCATAAAAGGGGTAATGATGATATTTATTATTGGCAGCATAACAACAGCACTGTGTATTTTAGTACAAAAGTTACAAAAAAGCTCTGTGCAATTTGCTTTATGTACAAAACTGCCGCCTCATCATTCCGCTGAATATGCCTTCCTTAGACCTTCCTATCCTTTTTATAACATCGCATTTAATGATATAGAAGCATTTCTGCAAAACAATAAAAGCGAAATCACATGCATACTCAATCTGTCACCTTTAGATTTGCCAGCTCATACAGATCCCAATCTTCTTAATCAAGTTATTTTTTCCACTTCTCAAAAACTATGGCTTTGGTGTGCAGAGCATAAAAAACGCTATATATACGCCTCCTCTCCCACAACATACGATTGTGAAAAAGGAACGCTCCATGATGAATGGAAACATCTTAAAAATTTGAAACCAAAAAGTACAATAGGATGGTTACATCACTGTATGGATTTGTGGGTGCATCAAATGCTCAATAGTAATATGCCAAAACCTGTACAAACCATTGCCTTCAAACCTTTTCATGTTTATGGAAAGGTCACATCTCCACTACCTGTTCCACTGATTGATAGGTGGGCTACCAATATATCAGAAAAAAAAGCTGTCAGCATTGAAAAATCACACCACGATGACTTTCAAGACGGCATGTATATCAAGCATTTTTTGCACATGGAGGACTACACCTCCATGCTCCATTGGATTTTACTTTCCGATGCACTTCCTAGCACTATTGTCAATTTAGCACATGATCAAGGATATACATTGGAAAATGCAGCTCAAACCACAGCGGCTGCGCTTGAAGAGCCGCATCATATTATTTACAACTCATTAAACAAAAATTCCCCTGAAGCTTCGTACCACCCTATAGAAAGGCCAAGCACATTGCATTTACGCTCTTTAGGGTATAACAAACCTCTTTTGTCGCTGAAGCAAGGAGTTAAGCTGAGTTATTGCTCATCCGGCGTAACTTGAGGTTTGCAAAGTCTTCATCCGCATGATATGAGGATCGCGTAAGAGCTGAGGATGAAACCATCAAAAATCCTTTAGAAATCGCCATCCGTTTATAGATTTCAAACGCTTCTTGCGTAACATATTCCTTAACAGGATAATGTTTAGGGGTAGGCTGTAGATACTGACCAATAGTCATAAAATCAACGTTTGCTGCTCGCAAATCATCCATAAGCTGAGCCACCTCCTCTACTTTTTCTCCTAATCCCACCATAATGCCTGATTTTGTAAATATGTTAGGCACTTGCTCACGCACTTTGTCTAATAGTCGCAGTGAGTGAAAATAGCGCGCTCCAGGGCGAACTCTTTTATAGAGTGAAGGAACTGTTTCAAGGTTATGATTAAAAACATCTGGTGGTGCTTGAATAATTTTTTCAATAGCACCCTCTTTTCGTAAAAAATCTGGCGTTAGAATTTCAATACTTGTTTCAGGCGTTAAAGTACGAAGCGCTAAAATAGTTTCAACAAAATGTTGAGCCCCGCCATCTTCTAAATCATCTCGATCGACTGATGTGATCACAACATGTCTCAGTCCGAGGTCTTTAATCATGTTAGCAACTCTTTGAGGCTCTTGTGGGTCTAAAGGCTGTGGTTTTCCTGTTTGTATATTACAAAAAGCACAAGCACGCGTGCATATGCCCCCCATAATCATGACGGTTAAATGTTTTTTTGACCAACATTCAGCAATGTTAGGACATGCTGCTTCTTGGCATACGGTATGAAGTTTTTTTTCTTGAACCAAAGCGGCCAATTCTAAATAAGCAGGCGAATTAGGTACTTTAATCGTAGGTTTATTAAACTGCTTATGCATGCAAACCTATACCATATGCATCCAGAGCAGCTTCTTGAAGCATTTCAGAGAGTGTTGGGTGCGGAAACACTGTATTCATGAACTCTGCGTATGTCGCCTCTGCTGTAATAGCAAAGGCAATCGTATTAATTAATTCACTTGCATGCTCACCAATAATGTGAGCGCCAAGAACTTCGCCAGTTTCCATATGAAAAAGCAGTTTGATAAAGCCTTCTTTGGACCCTGCGGAAAGAGCTCGCCCGTTATGTGCATACGGAAAAGATCCAGATTTATAAGGCGTTTTTTGATCTTTCAATTCCTGCTCAGTCCAACCAACAGATGCTACCTGAGGAGAGGAGTATACACAACGAGCAATGTTGTGATAATGCAAACATTCTCTTTTCTCACCCAAAATAACATCCACAGCCAAAATGCCTTCATACGAGGCTTTGTGTGCCAAGGCAGGTCCTGGAACAATATCACCAATAGCGTAGATATGAGGCAGTGTTGTTTCCATGGTTTTGGAAACAGTAATAAAGCCTCTTTCATTTGTCTTAATGCCTAACGCCTCTAAACCTATACCTTTTGTGTTAGGGCGAATGCCTGCTGCAATAATCATGTTGTTAAAACGCACACACTCATCTTTTCCGCTGTTATCACGCAAAAGCACTTCGTTTTTCTTCAGGACTTTTTGAACAGACGTGCCTACCTTAATTTTAATGCCTTTTGCTATCAAACAATCTCGCAGTGTGTTAGTAATTTCTACTTCTTCAGAAGGCAAAATATGATTAAGACGTTCCACAATAGTCACCTCTGCGCCCAACATGCGGTAAAATGAAGCAAACTCTACACCAATAGGACCAGCTCCAACAATTAAAAAATGCCCTGAAGCTTCAGGAGGATTTTCTAAAAGCGATCGAGATGTCCAAATATTACCTGCATCTGCACTCAAGCCATCAATAGGAGGGAGCAAAGGAGTAGATCCTGTAGCCAAAATAATATCTTTGGATTGAATAATCGTACCATCTTCGCAGACTACTTCGCGAAATTTGTTCAAACGTGCTTGGCTTTTAACAATCTGTATCTTGTGTTTTTTAAGCAAGGAATGGATGCCTGCTTCCAAAGTTCCACTGACACCTTTTACATGATGAAAGCATTTTTTAACAGAAAAGTCTGGCTTGGCTACGGTAATGCCCATATGGCTAGCGTTGAGAATTTGCTCATAAAGATGCGCCGACTCCAAAAGTGTTTTTGTTGGAATACAACCATAATGCAAGCAGACTCCGCCCATTTTATGCGCATCACACACCACAACACTTTTTCCTTTTTGCGCTGCGCGAATTGCCGCCACATATCCACCAGGTCCGCCCCCTATAATACAAAGATCTTTTTGAACTTTCATATTTCTCTCCTCTTAAGCACTTAAAAGAATTGGTGCTTCCAAATAATCCTTCAGGGATTGTAAAAACATTGCTGCGGCAACACCATCGGACACCCTATGATCTACAGAAATTGTACAACTCATCACAGAGCGCTCTGCAAGGTTACCATTAACAATATAAGGTTCTGCCCGCAGAGCTCCTATCGCAAGGATAGCTGCGTGTGGTGGGTTAACAATAGCAGAAAATGACTTCACGCCATACATACCCAAATTGCTCACACAAATGCTACCGCCCATAAACTCCTTAGGTTGCAGGGTCCCCTCTTTACCTCTCTTACTTAAATCACGAACCGATTGCGCTATCTGTACCAACGATAAATTTTCAGCTTGAAAAACAATAGGCGTAACCAAACCTTCCGGAAGACTTAAAGCAAAAGCAACGTCGCTGTGCTCTAGATACCTAAGGTTATCGCCTTCCTTGCAAACATTAATCTGTGGACATTCTTGCAGAGCTAACGCTGTCGCACGCATAATCATGTGATGAACTGTAAGAGCTATACCTTTTTTCTTAAATGCCGCCCGTGCAGCATTGGCTGCATCCATCACAATATCAATTTCCAGATAAAAATGAGGAATAGTTGTTTTTGATTCGAGCAACCTCTGACCAATGGTTTTGCGCATTTGAGACATAGGCTGAACGGTACCTCTAAGCTCTGAGTCTCCAAGGTTTTGGTGTATTGAAGTGTAGGATTTTTCGCCCAATAGATTGGGTGTCATAGCGCTCCCTTTCAGCACGGCTTCAACATCCTCTCTGCGAATTCTTCCCAAAGGTCCCGTTCCTTGCACAGAATGCAAATCTACTCCTTTATCTTGCGCAATTTTACGCGCCAAAGGTGTTGCAAATATGCGTTCATTTTTTGCCGGCAAAACTATCTCTTCTTTAATATTGGAAGTGTCTTTTTTCGCTTCTTTCTCAGGTGATTTTTCAACCTTTTGAGGAGCTGCTTTAGCTTCTAACGCCTTAATATCTTCAACGGTTTCGCCTTCTTCCAATAGGTAAGCAAGCGTTGCACCTACTTTGACATCTGGAGTGTCGTTAGGGTACAGAATATTGGTCAGTTTTCCTTCATCAACAGATTCAAATTCCATAATAGCCTTATCCGTTTCAATCAAGACTATGATATCGCCGGATGCAACCATTTCGCCTTCTTTTTTAATCCATTCCACCACTTTCCCAGATTCCATAGTGGGTGAGAGTGATGGCATACGTATAACTACTGGCATAATGGTACCTCTTATTTTTTTCCTAGCACTTTTTCAGCGGCTTGCACAATATCATCAACTTGAGGAAGCGATAGCGTCTCTAAATTCACAGCATACGGCAAGGGCACATCCACACCACACAACCGCGCAACAGGTGCATCTAAATAATCAAAACAATGCTCCATAACTAACATAGCTTGTTCTGACGCCATACTCGCAACAGGCCATCCTTCTTCCACACATAGCAGATGATTTGTTTTCATAACAGATTGCGTCAATGATTCAATATCAAAAGGCCGCAATACACGCATATTAATCACCTCAGCATTAATACCTTTTTCTTCAAGTATTTTGGCCGCTTCTAGCGCTTTTCCTAGCACAAAAGAAAAAGCAGTAATAGTAATGTCCGTCCCTTCTTTTTCTACCACTGCCTTGAAAGGCTCACAGTGCTCTGGTCCATGCACTTCTCCTTGCAAACCATAAAGAAGCTCATGCTCAAGGAAAATAATTGGGTCATTAGAGCGAATCGCTGCCTTAAGCAAACCTTTTGCATCTGCTGGAGAGTATGGGGCCAAGACATGCAGACCTGGACAGTG
Organism: Alphaproteobacteria bacterium bin98; assembly: GCA_002238905.1. Taxonomy (GTDB): domain Bacteria; phylum Pseudomonadota; class Alphaproteobacteria; order Bin98; family Bin98; genus Bin98. Next base: position 23,318 of record MPNG01000006.1, on the reverse strand, counting down.
TGCGTACCAACTAGCGTAACACTGTGAGTGTTGCGCACCCACACGAGCTGCAGAGCCGTTAGGACCTCTAAACACGATAGGGCATGCAATTTGACCACCAGACATATAACGAGTTTTCGCCGCTGAGTTAATAACTTGGTCAATTGCCTGCATGGAAAAGTTAAAGGACATAAATTCCACAATAGGCCTCTGTCCTAAAAAAGAAGCCCCTACAGCCATACCAGCAAAACCCATTTCGGAAATAGGCGTATCAATAATTCTTTCGGGCCCAAATTCATCAAGCAAACCTTTAGATATTTTGTAGGCACCATTATACTCAGCCACCTCTTCACCAATTAAAAACACTTTTTCATCAAGTTGAAGTTCTTCGCGCATTGCTTCGTTGAGCGCGTCTCTAACAGTTATCATTTTAGACATTTTGATCCTCCATAATATCTGTCATCAATTCATCTTCGCTCACAAGGTCATCATTTTCTGCAAAAACATAGGCATCTTTTGCCGACGCTTTGGCGTCGTTATCCATAGCTTTTATTTCTTCTTCAGAAGACAAACCATTTTCAAGCATATAGGAAGAAAGTTTACCTATAGGGTCGTTATCTTTGTATTGTTGTTTTTCTTCTTTTGGCATATAGTTTCCCGGATCTGAAACTGAATGCCCCACATACCGGTATGTTTGCGCCTCAATAAGGAAAGGGCGTTTTTTGGATCGCACATACTCAGCAGATTCCGCAATGACTTCTTGCACCTTCAAAACATCCATACCGTCCATTTGACAGCTTTCAATATCGAAGGCGTGAGCACGCTCGTAAAGCGCTTTATCTCCTGAGTGACGTCGCGCTGCTGTTCCCATAGCGTAGCCATTGTTTTCTATAATATAGAGAACCGGCAAATCATACAGGTTCGCCATATTAAAACTTTCATAAACTTGACCTTGAGCGCAGGCACCATCTCCAAAATAGGTGAAGGCTATATTATCTTTTTTCTGCATTTTCAAAGCAAGCGCTAAGCCTGTGCCCAAAGGTACCTGTGCCCCCACAATACCGTGCCCTCCAAAAAATCCACGCTCAATGCTAAACATATGCATTGAGCCGCCTTTTCCTTTTGAGTAACCACTCTTTTTGCCAAAAAGCTCAGCCATAATACCACGTGGTGTCATATCACAGCTCAGCATGTGCGCATGATCTCTGTAAGAGGTGATCACAGCATCTCCGGACTTAAAAGACTCTTGAGCACCCACAACAACCGCTTCTTGACCTATGTAGAGATGACAAAAACCACAAATATGACCATCTCTATAAGCTGCAGCAGCTCTTTCTTCAAAGCGGCGAATAAGCATCATCTTTGCAAGCATTTTTTGTGCAGTTTTTTTATCCACAATCATCCTATCACCTCTTTAATAATGGCATTCACAACCTGAGGGTTAGCTTTTCCGCCAGATTTCTTCATCATTTGACCTACAAAGAATCCTTGCAGCTTCACTTTTCCATCCCTATAAGCAGCCACTTCTTTTGGATGCTGCTGCTCTATTTCTTTAACCCATGCACGCAAAGTTTCTTCATCAGAAATTTGCTCTAATCCCTCGGATTTCACAATTTCTTCTGGATTTGTGTTAGATTGCCAAATTTTATCCAGGATGCTTTTCCCAATCGCTCTAGACACGATTCCGTTGAGCACAAGCGCAACAAGCTGCGCCAATCTTTCAGGCGTCAAGGCAATACCTGTAATGGAAACACCTTCAGACATCCGTGCAAACACTTCACCAATAATCCAAAGCGCCATCTCTCTTGCAGCACCTTCTTTTTGCACCTTAAGCGCAAGAATTGCTTGCTCAAAAAATCGAGAAACATCTTTGTCTTCAGATAAAATCTCCGCTTCGTATCTTTCCAAAGCGTAATCTTTGCAAAAACGCGCAACCATAGCGTTAGGCAGTTCAGGCATTTCTTCCTTTACAGCGTTAATAAAGGAGTCATCAATTTCTACAGGTGGAATATCAGGGTCAGGAAAATAGCGATAGTCTACCTCGTCTTCTTTCGCGCGCATAACGGTAATATCGCCTGTTTTTGGGTTAAACATGCAGGTGTTTTGAGCGATGTTTTGTCCATCTTCCAAAGCTTCCACCTGTCTTTGAGACTCAGCTTCTATGGCTTGCCCAATAAATTTAATGGAGTTGATGTTTTTGAGCTCCACACGCGTTCCCAACGGGGCTCCTTCCTTGCGCACAGAAACATTCACATCCGCACGCATGCTTCCTTCTTCCATATTAGCGTCACACGTGCCCAAATGTCTCAGCAAAATACGTAAAGAGCGCACAAAGGCCATAGCTTCTTCAGCGCTTCTCATATCAGGTTTTGTAACAATTTCCATCAGCGCGATACCGGAGCGATTCAAATCCACCGCAGATTTGTGAGGAAACAGGTCATGCACGCTTTTTCCTGCATCTTGCTCAAGGTGAATACGCTCTAAATTAACACGCCTACTGTAAACCTCTTTTTTTCCCACAGAAACATCCAAGTGCCCACCTAAAACCAGTGGAAAGAAAAACTGAGAGATTTGATATCCTTGCGGCAAATCGGGATAAAAGTAATTTTTGCGATCAAACACAGATCTTTTCTGAATAGATCCCTGCAATCCCAATCCTGTCTTCACACCCTGACGAATACATTCTTCATTTAACACAGGAAGCATGCCAGGGAATGCTACATCCACAAGCGCTACCTGCGTGTTAGGGTTGCGAGAAAAACGCGTAGATGCCCCTGAAAAAAGCTTGCTTTGAGAAACAATCTGAGCGTGCACCTCCAACCCAACAATGACCTCCCATTGTCCTGTTTTACCTTCTATACGGTGCATATTTTTTGTTACTTCTTTTTTAACCATGATTAAAATGCTATCTCTCTTTCTAACACATATGCCGAATACATATGAGACTCTGACAAGAAATTACCAATAATTTGTAAATCTAGCAGCATACCTTTTCTTTAACCCATTGACACAAATTTTCTTCATCAGAAATTTTCTCTAACCCTTCGAATTTCACAATATCTTCTGGATTTGCGTTAGATTGCCAAATTTTATCCAGAATGCTTTTCCCAATCGCTCTAGACACGCTTCCGTTGAGCACAAGCGCAACAAGCTGCGCCAATCTTTCAGGCGTCAAGGCAATATCTGTAATGGAAACACCTTCAGACATCCGTGCAAACACTTCACCAATAATCCAAAGCGCCATCTCTCTTGCAGCGCCTTCTTTTTGCACCTTAAGCACAAGAATTGCTTGCTCAAAAAATCGAGAAACATCTTTATCTTCAGATAAAATCTCCGCTTCGTATCTTTCCAAAGCGTAATCTTTGCAAAAACGCGCAACCATAGCGTTAGGCAGTTCAGGCATTTCTTCCTTTACCGCGTTAATAAAGGAGTCATCAATTTCCACAGGTGGAATATCAGGGTCAGGAAAATAGCGATAGTCTGCTGCGTCTTCTGTAGCGTACATAACGGTAATACCACCTGTTTTTGGGTTAAACCTACAAGCATTTTGATCGATGTTTTCTCCGTTTTCCAAAGCTTCCACCTGTCTTTGAGACTCAGCTTCTATGGCTTGTCCAATAAATTTAATAGAATGCATGTTTTTGAGCTCCACATGTGCCCCTAAAGGGTCACCTTCCTTCCGCACAGAAACGTTCACATCCACACGCATACTTCCCCCCTTCATATTAGCATCACACGTTCTCAAATGTCTCAGCAAAACAAGCAAAGAGCGCAGAAAGGCCATAGCTTCTTCAGCGCTTCTCATATCAGGCTTTGTCACAATTTCCATCAGAGCGATGCCAGCTCGATTCAGATCCAATGCAGATTTGTTAGGAAAAAGATCATGCACTCTTTTGCCCGCATCTTGCTCAAGATGAATCCGTTCTAAATTAACACGCCTACTGTAAACCTCTTTTTGTCCCACAGAAACATCCAAGTGCCCACCCAAAACCAGTGGAAAGAAAAACTGAGAGATTTGATATCCTTGTGGCAAATCGGGATAGAAGTAACTTTTACGCTCAAACACAGATCTTTTCTGAATAGATCCCTGCAACCCCAACCCTGTCTTCACACCCTGACGAATACATTCTTTATTTAACACAGGAAGCATGCCAGGGAACGCTACATCCACAAGCGCCACCTGGGTGTTAGGGTTGCGAGAAAAACGCGTAGACGCCCCTGAAAACAGCTTGCTTTGGGAAGCAATTTGAGCGTGCATCTCCAACCCAACAATGACCTCCCACAGTCCTGTTTTACCTTCTATACGGTGTATATTTTTTGTTACTTCTTTAACCACGATTGAAACGCTATCTCTTTTTCTAATACATGAGCGAGTGCATATATATCAGATTCTGATAAAAAATTACCAATAATTTGCAAACCTAGCGGCAAACCTTGCGCACCTAATCCGGATGGAATACTCAATCCAGGAAGACCCACCAAGGCATTCATCACCGTCATATGGTCTTGTGCGTACATTGCGCAAGGGCTTTGAATCTCCCCTAAGACAAACGGCTCTGATGGTGATGTGGGGGTTAAAATCAAATCATACTTTGCGAAAACACTCATAAAGTCATTATAAATAAGACGGCGCAGTTTTTGCACACGCAAATAAAACTCTTCATATTCACTGGCAGAAAGTGCATAAGTACCAATGCACAAACGCCTTTTAACCTCTGCCCCAAATCCTTCAGAACGCGATTCATTATAAAGATTAGAAAGTTTATCTGCGTTTTGAGATCGATGTGTATATCGCACGCCGTCATAACGGGCCAAATTAGAAGATGCCTCGCATGCAGAAATAAGAACATAGGCACTAATGGCATATTTTTGCAGTTTTAAAGAAATAGGATCAACGATGGCGCCACGCTCACGCAGCAGGGCAAAAACATTTTGCATATTACGCTGCACTGCTTCATCACTGGCGCTCAAACACTCTTCTATATAAGCAAAGGATTTCCCTTTTAATGAGATAGGATTTTTTAGAATTGCAGAATAATCAGGAATTTCTTCAGTCAAAGTAGTCATATCCTTTGGATCATGACCGGCCATCACAGAAAGAAGCAAAGCGTTATCTGCCACATCACGCGTCATAGGTCCCGCCTGATCTAATGAAGAGGCAAATGCCACAATACCATAGCGAGAACAAAGGCCATAAGTGGGCCTCATACCTGTAATACCACAAAAACTTGCAGGCTGCCGCACCGACCCTCCAGTATCTGTGCCTAACGCTGCTACAGAAGATCCAGCAGCGACAATAGCTGCAGAGCCACCAGATGATCCACCAGGCGCTATTGCTTTATCATTTCCCCAAGGGTTTAAAACAGAACCAAAGTAGCTGGTTTCATTGCTTGAACCCATCGCAAATTCATCCATGTTGGCTTTACCCAAAACAATAACGCCTTCGTTCAAAATACGATCTATAACAGATGAGTTGTAGTGCGGAATAAAATTCTCAAGCATTTTTGATGCGGCAGTCGTGCGCAAGCCTTTCATACAAAAGTTATCTTTGACCGCGATAGGCATACCTTCCAACTTACGAGGTTGTCCCGCCGCAAAGTTTTCATCCGCTTTTTTTGCTTCTTGCAGCGCTTGCTCAAGACACAACGTAATATAGCCGTTAAGATTTTGGTTTTCCTCTATTTTCTGGATATAAGATGCCAGCACTTCTTTTACTGTAAAATCTTTAGCTTCGTATCCAGCGCGTAATTCGCTGTAAGTATATTTGTACAACATCATCAATCAATAACTTTGGGTAACACAAAAAAGCCCTCTCTTTGTTCAGGGCTGTTTGCAAGAATTACGTTTGTTGCGACATCATCTTGCGCCACATCATCACGCATTGGTTTATTTTTCAAGAGTTCTTCGGTGGGCAAGTACATAGGCTCCACATGGGAAACTTCCACTTCTGATATTAAGTGAATCATATCAATAATATCTTTGATTTCTTGTACATTTGGCATGCCTTTTCCCTGCTCATTCGCCAAACACGCCGTTCTGCATACTTTTTTCAATGTATTTAAAAGGTCCATTACCACCCCATCTTTCTCAGCGTATTATAGCACGAGCATCAAAAGCTTCAATGGAATTTCAAAAACATCAGCTTAAAAGAAAGCATGAAAATTTATGTTTAACAGAAATCTATATATTTTGAAAACGTTCTTGCGCTTTTCCCCAATTCATTAAGTGGTTCAAACAAACGAGCAAATAGTTTGCACGACGATTTTGATATTCCAAATAATAGGCGTGCTCCCACACATCGCATATCAACAATGGATGAATTCCTTGATCAATTGGAGAGTGGGCATTAGGCGTTTGTCACATGCAAAAGATCTTTGCATGTGACAAACGCTACACCCATCCGCTACCAAATTGCCCTATGCCAAGATTAGTAAATTCTTTCACAAAGCTATCATAGCTTCCAAAGCTTTGAAGTATTAAATCCAGCATCACACCTGTAGGCTGCCCACCACCTTGTGGCGACATTAAATCCCAGTAAAAACTATGATTCCACACTTGAGGTGCATTATTGAAAATAGAAGAGTGCTCTTCATTTTTCGAGGATTGAATAATCACATCTTCCAAGCTGTTTGCATCAAAAGGGGAAGAGTTCAGAAGCGCATTGCTTGAAATATTTCTTTAGGCAACTGAATTCAATGCTCGCAAGTACTGACTTATACGATTCTGAAGGTTATCACGACGATTCACCTCATCCTTGGGTGTGGTCGGATGATTTACTAAGAGCTGTTCATACATTTTCAACGCGAGAATAAAGAGTTTTCGCGATTTTTTATATATAGCAAGAAAAGCTTTAAGATGTCCTTTTTTGCCCAATGTACTACTCTCCACCATCATCACTTTATTTGCTTCAGGAGGAAGAGGTATTTTCCACTCTTCCGCGCCAACATCGACAAGACCCATCGGACTGTAGAGTGTTTTTTGTTGCACCCAACCCTTTCTGTTTCGCTCTTCCACCCAATTATTAAGGGCTTTCTTGAATTCAGATGAAGAACTCGGAACTCCCTTCCTTGCCATTTCTTCCAAACGACTAACAACACTGCCCTTCAACACTAAAAAGCTGCCAAAAAAGCAGAGAAATATCATAAAATGATTAAATTTCAACATAGTTACAAACCTCCTGTATAAGAGCAGAATACTCTCACAATACATTGTATGACATATATCTGTCGAAAATCAAATGAGTCTTGATTCTATTGGGAGAGACAATTTCGGGATAGAAGTAACCTTTACGTTCAAACACAGATCTTTTCTGAATAGATCCCTACAACATCATTAATCAATAACTTTAGGTAAAACAAAAAAGCCCTCTCTTTGCTCAGGACTGTTTGCAAGAATTATCTTTGTTGCGACATCATCTTGTGCCACATCATCACGCATTGGTTTATTTTTCAAGAGTTCTTCGGTGGGCAAGTACATAGGTTCCACATGGGAAACGTCTACTTCTGATATTAGGTTAATCATATCAACAATATCTTTGATTTCTTGTACATCTGGCATGCCTTCGCCCTGTTCATTCGCCAAACACGCCGTTCTGCATACTTTTTTCAATGTATTTAAAAGGTCCACTACCACCCCATCTTTCTCAGTGTATTATAGCACGATACTCAAAAGCTATAATGGAATTTCAACAGCATCCGTTTAAAAGAAAGAATGAAAATTTATGTTTAACAGAAATCTATATATTTTGAAAACGTTCTTGGGCTTTTTCCCAATTCACTAAGTGGTTCAAGAAAACGCTCAAATAATCTGCACGACGATTTTGATATTCTAAATAATAGGCGTGCTCCCACACATCGCATACCAACAATGGACGAATTCCTTGCTCAATTGGAGAGTGGGCATTAGGCGTTTTCGTCACATGCAAAAGATCTTTACGAAGCACAAGCCACACCCATCCGCTACCAAATTGCCCCATGCCAAGATTAGTAAATTCTTTCACAAAACTATCATAGCTTCCAAAGCTTTGCAGTATTAAATCCAGCATCACACCTGTAGGCTGTCCACCACCTTTTGGTGACATTGATTCCCAGTAGAAACTATGATTCCAGACTTGCGCCGCATTATTAAAAATAGCAGAGTACTCTTCATTTTTTGACGATTGAACAATAACATCTTCTAAGCTATTAGCGTCAAAGGGAGCTGACTCCATAAGACCGTTCAGCTTTGCTAGATAACCTGCATGATGCTTTTCATAGTGAAATGTTAACGTCTTCTCAGAAATATGAGGCTCCAGAGCATTTTTTTCATACGGTAAAAGTGGTAATTGAAATTGTGCCATCTTAACGTTTGGAGAACTGGAATCTCTTACGCGCCTTCTTTTGACCATACTTTTTACGCTCAACAATACGACTGTCACGGCGCAAATATCCTGCTGCCTTCAAAAGAGGGCGACAAGATGGATCAAAAGCCACTAACGCTCTAGAAATTCCAATGCGCAGCGCCTCCGCTTGCCCTGTGCTTCCACCACCGGTGGCGGTTGCTTTAATATTGTATTTACTAATTCTATCAATACATACAAAAGGAGAATTCAAAACAATTTGGTGTGTTTTTCTTTTAAAATACTCTGTGTAGTCCTTGCCATTAATAACAAACTCACCTTTTCCTGAAGAAAGCCAAACACGCACAACTGCATCTTTTCTTTTTCCTGTGGCAGAGCTGCGACCTAAGTCATCTACGCATCGCTCATATACAGGGGCATTTTCTTGTTCAACTGGTGGCTCTACTGCGTCAGCCGCGATCGTTTTGATCTCTGGCGCTACTTGTAAGTGCTTTTCTAAGTTTAAACCGTCACTCATTTACTGCTCTCGCTTAATTTCTGATACATCTAATACTTTTGGCTTTTGCGCGCTTTGTGCATGATCTGCATCAGCATAAACGTACAAGCTACGCATTTGCCTTTCACGCAATGGACCTTTGGGAATCATGTGCTCCACACATCGGCGCAAAACATCTTCTGGACGCTTGCCCTCCAATCTATCCCTCATTGTGCGCGCCTTAACGCTTCCAGGATACCCTGTGTGGTAGTACATAACATCATCATGATATTTTTTCCCTGTCAAAAAAATCTTACGTGCGTTAATAACAATAACTTTATCACCACAATCCATATTTGGAGAGTAGCTTACTTTGTGCTTACCACGCAGAATGGTCGCAATACGCGTTGCCAATCTACCAAGCACCACCGACTCAGCATCAATAATGTGCCAGTCCTTTTTTATATCTCTTTGCTTTAAAACAAAAGTCTTCTGTTGCATTCAAAACCCTATAGGAATTATTAACCTTTTTTTACCCTCTTGTCAATCCTTTTTCTATTTTTCTTCCCTACAGATCTGCGTATAGCACCAGAAAAAATGCTGGATTGCCCCATGATAGCAGCGTTTAAAGCAGAATCGTTAGACGTGCAGAGTTTTTTCTTTTTTAACTCAGATGAAAAAATCAAATACAGCACAATGACTGCTTTCAAGAAAATATTACTCCAGAATAATCCTTTCGTATTACTTTGAATAAACGCCGAAGAAAACATAGGCCCAAAAACAGCACCGCATGAAAACGCGATGCCCAAAACAGCGGCAAAACGCACAAAATCTTTTGTTTGCTTACTTTCTAAACTTGCGCGGCTTAAACTCAACATATAAAGCGGATAACCAGAACCAACGGCGACAAACAAGACCGCCAATGTACTCCAGGAAGGCAATAAATCAAAATTGGCAAAAATAGAGTCACAAAAAATACCACCTAACATAAATGTCAGAATAGTCCGCATATCACCCTGCCATTGCGCAATACGCGCTGCGGGAAAACACGCCAACGCACCCCCTGTAACAGCCACTGTCACAAAAATAGATGTGTAAGACATGGAGTAACCCATACTAGCGGAAAAACTTGGAATATGAGCCGAAGCCGAGCCAATTAAGCTTCCTCCCATAAAAGCGATAATAATCGAAGGCAATATTTTCTTAGCCAATGATAGATAAGGAATCCCAGGAGATGACTCCATGTGCATCGGCTTAATCAAAGAAGAAAACAAAACGGAAAGACACTGAAAGAAAAGGAGTGTGAAAAAATATAAACTCGCAGCATGATGATCAATAGTTGTGGATTCCGTGTGTAATTTGATCAAGGATGCACCCAGAGTCATGCCTCCATAAAGCGTAAAAAAGTAAACCGCAAGAGCCGGTCTTCTCTTGTTTTCTGCTACCGTCAATGCACACATCTCACAGACAATAAAACTACCACCCATAGCAACACCAGCAACGCAGCGCATCAGCACCCATGTAACTGGATCGCGCAACAAGCTCATCAAGACGGTTGTGAGCGGCAAAATAGAAAATAGAATGCACAAAACAAGCTTTTGGCCATACTGATCAAGCCATTTTTCAATACTCAAGCTACCAACAAGCATACCAAAAAAATACGAAGAGTAGAGAGCACCTATAAAAAAAGAATTTTCTAAAATAGAAGGCGCATAAAGAGGCAAAAATGCTACAAGCAATCCTTGCGATATCACCACAAAAACAAAGCTCAGCAAAACAGGAGCTGGGAATATTTTAAATCCTAAAGAAAATCTCATGTTAGAATAACACCTATCGGAACGGCGGGATTTGAACCCACGACCCCTACACCCCCAGCGTAGTGCGCTACCAGGCTGCGCCACGTTCCGGCAAATTACAACCACATCATGATATCATCAAAAATCAGAGGAATGCTACATAAATTTATGCATTAGGAAGCTTTTTAAGCCTTTCTTTCAAAAGCGCATTCACATCCACTCTCAGCAAACGAAAACTCATCGCCAACCCGTCTGAAATAGCGCTTTCTTTAGAGCTGCCATGCATTTTAATAGCGGGACTTTTTAATCCAAGAAGAATGGCGGCATTGTACTTGTCAGGGTCCAAAATAGCAAACTCTTTACGCAGCAAAGGCCGCGCCAACAAACCAATCAGTTTTGAAAACAGAGTGCCTGAAAAAGCTTTTCTTATACACTCAAAGATGAAGTGCACCGTTCCTTCAGCGCATTTAAGCATGACATTTCCTGTAAATCCATCTGTAATAATAACATCGCAATACCCTTGAAAAACTTTATTAGCTTCCAAAAATTCTACACTGTCAAAAACTTCCATTTTTTGCAGAGCTTCTTTTGACTCCAAAAGCTCTTTAGCTCCCTTGGTATCTTCCTCACCAATATTCAAAATACCTAAGCGCATTTGCGCGCCAAGCTCCATAGCTTGGAATAAAGCGGATGCAAGAAGAGAGTGTTGTATGAGTAAATCAGACGTTAATGTCGCATTGGCTCCAAGATCTGCGACGATAGAGTAGCCTTTTCTGTGCGGCCACATGCCAGCCAAACATGGTCTACCAACTCCTTCAAAAGCTTTCAAAAGAAGTTTCGAGGCTACCATATAGCCTCCGGTATTGCCGGCACTCAATACAGCGTCAGCACGCCCTTCAGCCACAGCTTCAACAGCGCGGCGCATGCTATAATCTTTTGATGCGCGCAGAACCTCAGTAGGCTTTGCATTATCAGAAAGGACATCTTTTGTGATATAAAAGGAGCTACAGCGAGAAAGAGCGCCTTCGGACACTATTAAATCTGATGCAGCCTGTGTGCCAAAAAGAAAAAAGTGGCAAACTTCTTCGCCTTGTTTTCTCAAAAAATCTTCGAGGGCATTAATAATACATATAGGGGCAAATTCTCCCCCCATGATATCTACAGCTATGGTAGGCTTATGATCCTGTTTCAATGATTTTTTGATCACGATAGAATCCACAACGAACACAAATGTGATGAGAGCGTTTCAGCTCACCACACTCCTGACACTCCATGAAGTTCATAGGAACTTTAAGTGCATCATGCGCACGTCGCATGCCTCGTCGGCTTTTTGATATTTTTTTCTTCGGAACTGCCATTTTTTTCCTTACTTGTCATATGTTGAGTGGCGGGAGTGACGAGACTCGAACTCGCGACCTCCGGCTTGACAGGCCAGCGCTCTAACCAAACTGAGCTACACCCCCGTGGTGGGCGATGACGGACTCGAACCGCCGGCCCCCTCGGTGTAAACGAGATGCTCTAAACCAACTGAGCTAATCGCCCTCAATCAACCATGGACATCATACCCCTTCCTGCATAAGAAAGCAAGCTTAATAACCAAAAACTCCACCGCCAGCAGCACCACCTGACTGGACAGGCATAGCACCAGGGCTCAGGGGCATACCAAACCCACCGCCTGGCATACCATATCCACCACCCATGGGCATACCACCCATGCCCATGCCCATGCCAGGCATGCCGCCCATCATGCCCATGCCAGGCATGCCGCCCATCATACCCATACCAGGCATGCCGCCCATCATACCGCCGCGCGCATAAGGACCGCCATAGCCGCCGCCATACTGCATACCCATGCCAGGCATGCCGCCCATCATACCCATACCGCCGCGCGCATAAGGACCGCCAAAGCCACCGCCATAGCCGCCGCCATACTGCATAGCCACACCATGCGCTGCAGCGCCTGCCACACCTCGACCGACACTACTCGCAACATTTTTCAGTGTATCAAGAAAACCTGCCTGCACAGAATTGGCTAAAAGAGAAAAAATCAAAATATAAAACACGCAAACACCTCTCCAGCGTAGGACAAAGGTAAGCCGGGTTTTGTTTCAGTTGCCATTCATCTTCACGCTTTATTACTAAAACGCTTGTGCGGTTCACCACGATAATAAGCATAAGGGAATGCAATTATCTTTTTTAACCTTGCTCTAGATGGGGTTTGCCCTGCCTTCGCTGTCACCAGCGAAGCGGTGCGCTCTTACCGCACCATTTCAACCTTACCCGAAGGCGGTATATTTTCTGTGGCACTTTCCCTAAGGTTACCCTCGCTGGACGTTATCCAGCATCTCTCCCTTTCAGAGCCCGGACTTTCCTCTCAAAAAATCTTTAAGCGACAACCTCTTCATCCTACAGGATTATTGTAACTTTTTTTATGCAATAAAGAAAGGTGCCCAGAGGCGGGATCGAACCACCGACACAGGGATTTTCAGTCCCTTGCTCTACCAACTGAGCTATCTGGGCAAATTTAAGGTGGCGCGCTCGGGAGGATTCGAACCTCCGACCCCAAGATTAGGACTCATGTGCTCTGTCCAGCTGAGCTACGAGCGCCTAAAGCACCTATATTGATAATAGCAAAAATATAACAATTTTTCGATAGGCAAATCATAATTTTCTCAAAAAGGAAGAATTCAATCCAATTATGTAGTACGACCACACAATCCAAGACTCTTATAAGCTATTTTTATTTTTCCTATTGCATACAACCACTTCAAAGATCTTCCCTGTCATCAAAAGATAAAAAAGAAGCGCAATAACATTGTATTCCGCCATAGACAAACCTAAAACATAAATCTGCACTTTAGCGCAAGATGGCAGACGCTCACCTGCATCATTCAAATCTTTGAGACTCTCCAAAATCTCATCACACGAAATGTCAGAAACAGCACACACATCATCACTTGCCCATCCATGCTCTATAGCCACATGCCACCCAGTCACAAACAAACCAATGAGCAAAACAATAAATATGACAGACATAGACATCAGTTTTGCAGAAAGTTTGTTAAAAAAAAGTGCGAAAATAGACACAGCCACAATTGCCAGATAAACATAGCGCTCATACCAACAAAATTGGCATGGCCTTATACCAAAGCCATGCTCTGCAACCAAGCCTACCGAGAGTGATAGCAAAGAAATGATAATAGCACATACAAAAAATGCTTTTTCCCTGCATTTAAAAAGAAATGTAGGATATCTTTACTTTCGATCATTTTTTCACACTTTCGAAAATATGGATTGACGTAGCGAAAGATCGTGGTACAATATACTTGTCTGACAGTCGTTTTTTAGCGGTTGTTGTTATTCGGTGCAAAACCGATGACGTTCGTTCAAGATCAAATGATCTTGAACTTTTAGACGTGAAGCCTCCCTGTTACTGGCTGAAGCACCCCTTCAGCCAGTCCTTTTTTTCAAGGTCTGAGGGAAAAAGACAGACATCACTAATCCATCCTCCGCCGAGTAATCTTGTTTGATCATAAAAAACGCACGCTTGACCACATGCAATCGCTTCCCCCCCCATATCTAAAAGCACTATAGCAGTATTTTGCCGAATATGCACCTTTGCAGGGACAGGCTTTTGCGTTGAGCGGATAGATACTTGTAAATGAACCTCTCCTTCAAAATCTTCACCCAGCCAATTCACCTCTGAAAGCTTCAGTGCGTTTTTTTGAAGCAAGTGCCTTCTTCCCACGTAAACGCAATGCTTTTGCGCATCCAAACTTATGACGTACAAAGGTTCGTTGCCAAAGCGATGATCAGAAATTCCCAACCCTTTGCGCTGACCAACCGTATAGTGAATAATACCAGAGTGTTCACCCAAAACATCATCGGTTTCTGCGCATTTTATCAAACCATGAATGCCTGCATCAGGCCGCAACTTGAGGATAACGTCACTATAGCGCCCACCACCCACAAAACAAATATCTTGACTATCAGGCTTGTCAGCTACTGAAAGACCATAAAAATCTGCTTTTTTTCGTATATCTTGTTTATACATTCCACCCAACGGGAAACGCAACATTTGCAACTGCTCTTTTGTTGTGGAAAACAAAAAATAACTTTGATCTTTCTGCTCATCAATAGCGCGATGCGCTTGAGCAACACCTCGCTCATCAACCATTCTTTGAATATAGTGCCCTGTCACCAATGCATCCGCTTGAAGATCCTTACTTGCTTGCAATAAATCTTTAAACTTCACACTCTGATTGCAACGCACACATGGCAAAGGCGTCTCCCCTCGAAGATAGCTTTGAACAAAATCATCGATCACCTCTTCTTTAAAGCGGTCTGCATAATCAAAAACATAGTGTGGGAAACCCATACTTTGAGCAACTTCAGCAGCATCATAAATATCCACACCAGCGCAGCACGAGCCAACCCGCTTGCCTTGCGGCGCATCGTAAAGCTTAAGCGTGACACCAACAACGTCAAAGCCTGCGTCATGCATCATAGCAGCAGCAACAGAACTATCAACTCCACCAGACATCGCAACAACAACACGATTCTTCTTCTGTGGATCTAAACCAACAGATTTCCAATCCATATTCAACTAATAAAATCTTGTCTGCCACCCGGAACGGTGATCTCAATGCCATCCATCTCTTCCGTAACAACAATTTGACATCCTAAGCGAGAAGTTTTGGTCAATCCATGCGCGAGGTCAAGCATGTCCTCCTCTTCTTCTGAAGGGGGATCAAGCTTTTCAAACCAATCGTTGGGCAACACCATATGGCATGTTGAGCAAGCCAGCGCCCCACCACACGCACCCTCTATTTCATGAATGTCGTTACTGTGCGCGACTTCTAAAAGGGAAACGCCCAAAGGGGCCTCCACTTCTTTTCGTGTTTGATCTTGAAAAATAAAAATTATTTTAGGCATAATAATCACGCTTAATGTTCTATGAGATATCTATAATCTGTCTGCATCAAATCCAACTCAGCGCATGTTGCGATAAACTGACATACTTTGTGGGCAAGGTCCACACGTCCCTCACGTTCCAGCAAAATATTAATGCGATCTTTAATAGCATGTAAGTGGATAACATCAGATGCAGCGTAACGCACCTGCTCTTGCGTCAACACATCAGCACCCCAGTCAGATTTTTGTTGCTCTTTCATAAGTTTTTCATTCAAGAAAAACTGACATAAATCCGGCAAACCATGCCTTTCTGTATTACAGCGCGCAATACGTGAAGACACTTTTGTGCAGTAAAGAGGCGCGATATTCACACCAAGATAGTGCTTCAAAACAGCTACATCAAATCGCGCAAAGTGAAACAACTTTTCCACTGAATTGTCATTGAGAAGCGCACACAAATTAGGGCTTTGGTCATAGCGCTTCATTTGCACCACAGCCACATCCCCTCCTATTCCGCAAAGTTGCACAACGCACAGGCGATCCCTTACCGGAATCAGCCCTAATGTTTCAGTGTCTACCGCAACAGAAGATCCCCATTCAATGTTTGCAGGGATATCATTTTGATAAATTGGATACTTCACTTTCTTCACTTGCCGTTGCCGCTTCTCCCTCTACCGCAGCGGCATCACTTTCTACATTTTCGTTAAAAAGTGCGTCAGCTGCTTTCTTTTCTGAATTTTGTTCTTGCACTGCTTTCTCAACCATATCGGTCACATTACGCTTTGTACGCGCATTAGCATCAATCAGAGAGTCTTTTCTAACAGCATCTTGCTCACACTCGCTACGCAATTCACTCATATTCACAACACCACTGGCAATTTCACGAAGCGCCATTACCGGCGCTTTGTTGGCATGCCCCTCTATTGCACTAAAGGAGTGAGTGGCGACACGCATGCCAGGCTTCAGCTGCGGAGCTTGCTCTGCCGCCACACGCAAAGACACCGCCTTTCCACGAGCAGCAATCTTGCGAGCACGCACAGATGCCAACAAAACCAACTCAAATTTATTTTCAACACGCGCCAAACACGTTTCTAATATTTTACGAGACATTATTCCTCTCAAAAAGACTTCTATGGGCCATCTTACCAGTTATCAGTGTATGAATCAATTCAAATAATCAAAAGTCACAATCCTCTATAGATTTTTCATTATAAAAATGTTATAAAAAATGCAGTCCCCATCGTCTAGGGGTTAGGACGCCGCCCTTTCAAGGCGGAAACACGGGTTCAATTCCCGTTGGGGGCATACTACGATCTTATGAGCACGTTTCTAATCAATAAGGAAAAAACCCCTTTAAACACAAAAGAATTACGCCACTTCATACCCAAAGATATGTGCGGAAGCGTTGTGGCAGCGCTTGTGAATGGAAAGCAGCTCGATCTTTCTTATAATCCAAAAGAAAATGATAGCGTTGAATGGATCCATGTCAACTCCTGCGAAGGCGAAGAAATCATACGCCATGACTCTGCGCACTTGCTTGCACAAGCACTAAAAGACATTTGGCAGGATGACATATCTATTGCCATCGGCCCTACTATCGAAAACGGTTTTTACTACGACCTTTTGGCCAAAAATCCTATATCAGAAGATGATTTAGAAAATATTGAGAAAAGAATGCATGAAATTGTTTCTGCAAACATTCCTATTGTGCGTCACGTATGGTCGCGCGATAAAGCTCTCGATTTCTTTCGAAAACAAAATGAAGAATTTAAAGTTCAGATCATTCAAGATATCCCTGAGGGGGAGTCGCTTTCCGTTTACCAACAGGGTAATTTTTTTGATTTATGTCGAGGCCCACACGCACCGAGCACATCTTTTGTTGGAGACGGATTCAAACTTCTTCGCATAGCCGGAGCTTATTGGCGCGGAGATTCCAACAACGTTATGCTGCAACGCATCTATGGCACCGCTTGGTCTTCAAAAAAAAGGCTGAATGAGCATCTCAAAATCATTGAAGAAGCCAAAACACGCGACCATCGTCTGCTTGGAGAGCGCGCTCAATTATTTTTCACAAGCGGTGTCTCTAAAGGTAGCGTTTTCTGGATGCCAGATGGATGGAAAGTTTGGATGAGAATGGAAGAATACATCCGTGAAAAACTAAACCAAAACAGCTATCACGAAATACGCACCCCCCTTTTTTTTGAAAAAAGCTTGTGGGAAAAGTCAGGACATCAAGAAAAATTTTCTGATTCCATGTACTTTCTTGAGCAACACGATCATGAGCCCCCCTCTTCCTTAAAACCTATGAATTGCCCCGCCCACATTGAGCTATTCAAAAAATATCCAAAAACCTACAAAGATCTTCCTCTGCGCTTTGCAGAGTTTGGCTGCTGCAGCAGATATGAACCCTCCGGCGCTCTTTTTGGCATTATGCGTTTGCGCAACTTCACACAAGATGATGCGCATATTTTTTGCACAGAAGATCAAGTTCAGCAAGAAGCAGAGTCTTTTTGCTCTCTTCTTTTTGAAGTTTATAAGCATTTTGGGTTCACAAACATTCAGGTGTGCTTATCCACAAAGCCCACAAACGCCTTGGGCAATCACGCACTCTGGGAGCGCGCCGAGGAATCTCTGAGAACTGCGCTCAACAACATGGGCATTCCCTTCACAGTCAATGAAGGCGAAGGCGCCTTTTATGGCCCCAAGCTAGAGTTCATATTGCAAGACGCACTAAAGCGCAAATGGCAGTGCGGCACATTACAACTGGACTATATTTTGCCACAAAGACTCAACGCAACCTACACAGATGAGAGCGACAAAAAAACACACCCTGTTCTTATGCATAGAGCTATCTTGGGATCCATGGAAAGGTTTCTTGCTATTTTAATCGAGGACACAAAAGGCATCCTTCCTATGTGGCTTGCACCTTGGCAAGTCGCCATACTTACAATCACACAGCATGCCGATTCTTTCGCACAAGAGTGCATAGAGCTTTTGGAGCAAAATGGAATACGTGTACACCAAGATTTGCGCAACAAACAAATTGGATTTAAAGTACGCGCAGCTATCGACAAA
This sequence comes from Alphaproteobacteria bacterium bin98, assembly GCA_002238905.1. GTDB lineage: Bacteria > Pseudomonadota > Alphaproteobacteria > Bin98 > Bin98 > Bin98. Next base: position 4,741 of record MPNG01000006.1, on the reverse strand, counting down.
CGCATTCCCTTCATCATTTCAATCGGAAAACGCGAAGCTGAGAGCAAAACTGTATCACTAAAAATTTTAGGAGAGCAAAAAAACATAACACTGTCTTTGCAAGAGACATTAAAGCTGTTATTAAATGCTTGTAGTAATGAAACAATATAAAAAAGTCAGACGCGAGCCGCGCCCCAATATTAACGAGTTCATCAAAGCGCCAACCGTGGAGGTGATAGACCAAACCGGAAAGATGCTTGGAAAGATGTCAACATCTCAAGCTATCGCTATAGCACGGGATCAAGACCTAGATCTTTTTATGGTTGCAGACAAAAACCCTTACCCTTTATGCAAAATATTAGATTACAGCAAACATAAATACATGCAAAGCAAGCGTTCACGCGAGGCTAAAAAACACCATCACATTATCGAAGTCAAAGGGGTGAAATTTCGCCTAAATATCGGGCAGCATGATTACGACACAAAAGTGAAAAATTGCTATAAGTTTCTTCAGGCAGGTAAAAAAGTGAAGGTTGATCTTTTTTTCAGAGGGCGTGAAATCACACATCAAAATTTAGGGTCAGAGCTTTTCGATCGCATCAAAGCTGATGTCGCCGAAGTTGGCGAGGCTGATGGAAAAATCTCTCTTAATGGAAAAAATCTTTCAATGATTCTTGCTCCTTTGCGTAAAAAGTGATAAGATAACTTTGGTGGTTTGATGTATAAACTTAAAACTAAAAGCAGTTGTAAAAAACGATTTAAAAAAACGGCTACAGGTCTATTTATGAGAGCTCGTGCTTGCCACAAGCACAACATGCGAAACCGATCAATGCGCTCACTACGCGCAGGACGCCGCGCTGTCTTGGTGAGCCCAGCAGACGCACCAGCACTTTCAAAGATGATGCCTTACTAAACTATAGAGATAAAGAAAATGGCTCGAGTTAATAAAGCGGTTCCCAGTCGGAACAGAAGAAAAAAGATACTAGCGCTCGCTAAGGGTTTCAGAGGACGTAGAAAAAACTGCTTCCGCATTGCCAAGCAAGCTGTTGAAAAATCATTACAATACGCTTATCGCGATCGTAAAAAAAGAAAAGCACAAATGCGTGCCTTGTGGATTCAACGTATTAATGCTGCTGTACGTGAGCACAATCTCACCTACTCCACTTTTATGCATTTGTTGAAAAAACATAACATTGAGATGAACAGAAAAACACTTGCTGATATTGCTGTGCGCCAGCCCGAAGTATTTACAAGTATTATTAAGCGTGTTGTGTGATGAGCACTGAGCAACTACTGTTGTCTCTAAAAAGCTTCACGAAAACATCTGAGATTTCTATACGACAAGCCTCTTCGACCCGTGAGCTAGAAGAGCTTCGTCATCAGATCTTTGGCAAGCAATCTGCCCTTACAGATGCCGCGAAAGTCTTAAAAAATGCAGATACTGAAATACGCAAGATTATTGGTCAAGAGCTGAATAAACATAAAAGAATGCTTGAGGATCTTTTTTCTCAAACGCTGCGAGAAATTCGTGATCAAGAATTTCATACATCTTTGCTGAATGACCAGCCAGACATATCTCTTTCACCCCAAATCCCCTCCCTGGGCGCAATACACCCAACAACAGAAACAATTCAACGCATATCTTCTATCTTTGCGCATATGGGATTTCAACTTTTTGACGGACCAGAAGTTGAAAAAAGCATTATTAATTTTGACGCATTAAATATCCCACCTTTTCACCCAGCCCGCAGTATGCAGGACACTTTCTACTTGAACGAAAATACTGTTTTGCGCACACATACCTCCAATACACAAATCAGAACGATGCGTGAAAAAAAACCTCCTTTGAAAATCTTATCACCTGGTCGTGTTTTTCGATCAGATTCAGACGCAACTCACGCGCCTATGTTTCATCAAATTGAGGGGTTAGTGATAGACAAGCGCATTTCTTTTTCCCATCTCATTTGGACACTGAAAACATTCCTATCTCTTTTCTTTAACAACAGTGCCTTAAGATTTCGTATACGCCCCAGTTATTTTCCATTCACACAACCTTCTGCTGAGGTGGATATTGCGTTTGAAGATGGCTCTTTTTTAGAAGTTCTGGGTTGTGGGATGGTCCATCGCTCCGTTTTGCAAGAAACTGGGATTGATCCTCACTTATATCAAGGTTTTGCATTTGGTCTAGGCGTAGAACGCTTGACTATGTTGAAGGCAAACATTACTGATTTAAGACCATTTTTTGACGCCAATCAAAACTGGATTTCTTCTTTCAATCAGTTATAATTTATACCTCATGCCACAAGCACACATCATATTGATTGCCTGAGATCAATACGGTATAATGCGCATAGGATATTGACAAAGGAGATATTATGCAGTATTTATTTATATTTGCTTTATTAGCAGCACTTTTAACACCTGATATGGAGGCAGGGCGAAAAACAGCAATTCCACGAATCAAGCTCTTGAACTGGCGTCAATTACAAGCCCCAATACTCATGGGCAAAACTACTGAAGAAGTTTGCGACCGGCAACAAGCGATTAATCGCGATAAGGGATTTGAGATTTGGCCTGGAGACCTCCGCTCTCCTGAAATCCTTCAATTTGTAAGCAGTTTTTTATCTCGATGCAAGGATGCGAAACTAGCAGAGATCTCACAGGCTTTTATGGGACTCCCGCTAGTCGACCCAACGTTTGCTGTTGCGACCAATGATGAAAAATTCGCATCAATCTCTTATGATGGTAGGCTCGCTGCTGTTGTTCACTTGCCCGATGATCTTTCGGGACACAAGGCTGCTTTCGAACTAAAGCACCTCTCCACATCGCGATACGACTTCGCGCGGCATTATGATCCCTTCTTGAAGAAAGGAGACGTCGAAAATATTTTCATTGAAATAGATAAAGGGTTAAAACCCAATCAGCAAGAAAGAGAAGAGCTTCGTAGACGTCATGAAGATACACCAACAACCTGGGGGGATGTACTGGTAAAGCACATCCCGATTTTCGCAGAGTATGGTGGACTTGCTCTTGCTAATTATACTTTCCACAATCAACTTCCAGACCTCAACCAGCAGAATCTAAATCTCGACGATCGCTTTTTGGAATTTTGTCGAGTGATGGAGAGACACTTTGGATCTGCATTGGAAGTAAATTCCATATTGCTCCATTGCCTAAGAAATCAGGCCGATTTTATGGACTATTTACTCTTGAATAGGAGCGGAGGTCTCTTAGGTGCTGAGTATAAACCACTCAATGACTACAGATTAAACCTACGCTTTGCACGAAATATCTTAGCAGCACAGAACAACGGAACTCAAATGGAGGCTGATCTAGTGCATGAGTCTGATCAGCGTTTGAACGCAGATCTCTGGCCAGAGGCGCCTGATGCAATACTAAAACACCTACAAAGTACAGCTGCATTCGCTTTCACCGAATGGGATCAGGGCTCTGGCGAAGTCGGCGACTTCCAAAAGCTGATCGCTTTGCTGATGGTGGCAGAAGAATATTCCCCCAGACTAAACGAAATACTAGCCACCATACATAATTGTGGGATGTACGCTCCAGAAGAAGATTGGGATACTATTCATGATAGACTAAGTGACGCGCAGACAGTGGATCTTGTTGGAGCATCTGATAAACTTAGCAGTGCTAGATTTTTATCAGAAAAATTTGCTAATAATGAGTTAGACAACCCTCTTGACATAGCCCCACCAGAATGGATGATAGGTTTCAAATTTACAGCGGATGACTTTCTGTACGATCTTAACGGCGATACAGTATTAGACCGGCAAGAAGAGGTCGTAATCAACGCCCCTATTGGTAAGGCAGTTGAGAATATAGTGCACAACCACGTTTGTTACAAAGCCAAACTGTTCAACATACCGGCAGGATTATACGTAGAGCACTATAATGCGAGCGCTGCAAATATAGAAGCCTTTCTGGATGAAATAATTACGCAGCATGGCGCCCAGCACGCTACAGCGCAAGTATTAGCTGACGCTCTTGAAGCTGCTGAAAACACAGGACTCTGTGTTTTCGAGGATATTTTTGATCAACCAACACTCCTGAAAGCAAGATCCTTGATAACCGATCAGAACGCTCTGGCGCCTGTCTATGGATGGCAGAGAAATCAAACACTACCAGAAGATAAATTATCTGCTCTGGCAGCAAACGCCCTAGCCCGCAATAACGGAAGAAGGATGTGCGCTGATTTCGATAGTATGCTTGAACTGGAGACCCTCGACAGAGGCCACTACATGCAAGCTCTGGCAAATCAGTTTACTCTTGAGCTTTCTTCCTGGGATATGCAATAGCGTGGCAGTTGTTTGAAAGCTACTTACACAATATAATAAAAAAGGCTGGCTGTTTTTCCAGCCTTTTTTATTTGCTTCCAAAAAATAAATGATGTGAAAAAACATACCTATTCAATTATATCTTTTATTTGAAATGCCGTCTCATTGACTTACTTTGATATTTGTCGATAACATTATAAAGAGAGGTTGAAACATGTTTAAATATTTATTGCTACTCACAATAGCTGCACAGTCCTGTTTGGATGCCTCTGGGCACGGATTAGGAAGAAAGAGAGCTGTTTTCAAAAAATCAGCTGTAGGTCCAATTCAGGGGAAAGATCAAGCACAGCAAGCAGCGAAGCTTGGACTCTTTGGAAAGAATGCGCAAACCCCTGCAAACACAACAACCATGGACGGTTGGACAACCCTTAAAAATGCAGCGGTAGTCACGATTCCTTTTGACGTAC
>MPNG01000052.1 GCA_002238905.1 Alphaproteobacteria bacterium bin98 | reverse complement strand
TCGCATGGCAGAAGGATCACTTGAAACAATCATCACAGATAGTGGTGTTTGTCCTTTTTTTTATAAATATTGTGAAAAATTTTATGAAGAGTTTCAAGACTATAATATTAAACCTTTACCTGATAGAAGGGATGTTTATAAACTAGTTGGTTGGTGTCAACAATATTTATATAGCAACGCCAAAAAATTTCCTGAAGATCGACTCGCAAAACTTCTGGATCATGATCTTAGGGCAGCACTAGCAACCGACGCTTATCCTTATAGTGTTACTAGTGATAAATCAACAAAGCAGAGCCCATCTACAAGAAAAGGTTTTGTTGTCTGCCAAATCTCTCTAAACGCAGTAGCCTCAATAGTCACAACTTATACACAAGCCAATCTTTGCTTTATTGCCTCAAGTCGGTTTTTGACCAGCCAAGACTTTACAGGCCCAATCTTTGAGCGTGATCCTTTCTTTATGCAAATGAAAAAGTCCTTCCTTGAAAATACCGCAAACCAACACAAAGATATGAATTATGAAATATTGGCTCAAACTGCTCGTACGGCATTAATTTCTTATTTTTTTCCCTCAGAACCACAACCTTCGAATATGTCCGAGGAAAACGACCATGCATTAAGTTTTGATACCAGCGCTGATGAGCTATTGCAAATGAGAGATTCTTTGCTTGATAGAGTGGTGTCTGCCCAAAAAGCAGCTATACTAGCAAAAAACGCTCAATTTATGGCTGACACAGAATATACTGCTTTAAGTTCGATAGCTGAGTGGGTCCAAACACACCACTCGCACACAATGAGAATGAAGGTTCATGAAGTTTCAGAGTCAGCCAATTTTTTCCTCACAAGCTTGCTTTATCTTCAGTGTCCATCCTTCTCTGATGGTATGCTGTCTTCTTATCCTTTTAGTTTAGCGAGAAAAAAATTAGCAGATCATATTCTTAAAAGAAGTATTCCGGTTTATGATATTTATGACAAAACACCATCTAACCGGAAAATTTTAAGAGCCCTAGGTTCGGCATTTATAGTAGAGTACTACATTGGGCGCAAGGATTGGTCTACAGCATTAATCCACATTCCATATGATTAGCTTTTTTATATCTATGACAGTCATTTTTGATAGTGCTGAAATCCCACTTGCAAATAAAGAATCTGATCTTCCAACAAACCATAACGAGGGTAGAGCATTGCTTCAACTTGCACCAATATGATGGTATAGTTTGCCTACGTCCTTTATCGGTTAAACAAAGAGTGGCAGATCATGTGCTTCAATGCCATATGCCAGTTTACAGTGTTGAGAACAAATTAAAAATGTTACAATCCCTAGATCTTGCATTTTACACAGAAGCGAAGAGTAAAGGGTATAAGGTGAGACCCACACCAAGGTGAAGGTTTAGCGTTGAGAACAACAAAGTTTGCTCAGAAGTATTAAGCCGTACATCTATCATTCTACACAGAAACCAAGATTAAGGCTTTGATATAATCCAAAAAGCAGAAATCTGTATGGTGTCCAAAAACCTTAAAGAATTGCTCGCCCCTGTGGTCAAAAACGCCCAAATCTTAGGAAATATCTTCAGAATATATATTATCGAAAACTTTAAGAGGTCACGATATGAACCATAATGCCAGCAAGACGGGTAGCAAAACATGGAATTCGGATCAGTTTTAAACCTTTACACCAACACGAAAACAACCTACAATCAAAACGAGGTTTTTAAAGTGCTGGTATTTATTTTTACATTTTTATTACAAACGTTTTGTTATGGCGCACAAAAACAGGGGGAGAGACTAGCGCCAGAGGAAGAGCAATCTTTTCAAAAAATCATAAGTGTCGGTAGGGTGAATCCTTTTTTTTATAGCTATTATGAAAAATTCTATCATAAGTTTGCAGATGTGGTTCCTCTTTTTGACAATCATCCGCCACTAGAGGGGGTGAATAAGTGGTCTAGGCGCCTCTTTCTAACTACCCAACACTCCGATCAGTGTGAAGCTCTGGCTCCTCCTCCTCCCCCCAATCCAAATCTACCACTACGTGTGCTCAAATGGTCTGAGTGCTACTTTTTAGCTAATGGCCTAAAACTCCCCGATCAGAGCTGTAGTGATATTGTTGATGATGCACTGAGAGAGGCTTTGAAAATTGCAGATGTTAATAGTTTTTACAAAAAAAAGATTGCAAAAAGGCCAAAGGTTGCTATTGTTGAATGTTATATAGGATCATTAATCGAATTAGTTTCAAAGCATAGACATACTCATTTTTATTTTTTTGCCTCAGAACGATTGTTAACAGAAAAAGACTGCAGAGGCGAAGTAGAAAAAGAGTTTCTTCAAAGCTTGCATGTTAGTAAAGTGACGACAGAGTATACTGCCGCCCTAATGCTCTCTTCCTTGTTAAAGAATCGATATGGTGTCACTTTATCAGTTGTGCCTACTTCACACCTAAGTTCTGACCACACTCTACAAAAGAGCGAAAAAACTATTCGGGCAATTCAGGATGTTTTGCAGCAAAGAAAAAATCCTCATCTTTTTGATGCCATCTTTTGCACTTATCCTTTTTGTTTGGAAAAACAAAAAATGGCAAAGCACATACTTTCAAATCCTATTCCATTTTATAGCATTGATGACCCAACTGCATCTAACCACTCAGTGTTACAGGCCCTACATTTGGCACTTCATGTAGACTGTAACGCTTATGTACTTGATTCACTAGTGGCCGAAAAAATGGCCGCCAAAAAAAGAGTTGTATCTACCAGCACAGTTTAATTATTATTTATCACCACTTTATTGCAATCGTTGTGTTATGAGGCTGATTTCATTCCTGAGAATCATGTATGTTCTCAAACAACCTACAAAACCATGCAGCTCTTGCCCAGATTCAGTGATACCTCTTGATAGAATCATCACAGAAGAGGGTATGAGCCCCTTGTTTTTAAATATTGTGAAAAATTTTATGCAAGTTTCAAGGCAAGGATGTTGATCCTTTACCTGCTAGAGTCGTCTGCACACCAACGCTGTTTCGTCTTTTTCAATCCTTGGTGCAAGAAGAAAGATTTCATATGTTTATTCACCACCACAAAAATGCCTTTTTTGATGCCACACTCAAAAAAGAAAATGACCAGATCACTCTTATTTCTAGAGAACAACAACCATACAAAAACAAAGACATTAAGAGAAATATTCCTATTTATTCTTGCGGAGTAAAGATTGGGTCACCTCTTCCAGAAGTCACAGGTCTAACCTGCGCAGAATTTGCATGGGAAAGTCAGAGTTTTTCAGCAAGATCTGATATTTTTTATGGATCAAACCCCATCAAATATCCATAACTATCATGCTTGAAGAATCACTCTGAATTTATGAACACTATATTCTGTCAACTCTGAATAACTTGCAGACGCAGGCTCCTCTTTCACCAAATCAATAAAGTATCGACCTATACTAGCATTGTCTACCTCTACGGAAAGTTTTGTAAACAAAAACGGTACAACAGGGGTCATTTCGCATTTCTTACTTCTTGGGTATCCCTGAATCATCTCCTTTACGAACTCTATCTTTTTTTTGTTTTTTTCATCATATTTATGAAACTCACACGCTTCTTCAATTACAGGTCCAATGCCCCAACCTTCTTGCTTACCCCTGTGTTTTTGGTACCTCAATTGCACAAGACTGACACTAAAAGGAAAAGCAAACGACCCAACAGAAACTGGTAACTTTTGTACTCTCACCAAGCAGGATATAACATCTGAAGGTATTGCTGTCATAGACGCACTGCTAATGTGGCGGCTTTGTAGTTTTAATAAACCCGTCCTTTTGCTTAATCGAATGCTATCAAAATAACAAAGGTGTTTTGTGTCAACAAGCAAAGGTTCGGGGTGAGGCAAAACAACCGTAGATTTCTCAAACATCTTATCAAAAACAGCACTGTCATCATCATTAACCACAAAAGCACCCTGGGTGTAAGCCGGACGATCGGGATATATACTAGATTGTGATTGTTTTTTTTGAAAAATGGCCACCTTTGAAAAACAAACGTTCTTTTCTTGTGTTTCAAATAAAGGAAAAATACTGTGAGAAGAAACCACATATTCTCCATAAAAATAAAACTTTATATTTTCAAACTCTTCTAAAAAAAATGTCTGTCTCTCACGCTCTTGTGCCAAACCTCTCATAATCTCTTTTTCACCTAGCTTGATAATAACTTTTTGATCTGGTGTTTTTGAAACCAAAAGGGGATGACGACCCAAGATTGGTCGTAATTTTTCATACAATTGATTGGAGACACACTCAGATTCTTCTATATCACTCTTTAGTAATACCAAAGAGTTATTTCCAGGGCCATGCCCCGCAAAGGTATGGTATCTTCGTCCATCATCAACAGAAGCTATAATAACTCGAAAGACTTGATCTTTGTCACACAGAGGATAAGATAGTGTTGCACCACAAAACACATTGCAAAACAGAACAGATAATATTAAAGACCTTCTCATAACCGCATAGTATCATGGCTTGTATTTTTGATTATGGAATGAAAAAGAAAAACACTACAACAATTGGAATAGATGAGGTCGGATATGGACCTTGGTCAGGACCCGTTGTGGTTGTGGGAGTCAAAATAAATCAAAAAGAACAGTTTGATATAACTTTTTGTGAC